>NZ_CP015079.1:1875731-2188353 GCF_001653335.1 Nocardioides dokdonensis FR1436
GTTCCGGATCCGTCAGGACGGCGAGGGCCGCTGCAAGGGGTCCTTCACGGTGCCGCTGCTGGTGGGGCAGATGCTGGAGCGGGCGCTGCTGGCGTTCGCCGCACCCAAGCACCAGATCGCTACGCGCACCGGACAAGACGGCCAGGACGACGCACCCCTGCCCGTACGTCGGCCCACCGCACAGCGTCTGGGTGCGGCGTTCGTGGAGCTCATCGAGCGCCTCGACCCGACGACTCTGCCCCGTGCGGGCGGGGTGAACGCCACCGTGGTGGTCACCATGACCGCAGCCTCGCTGATGGGCGGACTCGCTGCCGCGACCCTCGACACCGGCGCCCGGGTCTCCGCCGCGACCGCACGGCGGCTGGCGTGCGAGTCCGGGATCGTCCCGGTCGTGCTGGGCGGGAAGAGCCAGCCCCTCGACGTCGGCCGGACCAAGCGGTTCTTCACCTACGCCCAGCGGCTCGCCCTTGCGGTGCGGGATCGGGGCTGCACCGCCGAGGGCTGCGACGCCCCGCCGGCGATGTGCCACGCCCACCACGACGACCCCTGGTCCTGCCACGGCCACACCGACCTCGCCCGGGGCCGGCTGCTCTGCCCGTTCCACCACCGCCGCATCCACGACCCGGAGTACGAGGTCGATGTCGGCGCCGACAACCAGGTGCGGTTCCACCGGCGGACGTAGGAGAGCTCTGCTCGGTTCTCACGGGGTCTCGACGGGCGGTCGGCGCCGGGGCGCCTCCCTGCTCGACAGTGACGATACGAATGGAGTGCCTGGTGGCAGGTCGTCCTGACTCGCTGCTCGACTGACCATGGTGTCCATCGCTGGATCTGTCGGTCGGTCTGCTGCCGGGTGCTGCACCCAGCCAGGCGGGGGCCTCGTGACTTCATAGGAGCTTGTGCCCAGCCGTCACTGATCACTGTCCTGTCCGCTGCCCTCGCCTGGCTGGCGCCACCGCCACCACAAGAGGAGACGGCATGACCACCATGACATCTGCACCACCCGTATCGCACTGCACCCACGAGGAGACCAGCGCTGCCTTCGGTGATCCGCCGTCGCCACGGGTCGGGGTGATCGGCGGAGTCGACACCCACCGCGATCAGCACGTCGCTGCCGCCCTCGACTCACTGGGACGCCTGCTAGGCATCGAATACTTCGACGCTGACACATCCGGCCATCGGGCCCTGCTGGCCTGGCTGGAATCGTTCGGACCGGTGCTGATGATCGGCATCGAGGGCACCGGCGCCTACGGCCTAGGACTCGCACGCCACCTGGCCACAGCCACCACCGCCGACCTGATCGAGGTCGATCGACCAGATCGACGCACGCGCCGGCTCAAGGGCAAGTCCGACCCCGTCGACGCCGAAGCCGCCGCCCGCGCGGCGTGGTCGGGAGCGCACACCGGCACTCCCAAGGCCCGCGACGGACGCATCGAAGCGCTGCGCAACCTGCGTGTCGCTCGACGCTCAGCAGTCCAGCAACGCGCCGACGTCGTGCGCCAGATCAAAGCACTGATCGTGACCGCCGAGGACGACCTACGCCACCGCCTGCGTCACCTAGACACCCCCACATTGGTGCGCACCTGCGCCGCACTGCGACCCGACCCCGCGCACATCGCAGAGCCCCTGCACGCCACCAAGGCCGCCCTGCGCAGCCTCGCCCGCCGTCACCGCCACCTCAGCGAGGAGATCACCGACCTCGAGGCGCTGATCCACCCCCTGGTCGAACAGATCAACCCCGCCCTGATGGCCATCAACGGCATCGGACACGACTGCGCCGGACAGCTCCTGGTCACCGCCGGCGCCAACCCCGAACGCATCCACACCGAAGCAGCCTTCGCGATGCTCGTCGGCACCGCGCCGGTCCCGGCCTCCTCAGGCCAAACCCACCGCACGAGGCTCAACCGCGGCGGCGACCGTCAGGCCAACGCTGCCATCCACCGCGTCCTGCTCTCACGAATGCGCTGGCACAAACCCACCAAGACCTACCTCGCCCGCCGCGTCAACCAACGCGACCTCTCCAAACGCGAAGCAGCCCGCATCCTCAAGCGCTACATCACCCGCGAGATCTACCCCGCCCTGATCAACCCCCACCACGGACTTGACCATCCATAGGAGCATCCAACGGTGGGGTGCTCCTCCCTGCTCAACCCACGGGGGCGGCCCTGGGACAATCGGCATGCCGCCTGAACCCCCGCTGCGAAGGACCGCCTCATGAGCTACCCCCTCCCGCTCCGACGAGGACGGCTGGTCGCCGCCACCGCAGTCCTCGCCTGCGCACTGGTGCTCGCCGGGTGTGCCGGCTCGGACCCGCAGCCGCCGTCGTCCGCCGCCCAGTCGGACGCGGCCGGCGACCTGTTGTCCACCCACGACCTCGCCGGCCTCGACACCGCTGAGGTCATCGAGCGGCTCGACACGCTGCCGCTGGCCGAGCGCCCGACCGACCTGCTCGCCTCCGTGCAGCCGGACGCCGTCGTGCTCACCGACGACCAGGACCGCGAGACCTGGCTGCCGATGCCGACCGACGAGGTCTACATCTCGGTCGCGCCCTACCGCGAGCAGACCCATGAGTGCCACTTCCACAGCCTCACCACCTGCGTCGGCGAGCTCGGCAACGAGACGGTGCAGGTCGTGCTCACCGACGCCGACGGCGACGTGCTGATCGACGAGACCCGCGAGACCTACGACAACGGCTTCGTCGGGCTGTGGGTGCCGCGCGACCTCGAGGGGACCCTGACCATCGAGCACGACGGGCGCACCGGCACGGTGCCGGTCGCGACCATGGACGCCGACGACCCGACCTGCCTCACCGGGCTGCGCCTCACCTGAGCGTCGTACGCCGCCGCGTCACCACCGTCGCGTCACCACCGGCGGGACCCCTGACGAATCCCGGGCGAGCGTGGCGGCAGTGCGCCGATGTCGGCGGCCGCGATCTGGGCGCGCTCCAGCTGGGCCTGGACCTCCGCGCCGGCGGCCAGGGCGCGGGTGAGGGCGTCGGCGACCACCGCGACGGCCGCCTCAGGCTCGCCGACGAACGGACCCTCGCGCACCGTCAACCGCCGCGCCTCCTGCGCGTCGACCAGCCAGGCGGCGACCGCCCGCGCCCCGTCCTGGGTGGCCTGCGAGGTCATCCCCAGGCAGCCGAGGACGACGTACGCCTCGCCCGGCCCGGCCAACCCCTCGACCCGGGCGCCGTACGCCACGCTCCTCGCGGCCGAGCGCAGCTCGACGGCCCGTGCCGCGGCGGTGCTGCGGTCCCGAGAATCACGCATCCCCACCGTGCTGCCCCCTCGCAGTCGAACCCGACCTCCACTGTGGACGCCGCGACCGTTCTCGTCCATGGCGACAATCGGGGGTCAGAGTTTAGAGTTCCTGCATGGAGCTCCGGCTTCACCGCCTGCGCATCCTCCGCGAGGTCGCGCACCACGGCGGTGTGAACGCGGCGGCCCTCGCGACGCACTACTCGCCGTCCGCCGTCTCCCAGCAGATGGCCGCGCTGGAGAGGGACGTGGGCGCCCCGGTGCTCGAGCGCCGCGGCCGCCACGTCGTGCTCACCGAGGTCGGGCAGGTGCTGCTGCACCACGCCGAGATCCTGCTCGCCGCGGAGCGCGACGCCCGCAGCGCGGTCGAGCACGTGCGTGACCTCGTGGCCGTCGAGCTGACCGTCGGGGTCTTCAGCACCGTCGCCGCGGGCCTGGTCCCGCAGGTCGTCACCGACCTGGGGCGTCGGCGCCCCGAGATCCGCGTCCGCACCCGGGAGACCGATCCCGACGAGGCCGGGATGCAGCTCGCCCACGGCCACCTGGACCTCGCCTTCCTGATCGACTACCCCGACGCGACCGAGCCCTGGACCGCCGGGCTCGCCCTCGTGCCGGTCATGGACGACCGGCTCCACGTCGCGGCCGCGACCGGCCAGCTGGCGCCCGGCACGATCCGGCTCGCCGACCTGGCCGACCACGACTGGATCATCTCCGGACCGCAGAGCTACTACGGCAGGGCGGTCCGGGCCGCCTGCCGCGACGCCGGCTTCGAGGTCCGGACCACCCACGAGGTGGACGGGCAGGCGACCGCCCTCGCCATGGTCGCCGCCGGGCTCGGCGTCACCCTGGTCTCCGACCTGGGCCGCACCTTCCTGCCGGGCGACGGGATCACCCTGCACCGGGTCTCGCGGCCGCTGCGCCGCCGGATCCTGCTGGCCCGCCACGAGCGGGCCGACAGCCCGGCGATGCAGGCGTTCCTGAGCAGCACCGCACGGGCCGTGGCCGCGCTGGAGCTGGCGGATCAGGACTGAGGCACGAGACCGCTGTCGCGGAGGGCCTGCTCGAGGCTGGTGGCGATCGTCTGGTGGCCGGCGTCGAGGGGGTTGCCGGCCGCGCCGGTGGGCAGGTCGGCCCAGCCCTCCTTGCTCGGGCGCAGCACCAGGGTGCCGTCGAGGTCGCGCCACGCCTTCGTCATCTTCGCCTCCTGCTTCGCCTTCACCCCGTCGGGGCGGAACGAGCTGACCGCGACCACCGGGGTGTCGGGCAGGTCGGCGGCGATCTGCTCGCCCAGGTCGGCGATCGCCCGGGTCACGGCCTTCGTGTCGGTGGCGCCGGCGTACCCGGCCTGCACCAGGACGGCGTCGGGGTCGATCGAGCCGAGCGGGGCGCCGGCGAACATGTCGAGGATCGTGCTGCCGCCCAGGCCCGGCACCGTGTAGCCGGCCCCGGACTCGGCGACGGTGCGCACGTCCCAGCCGAGGTCGTCGGCCAGCAGCGCGGCGTACGACGCCTTCTCGGTGGAGGCGCCGTCGCCGGCCGCCCAGCCGTCGCCGAGGAGCAGCAGCACCGGGCGGGGCCGGTTCGCGGTCGGGGTGAGGGTGTCGAAGGTCGGCGGCTCGTAGGCCGGCTCCGCAGGCTCGCTGGGGGAGGCGTCGGGCAGGCCGGGGGCGTCGGGCAGGCGGTCGTCGCTGCCCCCCGGGTCGACGACGGACTCGACGTCGGTGTCCTCGGCGATGCGGTCGTTGAACTGCGTCCAGGCGTAGCCGGTCCCACCCACGACCCCGAGCGCGAGCAGCACGATCAGGAGGGCGGCGAGAGGGAAGTCGTGTCCGCGGCGCACCTTGGCAGCGTAGGGGATCGGGACTTGCCCGGCGGGGGCGCCGTGGCTCTGGGAGAGTGCGGCCGTGGACATTGGTATGACACTGCCCGTGATGGAGCCCGACCTGTGGTCGGCCCCCGACACCCTCGAGCGGTGGGCGCGCGAGATCGACGCCGGGCCGTGGTCGTCGCTGTGCTTCGGCGAGCGGATGGCCTTCGACAACCCCGAGACCCTCACCCTGCTCGGCGCGGTCTCCGCGTGGACGAGCCGGGTGGCGATCGCACTGACCATCGTGGTGCCGCAGCTGCACGAGCCGGTGCCGCTGGCCAAGGCGCTCGCCACCGCCGACCGGCTCTGCGGGGGCCGGCTGACCCTCGGCGTCGGGGTGGGTGGGCGCGAGGAGGACTACCGCGCCGCCGGCGCCCCGCTCGAGACCCGCACGATGGCCGAGATGGCCGACCGGGTCGCGGTGCTGCGCCGCGTCTGGGCCGGCGAGAAGGTCGTCGAGGCCACCCTGCCCGTCGGGCCCGCGCCGCTGCAGGTCGGCGGGCCGCCCGTGTACGTCGGCACCCTCGGCCCGCGCACCATCAAGCACGCCGCCGGCTGGGCCGACGGGCTGGCCGGGGTCTCCCTCGACCTCGACCTGGACGGGGTGTCCGCGCTCTTCGACCTGGCCCGCGAGTCCTGGGCCGCGGCCGGGCGTGAGGCGCCGAAGCTGACCACGTCCTTCTGGTTCGCCCTCGACGACGGCGACGGGTCCGCCCGCGAGCAGGTGCACCGGCACCTGCGCCACTACATGAACTGGTACCCCGTCGAGCTGGTCGACGCGATGGCGCCCACCACCGGGTTCGCCGGCACGGTCGAGGAGCTCGAGGAGGTGCTGCGCGGCTTCGCCGGCATCGGCTGCGACGAGGTGCAGCTCATCCCGACCTCCTGCGACCGCGAGCAGCTCGCCGCCGCCGCGGACGTCGTACGACGCCTGGGCTGAGGGGCGCTCCCGTGCCCGTACCGCTGAGAGGAGAACGCCCGTGGACCTCGTGCTGAGCGTCATCATTGGCTGCGAGATCGCCTTCTGGGTCGTCGTCGCGCTCGGCCTGCTGGCCCGCTACGGGTGGCGGCGGCGACGCCTCGGGGCGGTCCTGCTGGCAGCGACGCCGGTGATCGACGTCGTCCTGCTCGTCGCGGTGGTCGTCGACCTCGAGCGTGGCGGCACCGCCACCTTCTTCCATGGCCTCGCCGCGCTCTACCTCGGCCTCTCGCTGGCCCACGGGCCCGCCATGATCCGGTGGGCCGACACCCGTGTCGCCCACCGCTTCGCCGGCGGCCCGCCGCCGGTCAAGCTCTACGGCTGGGCCTACGCCCGGGGCTGCTGGAAGGACGTCGCGCGCACGACGCTCGCGGTGGGCATCGCAGCCGGGGTGCTGGGGCTGCTGACCGTCCTGGTGCAGGACGCCGAGCGCACCGAGCCGCTGCTGTCCGTGCTGCCGCTGCTCGGCATCTGGTGGGTGGTCGACCTGCTGTGGGCGCTCGGCCACACCGTCTGGCCGAGGCGGCCTGCCGCTGCCGGGTGACCGCAGGCGCTACCGGGTGTCGCGCCACAACGCGGCGCAGCAGGCCATCGCCGCGGCCCACAGCAGGATCACCGGGACGTCGCCGGTGTTGAAGCCGTGGCTCTCGCTGACCCTGAACAGCACCCGGCCCGCCCACGGCCCGTGCCCGGCGATCAGCAGCAGCGCGAGCACCGAGGTCACGAGGTAGACCGCGATGGCGATCAGGCGTCGGCGCTGCACCCGCTGACGATAGTCGTGGGCGTGCACCGGCCCCGCACAGCGGTCCGCCGGGGGAGCGGCTCGATGCGGCGTGCTAGCGCATCCTGACCACCTCGGCGAAGCCGCTAGCCATGGCTAGCGAGACGTTTCGCCTTGTTTCATGAGGGTTACTCGACAGTAGTGACTCGTCACACACGCGCTTGCACTTGCAAGCGCTAGCAGGAGCAAGCATGATGGAGGCATGACAAAGGGAAAGGTCTCGAGCGCCGTCGAGACACTGGGCGACTACCTCAAGGAGCAGCGCACCACTGCGCAGCTCTCCTTGCGGCAGCTCGCCGAGCAGGCCGGCGTGTCGAACCCGTACCTCAGCCAGATCGAGCGCGGGCTGCGCAAGCCGTCCGCCGAGGTGCTGCAGCAGATCGCACGGGCGCTGCGCATCTCCGCCGAGCAGCTCTACATCCGCGCCGGCATCGTCAGTCCAGACGATGGCGTCGGTGGGTCCGTGGAGCTGTCCGTGCTGAACGACCCGGCGCTCACCGAGCGCCAGAAGCAGTCGTTGCTCGACGTCTACCAGTCCTTCCTCGCCATGAACGGCGCTGGTCCAACGGACCCGGCACCGCCCGTCACCGACGAGGACTGAGCGACCACCCGTCGTACGCCGCTCGTGTGAGCGGCGCCCCACAGACCACCCGACACCGTCGGGATCTCAACCGAAGGAGCCGACCATGGCCAAGACCAAGTTCGACATCAAGTCCGAGGCCACCAAGGGCCTGTACGCCTACGCCGGTGTGGCCGACCTCGTCGTCGAGTCCGTGCGCGACTACGTCGCCGTCGTCCAGAAGGACGTCTCGACCCGCGTCGCCGACGTGCAGAAGTCGGTCTCCGACCTCGACTTCAAGCCGGAGACGCTGCGCAAGCAGGCCGTCACCACCGTCAACGCCCGCGTCGACGCCCTGACCGAGGACGCCAAGGCCCGCCGCAGCGCCATCGAGGCCCGCGTCGCCGAGCTCCAGACCGAGGCCCTCGCCCTGCCGGGCAAGGTCCAG
Source organism: Nocardioides dokdonensis FR1436 (assembly GCF_001653335.1). NCBI lineage: Bacteria > Bacillati > Actinomycetota > Actinomycetes > Propionibacteriales > Nocardioidaceae > Nocardioides > Nocardioides dokdonensis. Next base: position 1,883,623 of record NZ_CP015079.1, read on the forward strand.
GAGAGCGCCACCGAGACCTACACCGACCTGGTCAAGCGCGGCGAGACCCTGGTGACCCGCATCCGTCGCCAGGAGTCCACCAAGGCCACGGCCTCCTCCGCCAAGACCACCACGGCCAAGGCGAAGACCGCGAAGACGCAGGGCACCAAGGCGGCCACCACCACCGCCAAGAAGGCCTCGACGACGTCCAAGACGGCCGCCAAGAAGTCGACCACCGCGACGAAGACCGCCGCGAAGACCTCGACCGACGCCACCAAGACCGCCGCGAAGAAGACCGCGACCGCCACCAAGACGGCCGCCAAGTCCACCGCGACGACCGCCAAGAAGTCGGCCGCCCCCGCGCAGTCCTCGGCCAAGGCGACCACCACCGCCGCGACCAAGACCGCCGAGAACGCCGCCACGGCGACCACCGAGGCCGCCAAGAAGATCGGCGACTGAAGGACCCCCACCTCCACGCTCGTCGAATCGGTCACGCGATGACGAGCGCACGGAGCTGAGGCACCAGGACCCCCGCACCCACCAGGGTGCGGGGGTCCTCGCACGTGCGGGGGCCATTCGTGCGCGCGAGGTCGGATCTGAGCGAAAGCACTCCGTTGTCGAGCCACGGTCCTTTACCTTCGGGGTTGTGACCCCACCGCGCGGCGTACGCCGCCTCCTCTCGCCGCTGGCCACCCTGCTGATGGTCCCGGGCATGGCGCTGGTGCTGCCGGCCGCGTCGGCCGCCCCGCCCGCCGCAGTCGTGCGTGCCGTCTCGCCCGGTCCGGCCACCGGGCTCCAGGTGACCAGCCGGCCCGTCGACGACGTGCTGCGGCTCGACTGGCAGCACCCGAAGGGCGAGGACGCCGACGACCTGCGCTACCGCGTCGCCCTCAGCGCGTGGGAGGACGATGCAGAGGCCTCCTACGTCGTCGACAAGCCGTTCATCGAGGTGGCCACCCGCGGCGTCGGCACCACCTACCGCGGGTGGATACAGACCATCTCGCCCGCCGGGGACGGCGACTTCCTGCCGTTCAAGGTCGTCTACGAGGACGTGCCGGGCCAGGCGGTCGAGATCAACCCGCGTCCGCGCGCGGGCGGGTTCGCCCTGAAGTGGAAGTACGCCAAGTACGACCAGGCCAGGTCGTGGGAGGTCTTCGTCGACGGTGTCGTGGTGCCGACGAAGGTCAAGCAGGGGATCAAGCGGACGCTGCTGGCCCAGGTGAGCGGGCTGCAGGCTGGCACCGACTACGAGATCGGTGTGCGTGGGGTCAACGTGCATGGCGCCGGCGAGGCGCTCAGCGTCGTCGCGCGCACCTACGACCTGCCCGACCAGATGGCCGCCCCCACCGTCAAGCCTGGGAGGAAGGGCGGTGGGCTGAGCGTGCGGGTCGCGTGGACCCCGCCGACGGGCTGGGGCGGTGGCGAGCAGTGCTGCTACCGGATCACGGGCCACGGGCCCGTCGACCGGCAGGGCGCGCCCGCACGGGTCGAGCGCTGGACCGACGCCCCTGCCACCCGCTTCGACTTCCCCGTGGGCCGGTCCGGGAAGTGGCGCTTCCAGGTCGAGGCCAAGACAGGAGCCGGGTTCAGCCCGATCAGCGACCTGAGCCGGTCGGTGCGGGCCCGCTGAGGGTGGCTGGCGTCCCCCGCCCGACCGCCGCGGCCATGACCACCGAGGCCGCCGAGGAGTTCGGCGACGTGCTGTGTGCGGGGACCGGGGCCCCGACGTTTCCCGGGTCGGGGCCCCGGCGCCCCGTCCACCCCGATTCAGGTGGAGATCCGCCACCCGGACGTGGTGGAGGGCTCGGGGCTGTCTTTACTCCACATCGGCGACGCCCCGCGGCGGCTCACCCGCGCAGCGCGGTGACGAGCTCGGCCGCGCACTCGCTCGGGGTGCCGCGCACCGAGATGGTGTCCAGGCAGGCGGTCTACCCAATATCTATGAATCGGCGCTGCGGGGCTCGCGGGGCGGCGGCGCGCCGGCGCATATTGGTCCTGCGGATGCCCGGGCCCGCGGTCTTGAGACTCCCGCCGGCCCGGACACCCGCCTTACTCTGCCCGCCGACGTCAGCCGGCCTGGTCCCCGGCGGCGTCGCACCACAGGGACATCTCCTCGCAGCGTCCGCGCGCGTGCGCCGGCACCATCTCGCGCAGCGTCATCCACGTGTCCAGGTGGGCCGAGGTGGCGAACCGGGCCAGCCGGTCGGCGTTGAGGTGCGGGTCGAGCAGGAGCTCGGCGATCGTGTGCCGACGCGCCAGGGCACCACCCGGGTCGTCGCGGACCATCCGCAGCGCCACCGCCACCGCCTGGCCCACGAGCGTGCCGGGCCGCTGGTCGAGGCGACGCTCCGGGTCCCGGCCCAGCAGCGCGACCCAGGACCGGTGCGGCAGGTCGGCGGAGATCGAGGACTCGGCCTGCAGCGTCAGCCCGCTCGGCAGCCGTCCGCTCGCGATCCGGGTGCTGAGGATCTCCAGCCAGCCGGGGGGCTTGCCGGCCACGGCGGTCGCGGTCGCCTCGTCCACCACCAGCGGTCGCCACTCGAGGGCCAGGCCCGGCTCCTCGTCGATCGGCACCACCCGGCCGAGCACGTGGGCGTCCTCCGGCGCCTGCTCGCCGAGCCCGAGGTCCAGCACCTCGAGGGCCGCGCCGGTGCGGGCGTCGACCAGGGTGCGGTGCTCCTCGAGCGGTCCGAGCCGGTAGCCGCCCATCGGCGCGTACCGCCAGTCCACGATCCGCCCGGCGCGCCCGAGCAGGTCGGGGGAGAAGTCGATGGGCGGGCAGTGCGGGCAGAGGAGGTCCTCGAGCGCGTGCAGCTCGTAGACCTGCACCTGCCGCACCACCCAGTCACGCGCCCACAGCTGCGGGGTGGCCTGCTGCGGGTGCTCGAGGTCGAGGGCGTCGAGGTCGACCCCGTGCGGGTGCGCCACCGCCATCCCGAGCTCGAAGGCCCTCCGCTGTCGGTCCCGGTCGTCGTCGTGGCGACGCGCCAGCTCGGTGAGCCAGCGCGCCACCAGCCACCCGGGGGCGTCGTCGCCGAGCGTGGCCAGCAGCTCCAGCTGCTCGCCGTGCGTGGCGTCGCGGAACATCGGGATCCGCCGGTAGTGGCGCAGCGCCCCGGCCCAGTCGCCGCGCAGCTCGGCGGCCTGGAAGGCCTCGAGCGCCACGTGGTGCGCGGGCGTCATCTGGCTCGCGACGGAGCGGTAGGGACGGGACGGCTTGCGTGGACGGCTCATGCGACGACCCTGCGCCGACGCGGGAGCTGCCGTGAGGGGGAGCGTCGGGCCTGTGGAGAACCCGGCGGATCAGGCGGGCTGTGAATGCGCGGGGGACTTCACGAGCCGAGGCCGAGGGCGCCGGCACCATCTCCTGAGACGGGTCAGTGGCGGGCGACAGCTCGGGCCGACTCGAGGGGACATCTGGGCCGGGTCGGCGTGATATCTGGGCCGGGTCAGGGTGATATCTGGGCCGGGTCGCGGGTGGGGGGTGCGGCGGCCCGGTCGAGCAGCACCGCACCGACCCCGGCGACCACCCACACCGAGGCCAGGGTCAGCAGTGCGGCCCGGAACCCGTCCGCGCCACCGCCGTACGCCGCCATCAGCGCGACGCTGAGCGCGCTGCCGACGGTGAAGCCCAGGTATCGCAGCACCTGGTTGAACGCGACCGCGGAGCCGGTCTCGGCCGCCGGCAGGTGCGGGACCATCAGCACCGCGAGGCTGGAGAACGTGAAGCCGGACCCGGCGCCGCCCAGCGTCATCGCGAGCGAGGCCTGCCACAGGTGGTCGTGGAAGAGCCCCAGGCTCAGGGTCGCGGCCAGGAACATCGAGCAGCCCGTCGGCAGCAGCCAGCGGCTGCCCAGCCGCGCGCGCACCAGCAGGGCGAGCTGGTTGCCCAGGACGCTCATCAGCGAGTAGGGCACCAGGATCAGCCCGGCGACCACCACCGACCGGCCCAGCCCGAAGCCGGGCTCGTCGGTGCGCACCAGCACCACGACCAGGGTCAGCAGCGCGTACATGCCCAGCCCGGCCACCGCCGCGACCAGGTTGGGCGCGGCCACGCCGGGGCGCACCGCGAGCCGCAGGTCGACCAGCGGGGTCGCGCTGCGCAGCGTCCAGCGCACCCAGACCACCAGCGCCAGGAGCCCCGCACCGCCCAGGCCGAGCGTGCGCACCGAGGCCCAGCCCCACACCTCGCCCTCGGAGACCGCGAGCAGCACCGCCAGCATCGCCGCGCTGAGCAGCACCGCACCGGCCCAGTCGACCCGCGCGGGTGCCACGGTCGCGCTGCCCGGCAGGTGCCGCCAGGCCAGCAGCAGGGTCACCCCGCTCAGCACCCCGCCCAGCGCGTACGCCGCTCCCAGCCCGCCGAGCTCGGCCACGACCGCGGTGACGGGGTAGCCCAGCCCGGCACCGGCCACCGTGGTCACCGAGAGCAGCGCGATCGCGCGCTCCTGGCGCTCCCCGGCCAGCACGTCGCGGGCCACCGCGATCGCCAGCGGCAGCAGCGCCATCCCGACGCCCTGCAGCGCCCGGCCCGCGACCAGCGCCGCGAACGCGCCGTCCGAGGCGCCCAGCGTCGCGGAGAGCGCCGAGACCAGGGTGCCCAGCGTGACGACCCCCAGCCCGACCAGGATCGTGGGTCGCCGCAGCCGCCCGCTCGCGAACCGGCCCACCACCGGGGTCGACACGGCCCCGGCCAGCAGCGCCGCGGTCAGCGACCACTGCGCCGTCGTCAGCCGGACGTCGTACGCCTCGGCGACGGTGGGCACCAGCGGGGCGCCGAGGCTGCTGACCAGCGCCGTGATCGAGGTCAGCAGGACCAGGGTGGGCAGCAGGGCACGCGGGGGTGCGGTGGTCGGGTGCGTGCTCACCACCCGAACCTAGGCGCCGCCGGAGCGGCGGCGCCGACGGGGCGTCAGACGTGGACGTCCTCGACGAGCGAGTCGAGGTAGGTCGTGCAGACCTGGCGCATCCGGTCGATGGTCATCGAGCGGGAGCCCAGGATCACCTGGATCGCGAGGCCGTCCACGGCACCGATCAGCAGGTTGGTGTGGATCACGGCGTCACCCTGGCGCACCAGCCCCTGCTCCTGGCACTCCCGGATCAGCCCGGCCATCATCGCGCGCCACTCGCCGTAGACCGCGTCGTTGATCACCTGCAGCTCGGGCTCGTGCAGCGCCTCGATCCACAGCTCGGCCCAGACCCGCCAGGCGCGCTCGGTCTCCTCGCCCTCCGGGAGGTACGACTCCACGAGCGCACGCAGTCGGGTCAGCGGGTCGTCCTCGGCGTCGATGATCTGCCGGCGGCGCTCCAGCGACCGGGAGAAGTTGTGCTCGAAGGCCGCGTGCAGCAGGTCGCGCTTGGTCGGGAAGTAGTAGTGCACGGTGCCGGTCGCGGTCCCGATGCGCTTGGCCACGTCGGAGACGCGCAGCGAGCGGAACCCCTGGTCGGCGATGACCTCGCAGGTGGCGCGCAGGATCTGGTCGCGGCGCCCGCTCTCGGAGACTCGGCTCATGACGGCACACTAACTGACGGGCCAGTCAATCCGCTAGGGCTAAAGTCAGGCAGAATGGGCGTTGTGGCGATCCGAGTTGTTTGACTCGCCGGTCAATTTACCGATGTGGCCCTTGACACTCCTGTGACCCGCATCGCATGGTGGTGTCACTAACTGACGCACCAGTCAAACATCGGTCGGTGTCCACGGCCACGTTGAAAGGAACCGCGATGCGCCTGTCGCCCCGCCCCCTCGCCATGGCCGCCGTCGGCCTGCTCGCCGTGACGGTGACCGCCTGTGGCGGCAGCTCCGCCGAGGACGGCGAGAGCCTGACCGTCGTGATGTGGGGCGGCAGCGCCCAGAGCGCCCACGTGGACTCCTATGTCGCCCCCTGGGCCGAGGAGAACGGGGTGGAGGTCCTCCAGGACCAGCCCACCGACTACGCCAAGCTCCGCGCCCAGGTCGAGTCCGGCAAGGTCAGCTGGGGCGTCGTCGAGGCCGAGCCCAACTTCACCGTCACCGCCTGCGAGGACGGCCTCCTGGAGAAGATCGACACCAGCGTCGTCGACACCTCGGCCCTCGACCCGCAGTTCGTCAACGACTGCGCGATCCCGAACCTGCAGTACGCGTTCACGATCTCCTACAACACCGACGTCTTCCCCGACGCCCACCCCACCACGTGGGCCGAGTTCTTCGACACCGAGGAGTTCCCGGGCAAGCGCGGCTTCTGGCGCTACGCGACCGGCGGGATCTTCGAGGCCGCACTGCTGGCCGACGGGGTCGCCGCCGAGGACCTCTACCCCCTCGACATCGACCGGGCGTTCGCCAAGCTCGACACGATCAAGGACGACATCGTCTTCTACGACACCGGCGACCAGCAGGTCCAGCTGCTGGCCAGCGGTGAGGCGCCGCTGGTGCAGGCCTGGAACGGTCGCGTCTTCGACGCGGTCAAGCAGGGCCAGCCGGTCGCCAACGAGTTCGGGGAGCACCTGCTGTCCTACGACCAGATCGCGATCCCCAAGGGCTACCCCAACGCCGACCTGGCCATGGAGTGGATGGGCCACTTCGTGGAGGACCTCGAGGGCCAGGCCGCGGACGCCGACGCCACGGCGTACTCGCCGGTCAACCCCGCCGCCCTCGACCTGGTCGCCGACGACGTGCTGCCCCAGCTGCCGACCGCTCCCGAGAACGACGACTCCCGCGCCATCGTGATCGACTACACGTACTGGGCGGAGAACTACGACGCGGTCAGCGAGCGCTTCAACGAGTGGCTGGCCAAGTGAGCCTCGCGGCCCCCGAGCGCCCCGTCGAGCAGCCACCCGCGCGTCCCCCGGAGCCTCGGTCCCGTCGGTGGAGCCTGCGCGGCCTCGCCGACGGGTGGGGACTGCTGGTGCTGCCGCTGGCGGCCTTCCTGGTCCTGGTGCTCGTGGTGCCGCTGGGCATGATCCTCGCCCGCAGCTTCACCGACCCCGACCTGGGCCTGGGCAACTACCAGTCCTTCTTCGGGTCCGGGGTCTACCTCGACGTCCTGGTCAACACCTTCGTCACCGCCATCTCGGTGACGCTGATCTGCCTGGCCATCGGCTACCCCTACGCCTACCTGATGACGATCGCGCCGGCGTTCTGGCGCACCACGCTGCTGATCCTCGTGCTCGTGCCGTTCTGGACCAGCCTGCTGGTGCGCTCCTTCGCCCTGCTCCTGCTGCTGCGCGACACCGGGGCGGTCAACGAGACCCTGATCTCGTGGGGTCTCATCGACTCGCCGATCTCGATGGTGCGCAACTTCACCGGCGTCCTGATCGGCATGGTCCAGGTCCTGCTGCCCTTCATGGTGCTGCCGCTCTACGCCACGATGCGGGGCATCGACCGGCGCCTCCTCGAGGCCGGCGAGAGCCTCGGGGCCCGCCCGGCCTTCGCGTTCTGGCGGATCTTCGTGCCGCTGAGCATCCCGGGCATCGCCGCCGGCGGGCTCCTGGTCTTCATCCAGTCGCTGGGCTTCTACATCACCCCCGCCCTGCTCGGGGGACCCAGCGACGTGATGCTCGGTGAGCTCATCGTCCAGCAGGTCAGCACCGTGCTGCGCTGGGGCTTCGCCGCCGCGCTGGCCACCGTGCTGCTCCTGACCACCTTCGCCCTCCTGGCCGTGGTCAGCCGCTTCGTCAACGTCCGTGCCATGTTCTGGAAGGAGTCGTGATGCTGACTCGCCGACTCACCCGTGGCGCACTCGCCGCGCTGGCCGCCCTCACCGGGCTGGCCCTGGTGCTGCCAGTGCTGGTCATCGTGCCGATGTCCTTCAACGACAGCGCGTTCCTGCAGTTCCCGCCCAGCAGCTTCTCGACCCGCTGGTTCGAGAACTTCTTCGCCGACCCGCGCTGGCAGGCCAGCCTGATGGACAGCCTGCGGGTCGCGGTGCTGGTCACCATCTGCGCGGTGGTGCTGGGCACGGCCGCCGCGATGGGACTGGTCCGGGGCCGGCTGCGGCTCAAGGCGCTGCTCTCCGGGCTGGTCATCGCCCCGCTGGTGGTGCCCTACGTGATCGTCGGCCTGGCCTTCTACGCCGTCGCCCTCGAGCTCGGCTTGACCCAGACCACCCTCGGCCTGGTGCTGATCCACACCGCGGTCGCGGTGCCCTACGTGACGATCAACGTCGCGGCCGGGCTCGCCTCCTACGACCAGCGCCTCGAGCAGGCCGCGATGAGCCTGGGCGCCAACCCGTTCGTCACCTTCATCAAGGTCACGCTGCCGATCATCGCGCCCAGCGTGGTGGCGGGTGCGCTCTTCGCCTTCGTCACGAGCTGGGACGAGGTCGTCATCAGCCTGTTCCTCTCGGGCCCCGAGCTGACCACGCTGCCGGTGCAGATGTGGTCGGGGGTGCGGGTCCAGATCGACCCGACCGTCACCGCCGTCTCCACGATGCTGCTGCTGGTGACCATCTCGGTCTTCGCCACCGGGGGCCTGACCCAACTCATCCGTACCCGTCGGCTCGCCCGACAGCGCTAGGACCTGGAGCAGATCATGAACCAGACCATCACCCCCGCCGCGACGGCGGCCACGGGCTCGCCCACCGAGCCCACCAACGGTGCGGCCGTCTCGGTGCGCGGCATCGTCAAGGCCTACAAGGGCGCCCGGGCGCTCGACGGGGTCGACCTCGAGATCCGGGCCGGCGAGTTCCTGACGCTGCTCGGCTCGAGCGGCTCGGGCAAGTCGACCCTGCTCAACATCATCGCCGGGTTCACCACCGCCACCTCGGGCCAGGTCGTCGTCGACGACGCCGACCTCACCAGGGTGGCCCCGCACAAGCGCGACCTCGGCATGGTCTTCCAGCACTACGCCCTCTTCCCGCACATGAGCGTCTTCGACAACGTCGCCTTCCCGCTGCGTCGCCGCAAGACGCCGAAGGCCGACATCGCCCAGCGGGTCCAGGAGGCGCTCGACGTGGTCGAGCTCGGTCACCTGGCCAAGCGGATGCCGTCGCAGCTCTCCGGCGGACAGCAGCAGCGGGTCGCGCTGGCCCGGGCCATCGTCTTCCGGCCCCGGCTGCTCCTGCTCGACGAGCCGCTCGGTGCCCTGGACCGGCGGCTGCGCGAGCAGCTGCAGCTCGAGATCAAGCGGCTGCACCGCGACCTCGGCATCACCTTCGTGTTCGTCACCCACGACCAGGAGGAGGCGCTGGCGATGTCGGACCGGATCGCGCTGCTGCGCGACGGCCAGATCGTCCAGGTCGGCACCCCCGAGGAGCTCTACGAGCGTCCCGCCCAGCTGTACGCCGCGCAGTTCCTGGGGGAGTCCAACGTCTTCGCCGGCGGAGTCGAGGCCGGCACCTTCAGCGACGCCACCAGCGGGGCCCACCTGTCCTGCGCCTCCGGTGCCGTGGACGGGCCCGGTGCCATGGTCGTGCGCCCCGAGAACCTGAGCATCCTCGCCGACGGCGAGCCGCTGCCCGCCGGTCACAACGCCCTCAGCGGCACCATCAGCGAGGTCACCTACCTCGGCTCCGTGGTGCGCCTGGAGCTGACGCTGCCCGACGGGCGCCGGCTCGTGGCCCGCGCCGACACCGCCCAGCGCGGGCTGGTCGTCGGCGCCAGCGCCGTGGCCACCTGGTCCAGCGAGCGCTGCCAGATCGTGTCCGACTCCGGCGAGCAGGTGCCCCACCACCGCGCCGGCCTGGTGCGCCCCTGAGCGGCGTACGCCGCGCCCACCTGCACCACCGCCCGTCACCCCGCCCCCGTACGCACCGTCGCGCTGCCCCGCGCCCACTCGAAGTGAGAGACCAGCCATGAACCGTGTCCTGAACGACGCCCTCGACCTGACCAGCGACCAGAAGGAGTTCGTGGCCCTGGCCCGCGACTTCGCCGAGAAGGAGATCCGGCCCCGCGCCGAGGCGGTCGACGAGGCCGACTTCGAGTCCCCGATCGACCTGTGGAAGCAGGCCGCGCAGATCGGCCTGACCCACTTCATGATGCCCGAGGAGTACGGCGGCGGCGGGGTCACCGACCTGCTGACGCAGATCCTCGTGCAGCAGGAGCTCTGCTACGGCGACATCTCGATCGGCAACTTCCTCACCTCCAACGGCTTCTTCTCCGGCCCGGTCGAGGCGCTCGGCAGCCCCGAGCAGAAGGAGCGCTGGCTCGGGATCCTGTGCCGCGACGAGCCCCCCGTCACCGCGCTGGCCGTCACCGAGCCCGGTGTCGGCTCGGACGCCGCGGCCCTGCAGACCCGCGCGGTGCGCGAGGGCGAGGAGTACGTGCTCAGCGGTCAGAAGACCTGGATCTCCAACGCGCCGTACGCCGAGTACTTCATCGTCTTCGCGACCGTCGACCCCAGCCTGCGCTCGCGCGGCATCACCGCGTTCGTGGTGCCCCGCGACACCCCCGGCCTCAGCGTCGGGGGCCCGATGAAGAAGATGGGACAGCGCGGCATCGTCAACGCCGAGGTGTTCCTGGACCAGGTCCGGGTGCCGGTCGAGAACCGTCTCGGCGAGGAGGGCCAGGGCTTCTACGGGATGATGCGCACCTTCGACGCCTCGCGCATCCTCATCGGCTCCAGCGCCACCGGGCTGTCCCGCGCCGCGCTCGACGCCAGCCTGAAGTACGCCCAGGAGCGCGAGCAGTTCGGCACCGCGATCGCCAACCACCAGGCCGTGGCGTTCCGCCTGGCCGACATGGCCGCACGCGTCGACACCTCCCACCTGCTCACGGTGCGCGCCGCCAAGCTGTACGACGCTGGTCGCGACTGCACCGTCGAGGCCGCCATCGCCAAGCTCACCGCCTCGGAGAACGCCTCCTGGATCGCCTCCGCCGCGCTGCAGACCCACGGCGGCTGGGGCTACTCGCGCGAGTTCCCCCTGGAGCGGTGGATGCGCGACGCCAAGCTCGAGGAGCTCGAGGAGGGCACCTCCGACATCCAGCGCCTCATCATTTCCCGCGGTCTCCTGGCAGCCGGGCGATGAGCACCGCGACGGTGCGCGGCGACCGGTCCGCGGGGTCCCCTCCTGCACCGGCCGCCGAGCCGGCGCTCGCCGACCTGTCGGTGTTCCGCGACCCCGAGGTCGTCACGGTCCTCGGCGCCTCCGCCGACCCCGGCAAGTGGGGCTACTGGCTGGCCCGGGGCGCCCTGACCGGCGCCCACCGCCGGCAGGTGCACCTGGTCAACCGGCGCGGGGTCGAGATCGAGGGCCACCCCAGCGTGACGTCGCTGGCGGAGATCGAGGGCGACCTCGGCCTGGTCGTGCTCTGCGTGCCTGCTCCGGCGCTGCCGGACGCCGTGACCGAGGCCCTGGCCCGGGGTGCCCGCGGGTTCGTCGGGATCACCGCCGGCCTGGACCGGGCGACCGGGCGCCCCGGCGCCGAGGTCGAGCTGGCCCGCACCATTCGCGAGGGCGGGGCCCGGATCATCGGCCCCAACTGCCTGGGCATCTACGACGCCTCCACCGACCTGCGCCTGGCGTGGGGCGAGTTCACCCCCGGCGCGCTCGGGATCATCTCCCAGAGCGGCCAGCTGGGCTCCGAGCTGGCGAACCTGGCCGCCGACCGCGGCCTGGGCGTCTCCCGCTTCGTCTCGGTCGGCAACCAGGTCGACGTGAGCGCCCGCGAGCTGGTCGCGGACCTCGCCGACCACGAGGCCACCCGCGTGGTCGCGCTGTACGTCGAGAGCTTCGTCGACGGTCGTGCGCTCGCCGACTCGCTGCGGCTGCTGCACGCCGCCGGCAAGCAGACGGTGCTCCTCACCGTCGGCGCCAGCACCGCCAGCCAGGCCGCGGCCGCCTCGCACACCGGCTCGATGACCTCGGCCCTCGACGTCGTCGACGCCGCCTGCCGGGTCGCCGGCACGGTGCGCGTGGAGACCCCGGCCCAGCTGGTCGAGGTGGCGCAGATGCTCCTCGACGCCCCGCTGCCCCGCGGCCCCCGCGTCGCGGTGGTCGGCGACTCCGGCGGGCAGGGTGCGATCGCCGCCGACGTGCTCACCGGCCAGGGCCTCGCCGTCCGGAGCCTGGACCCCGCGGTGCGGGACTCGCTCGGCGCGCTGCTGCCGCCCGACGCCGGGATCGACAACCCGATCGACCTGGCCGGCGCCGGCGAGCAGGACCTCGCCGTCTACGCCGAGGTCGTCGAACGGCTGCTGGGCGACCCGGCGGTCGACGCGGTCACCATGACCGGCTACTTCGGCAGCTACGGCTTCCACACCCCGTCCCTGGCCGACGCCGAGGAGCAGGTGGCCCGCCGGATCGCCGCCGCGTCCGTGGCCACCGGCAAGCCGGTGGCGCTGCACTCCATGTGCCGCGACTCCGCCACCATCACCCTGATCCGCGAGCTCGGGGTGCCGACCTACCACACCATCGAGATGGCCGCCCTCGCGCTCGCGGGCGCCACCCGGATCGGTGCCGGGTCCGGGCGCGAGCTCGAGGACGTCGCCGTGCTGCCGGCCGAGCCCACCCACGGCTACCTGGCGGCGCGCGCGCTGCTGGACGCCGCCGGGGTCGACTTCCCCGGCGCCGCAGGGGTCCGCGACGTGGCCGGGCTGCGCGCCGCGGCCGCGACGCTGCAGGCGCCGTACGTGCTCAAGTGCGACTGGGAGGCCCACAAGACCGAGGTCGGCGGGGTGGTGCTCGGTCTCGCCGACGCCGAGGCCGCCGAGGCCGCGTTCGTCGAGATGTCCGCTCGCCTGGGCGGGGGCCTCTACGTCCTCGAGGAGATGGACACCCGCCGCCACACCGTCGAGCTCATCGTCGGCGCCCGCCACGACCCCTCCTTCGGGCCGGTCGTCGTGATCGGCGCGGGCGGGGTGCTGGCCGAGCTGCTCGACGACAGCGTCGTCGAGCTGGCCCCGGTCGACCGCGACACCGCCCGCGACATGGTCGCGCGGCTGCGCTGCGAACCGCTGCTGGCCGGCTGGCGCGGCGCCCCCGCCGTGGACCGCGAGGCGGTCGTCGACCTGGTGGTCGCGGCCTCCCGCCTCATCTGCGCCCGGCCCGACCTCAGCGACCTGGAGCTGAACCCCGTACGCGTGGCCCCCGACGGCCTGCTCGCCGTCGACGCCCTCGTCACCCACCGTCAGGAGAACCCATGACCAGCACCACCCCCACGCCCATGACGGGCCCCCGCACCGATCCCCGCTTCGCGGGCCGGGTCGCCCTCGTCACCGGCGGCGGCTCGGGCATCGGGCGCGCGATCGCCCTGGCGTACGCCGCCGGCGGCGGCACCGCGGTCGCCCTGGGCCGACGCAGCGAGGCCGTCCAGGAGACCGCCCGGCTGGCCGAGGCCGCCGGGGGAGCGGGGGACTGGATCTCCTGCGACGTGCGCGACGCCGACGCCCTGACCGCCGCGGTCGACCAGGTGGTCGAGCGGCACGGCCGCATCGACGTCCTGGTCAACAACGCCGCGGGCAACTTCGTCGTCGACGGCGAGGACCTCTCTCCCAACGGCTGGCGCGCGGTCATCGACATCGTGCTCAACGGCACCTTCTTCGCCACCCGCGCCGCCGGCCAGCACATGCTGCGCGCCGGCAGCGGCTCGATCCTCAACGTCATCGCCAGCTACGCCTGGCACGGCCACCCCGGCACCGTGCACTCCGCGGCCGCCAAGGCCGGCGTGCTCGCAATGACCCGCACCCTCGCCGTGGAGTGGGCCGACCGCGGCGTCCGGCTGAACTGCCTGGCGCCCGGGCCCACCGAGACCGAGGGCGCCGGCGCCGCGCTGTGGGCCACCGAGGAGGCCCGCGCCGGGGTGCTGGGCAGCGTCCCGATGGGCCGGTTCACCACGCCCGAGGAGGTCGCCGGCACCGCCGCGTTCCTCCTCTCCGACGAGGCGGCGTACGTGACCGGAGAAGTGCTGACCGTCGACGGCGGACAGTGGCTGGGCAAGCAGATCTACGGAAGGACCGACTCATGAGCACCCCCACCCCCGCGGCCCAGGCGCCGACGCAGACCGGCGGCGAGGCCCTCGTGGCGGCGCTCGCCGCGCACGGCGTCGACACCGTCTTCGGCATCCCCGGCACCCACAACCTGCCGATCTACGCGCACCTCGACGCCTACGGCGTCCGGCACTTCTCGCCGCGCCACGAGCAGGGCGCCGGGTACGCCGCCGACGGCTACGCCCGCTCCAGCGGCCGGCCGGGTGTCGCCCTGACCACCTCCGGGCCCGCCGTGCTCAACGCCGCCGCGGCGGTCGCCCAGGCCTACTCCGACTCGGTGCCGGTGCTGCTCATCTCGCCGGGCCTGCCGCTGGCCCACCCGGGCCTCGGCAACGGCTACCTGCACGAGGTCAAGGACCAGCAGCAGGCCCTGGCCAGCGTGGTGGCCTACAGCCACCGGGTCACCAGCGTCGCGGAGATCCCGCTCGCCGTCGCCCAGGCGTTCGCCACCATGACGTCCGGGCGCCCGCGCCCGGTGCACCTCGAGATCCCGCTCGACCTGCTCGACGAGTCCGACGTCGTCGTCCCGGTCGCGCCGGTGCCCGTCGCCGTCTCGATGCCGCCCGCCGAGGTCCTCGCCGCCGCCGCGGAGGTGCTGGGCAGCGCCCAGCGCCCCGGCATCGTCGCCGGGGGCGGCGCCCGGCACGCCGCCGCCGAGCTGGTCGCCCTCGCCGAGCGCTGGGGCGCCCCGGTGGTGACCACCACCAACGGCAAGGGCGCGGTCGCCGACGACCACGAGCTCGCGCTCGGCGCCGGGGTGCACCACCCGGCCGTCGCCGCGTTCGCCGCCGACTGCGACGTCGTGCTCGTCGTGGGCTCCGAGCTCGCCCCGGCCGACCTGTGGATCGGGCCGCTGCCCTACGGCGGCCAGGTCGTGCGCATCGACGTCGACCCCGTCCAGGTGGTCACCAACGCGCTGCCCGACCTGGCCCTGGTCGGCGACGCCGCCACCTGCCTCGCCGCACTCACCGCCCGGCTCCCGGGCACCCCCGCCGAGGACGCCGTCGGGCGGGCCGACCACTGGCGCAAGCAGCTCCAGGGCGACGCCCGGGCGGAGGGTCGGATCTACCTGTCCCTCATCGAGGCGATGGCGCAGGCGCTGGACCGCGACGCCATCGTCGCCGCCGACAGCGCGATGGCCTGCTACTACGGCGCACTGTCGAACCTGCCGTCCTACACGCCGTCGAGCTTCCTCTACCCGACCGGCCTGGGCACCCTGGGCTACGGCCTGCCGGCAGCCATCGGCGCCAAGATCGCCCACCCCGACCGGCAGGTCATCGCCATGCACGGCGACGGCGGGGTGATGTTCACGATCGCCGAGCTGGCCGGCGCCGCCGAGGCCGGGCTCGCGATCCCGCTCCTGGTCGTCGACAACGGCGGGTACGGCGAGATCCGCAACGAGCAGGTCGCCCGCGGCGACGCCACCCTCGGCGTCGACCTGGGCCGCGTCGACTTCCCGACGCTGGCCCGCGGCCTGGGCTGCCACGGCGTCAGCGTCGAGGTCTCGGGCCTGGCCGCCGAGCTGCGCAAGGCCTTCGCCGCCGACCGGCCGACGCTGGTGCACGTGATGGAGCCGACCGATGGGTGAGCAGGTGGCGCTCGAGCGTCGTCCCGAGGTGGGTGCGCCCCGGAGCGCGAGGGGCGCCTACATCGACGGCCGCTGGTGGCCGGTCGAGCAGACCCTGCCCGTGCACAGCCCGGCCACCGGTGCGGTCGTCGGCGAGGTGGCGGTCTGCGGCGTCGCGGACGTCGACCGGGCCGTCGCGGCCGCCCGAGCGGCGTACCCCGGGTGGCGCGACGCGGGCCCCGAGGCCCGCGCCGACGCGCTCGACGCCCTGCTGCTCGCGCTGCGCGAGCGCCGCGACGAGCTCGTCGACCTGACCGTCGCCGAGGTCGGGGCGCCGGTCGCGGTCGCGCGCGAGGCCCACATCGACCTCTCGCTCGACATCGTCGCCTTCTACGCGGGCCTGGCCCGCCGGGGCGCCGAGGTCGAGACGGTCGCCAACACCACCATCTACCGGGAGCCGGTGGGCGTCGTCGCGGCGATCACCCCCTGGAACTACCCGCTCTACCAGCTCGTCATCAAGGCCGCCGCCGCGATGGCGGCCGGGTGCACCGTGGTCGCCAAGCCGGCCGAGCTGACCCCGTTGACGTCGCTGCTCTTCGCCGAGGCGTGCACCACCTCGGGCCTGCCCCCGGGCGTGTTCAACCTGGTGCCGGGCCGGGGACGGCAGGTGGGCAGCGCCATGGTCGAGCACCCGCACGTCGACCTCGTCTCCTTCACCGGCTCCACCCAGGTCGGCTCCGCCATCGCCGGTGCCGCAGCGCTGAGCGTGAAGCGGGTCAGCCTGGAGCTCGGCGGCAAGTCCGCCTCCGTCGTGCTCCCCGACGCCGACCTCGCCACCGCGGTGCGGGCCACGGTCGACTCCGCGATGCTCAACAGTGGTCAGACCTGCAGCGCCTGGACCAGGCTGCTGGTGCCGGCGGAGCGGTACGACGAGGCGCTCGGCCTGGCCGCCGACCGCCTGGACGCGCTGGTCGTCGGCGACCCCGAGGACGAGGCCACCGAGCTCGGGCCGGTCATCTCGGCCGACCAGGCCACCTCGATCGAGGGGTTCCTGGAGCGTGCCGCCGCCGGGGGGGCGCAGGTGCGCCGGGGCCCGGCGTACACCGGGCTGCCCGGCCACTACGTCGCGCCCGCGCTGGTCTGGGACGTCGAGCCGGACGCCGAGATCGCCCTCGAGGAGGTCTTCGGGCCGGTGCTGGTCGTGCAGGCCTACACCGACGTCGACCACGCGGTCGAGATCGCCAACGCCACCGACTACGGCCTTGCCGGCGCGGTCTGGTCGGCCTCCGACCAGGCGGCCCTCGCGGTCGCCCGGCGGATGCGGACCGGCCAGGTCGACCTGAACGGCGCTGAGTTCAACCTCGCCGCACCCTTCGGCGGGGTCAAGAAGTCGGGCTACGGGCGCGAGCTGGGTCGCCACGGGCTCGACGAGTTCACCGAGGTCAAGGCCGTGCAGGCATGAGCCGCCCGGTCGCGGTCTACACCGACGTCACCGAGCTCGACCCCGCGCCTGGCGTCGCCCTGCTCGAGCAGGCCGGGTTCGAGGTGCGCGTGCTCGACGAGAGCGATCCCGATCGCGTGGCGGCGCTGGCCGCCGACGCGAGCGTGCTGCTGATCGGCTACTCGGTGGTGGACGCAGCGCTGCTGGACCGGCTGCCGCAGCTGCGGCTGGTCTGCACCCAGTCGGCGGGCGTCGACACCGTCGACCTGGCCGCGGCCGCCGCCCGCGGCGTACAGGTGGCCCACGTCCCGGACGGCGCGACCGACGACGTCGCCGGGCACGCCCTGGCCATGGCCCTGGCGCTCGTGCGGGGACTGCCCTTCCTCGACCGCCAGGTGCGAGAGGGCCAGTGGGACGGCACCAGCGAGCCGCTGCGCCGTCTGTCGAGCGTGCGGCTCGGCGTGGTCGGGATGGGCCGGATCGGACGGCGCCTCGCCACGATGGCGCTGCCGCTCTTCGGCGAGGTCGTCGGCCACGACCCGGTGCCGGGCACCCAGCACTGGCCCGACGGCGTACGGTCCGCGTCGTTCGACGACCTCCTCGCCGAGGTGGACGTGCTCAGCCTGCACCTGCCGCTCACCGACGGGACCCGGTCGCTGCTCGGCGCCCCGCAGCTCGCGCGGATGCGCCCGGATGCGCTGCTCGTCAATGTCTCGCGCGGCGGGCTCGTCGACCATGACGCCCTGCTGGCCGCGCTCGACGACGGCCGGCTCGCCGGCGCAGCGCTCGACGTGCTGCCCGTCGAGCCCCCGCCCGCCGACTCCGTCGTGCTGCGGCACCCGCGGGTGCTGCTGACGCCGCACGCGGCCTACCTCTCGCCCGACTCCGCAGCGGCGTACGTGCGCACCCAGGCCGAGAACGCCGTGGCCTGGCGCGACACCGGGCGGGCCCTGCACGTTGTGGGTCCCGCTCCGGGTCCGGTCGCCTCCGGCCACCCGGGATGACGACCCGCGCCCGCGACCACCGGTTCGTCCCGTTCCTGGCGCTCAGCGTCGTCACGGCGCTGTGGGGCTCGACGTTCGTGCTGTCGAAGGACCTGCTGGAGCGGCACGACCCGCTGACGGTGCTGAGCGTGCGGTTCGTGATCGCCGCGTTCTGCCTGTGGGCGGTGCGACCCGCCGCCCTGCGCGGGCTGCCGCGGCGCACGTGGTGGACCGCGATGGTGCTCGGTGCGGTCTACGGCAGCGCGCAGATCCCTCAGTACTACGGCCTCCAGATGACGACCGCCTCGACGTCGGGGCTGCTGATCGGCAGCTACGTGATCTTCACGCCTGCCGTGGCGTGGCTGCTGTGGCGGGTCCGGTCGAGCCCGCGCACCCTCACCGGGGTGGGGCTGGCGGCGCTGGGTCTCACGACCTTCTCGCTGCAGGACGCCCGGATCGGGCCCGGTGAGCTGCTCGCCCTGGGCGCCGCGGTGCTCTACGCCGTGCACATCGTGTCGATGGGGCGGTGGAGCACCCCGGGGCAGACCTGGGCGATGACCACGATCCAGATGATGACGATCAGCGTCGTGGTCAGCGTGCCGGCGCTGGTCCGGGGGCCGCAGGTGCCCGGGTGGGGCACCGACTGGCTGCTGATCGGCTACCTCGCGCTGATCAGCGGGGCGCTGGCGATCGGGGTGCAGACCTGGGCCCAGACCCGGATCCCGGCCGCCCACGCCGCCATCATCATGGCCGCCGAACCGATCTGGGCCGCTGGTCTCGCGGTGCTGATCCTGGGCGACCTGCTGACCTGGCGGATGGTCTTCGGCGGCGCGATGCTGCTCGCCGCCAACGCGCTGGTGGCCACCGGCGACCGCCGCGAGGCCGTGGTGGTGTCGGCTCCCGACGCGCTCAGCACCGGGTGGTGCGAGGACGAGGAGGAGCCTGAGGTGGAGGAGCCGGCCGGCGAGGAGACGCCCGCGGTGGGCCGGGTGGACAGCGCCGGCGACCCCGACCGGGTCTCCTAGACCGGCCGGCCGGAGCCGGGCCGGATGCCGCGCGGGTGGGACCGTGTCGCGATACGTTGAGTGACGAGTCAGTCCATCAACGACTCACGGATCAGCGATCCCACCACCTACGGAGGACCCATGGCCCGCCCGAGCGTAGAGGCAGAGCGACGTGAGCAGATCCTCGCAGCGACGCGCGAGGTGGTCGCCGAGATGGGTTTCCGGGCGATGCGGGTGGCCGACGTCGCCAAGCGCTCCGGAGCCAGCACCGGCACCGTGCACTACTACTTCGAGACCAAGCGCGAGCTGATGCAGGCGGCGTTCGAGTGGAACTTCCACGCCTCCCAGGCACGCCGCACCCCCGTCGTCGAGGCCCACGAGGACCCGCGCGACCGGTTGCGCGCCTTCCTGGACTCCTACCTGCCGGTCGACGAGGTGGTGGTGCAGTCCTGGCACATGTGGATCGAGCTCTGGACGGCCGCGCTGCACGACACCGACCTGCGCGAGCTCAACGAGAACGTGTACGGCGAGTGGCGGCGCACGGTGGCCGGCATCATCCGCGACGGCCAGGACCGTGGGTACTTCGTCACCGGCGACCCGGTGCTGCTCGCCAACGGGCTGGTCAGCATGGTCGACGGACTCGCGCTGCAGGTGCTGCTGGGCTCGCGCAGCATGACGCTGGAGCAGATGCGCCGCGTGTGCGAGCAGTCGGTCGAGCTGATCCTCACCGAGGGCAGCTAGCCGCCGCACCCCCTCCCGGGCCCGCCGCCCCCTTTCGGGGGCGGCGGGCCTCGTGCTGCCCGGACGCAGGTCGGCCGAGGACAGGCTCGCGGCGATCCCGGTCGCTGGAAGTGCTTGACATCACACTCGGGGTTCCTCACACTCGTCTCAGTTGTTAACTGACGCGCCGATCAACTATGGAGGACCACGTGCCCCAGCCCCCGCTCCACCTGATGGCAGGCCTCGCGGCAGCCGGTCTCATCGCCCTGACCGCCTGCTCGTCGGGCACCTCCTCCGACGCCGGATCACCCGCCAGCTTCGGTGACTGCGAGGTGTACGGCGACGCCGGCACCGTGGAGATGAGCCCGGTCGCCGACGGCGTCCTCACCGTCCAGACGACCCTGCCCTCGCCGGGCTGGTGGAAGGGCATCTCGCCGGACTCCATCGAGGGCGGCTACGAGTACTGCCTGGCCGCCAACATCGCGCACCGCGCCGGCCTCGACGGCGTCAAGGTCGCCAACGTCTCCTTCGACGCGCTCGTCGCCGGGCAGACCAAGGACTTCGACATCGCCATGGCCCAGGTCTCGGTGACCCCCGAGCGCGAGGAGGTGGTCTCCTTCTCGGAGCCCTACTTCGACTCCAACCTCGGCGTCCTGGCCCCGACCGACTCCGGCATCACCGAGGACAACATCGGCGAGCAGACCATCGGGGTCCAGGTCGGCACCACGTCGGTGAACTGGGTCGAGGACACCCTGCAGCCGGGCTCGGACGCCAAGAACTTCCAGGACACCACCGCCATGGTCACCGCGATCACCAGCGGTCTGACCGACATGGCGATCCAGGACACCGCGATCATGCTGGGCTTCGCCAAGAACTCCGGAGGCGCCCTCGAGGTGATCGGCCAGTACGAGTCCGGTGAGCAGTACGCCGCGATCTACCCGCAGGACTCCACCGACCAGGACGCCATGGACGCCGCCATCGAGGCGATGCGCGAGGACGGCACCCTGGACAAGCTCTCGGCGACCTGGCTCGGGCCCGAGCTCGGTGGCGACCCCGCCGCGGTGCCGGTGTGGACGGTGCGCTGATGGTGATGCCCACCCTCACTCCTGCGCCGCTCGACGCCCGGCCGAGCCCTCCTCCCACGCCCCCGGCGCGCGTGCTCCCGATGGGGGTCGTCGCTGCGGCGTGCGCCCTGGTGGCCCTGACCTGCACCCTGCTGGCGCTGCGCTCGGTGCACCGGCTCGTCGAGGCGCCCACGGCCCTGCTGACCGTGGTGCTCCTGCTGGTCGCGGTGGCCGCCGCGGTCCCCGTGGTCCCTGCGGTCCGGGCCCTGCTCACGGTGCCCCGGCGCACCGCCCTCGTCTCGGCCGGCGACCTCTCCGGCGCGCGGCAGGTGGCGGCCCGCGGCCGTGAGCTCGCCGCCACCGCCATGGGCTACGCCCTCGCGGTGCTGCTGGTGGCCGGCGTCCTCGGCTTCACCACCGCCAACAACGGCGCGATCGCCACCACGTTCCTGCGCTGGGAGTTCATCGCCGACTCGTGGGAGGGCATCGCCAAGGCGTTCGCCGTCAACATCCAGGTCGCCGTCGGCGCCCAGGTGCTGGTGCTCGTGGTGGGCCTGGCCCTCGCGGTGATGCGGCTGCTGCCGGGCCGCGCCGGCCGGCCGCTGCGCTGGATCGCGACCCTGTACGTCGACGTGTTCCGCGCGATCCCCAGCATCATCGTGCTCTACCTGGTCGGCTTCGGGCTGTCCCTGGCCCAGGTGCCGATCGTGCGCGACTTCTCCCCGCTGTGGCTGGCGATCCTCGCGCTGACGCTGACCTACTCGGCGTACGTCGCCGAGGTCTACCGCGCCGGCATCGACTCGATCCACCCCAGCCAGTGGTCGGCCTCGCGGTCCCTGGGGCTGTCGTACTCGATGACCCTGCGCACCGTGATCGTGCCCCAGGCGGTGCGGCGCATCGTGCCGCCGCTGCTCAACGACTTCATCGGGCTGCAGAAGGACACCGCGCTGATCGGTGTCATGGGCGTGACCGACGCCTTCATGCAGGCGCGGCTGGTGTCGTCCAACGTGTTCAACCTGACCCCGGTCATCGTCGTCGCCGTGCTCTTCGTGATCATCACGATCCCGCAGGCCCGCTTCGTCGACCGGCTGATCGCGGGCGAGCAGGCTCGCCGCGCGGGGAGGACGTCATGACGTTCCTGCAGATCCGTGAGGTCCACCAGTCCTACGGCCAGACCGAGGTGCTCAAGGGCGTCAGCCTCGACGTCGCCCGGCACGAGGTGGTCTGCCTGATCGGCGCCTCGGGCTCGGGCAAGTCGACGCTGCTGCGCTGCATCAACGGCCTCGAGACGATCGACTCCGGGGAGATCCTCGTCGACGGTGACGTCGTCAGCGGCGCCGGCGTCGACGTGAACCGGCTGCGCCGCAACGTCGGCATGGTCTTCCAGTCCTACAACCTCTTCCCGCACATGACGGTGCTGGCCAACATCGTGCTGGCCCCGACCCGGGTCGGCGGCGTGGCCAAGGCACAGGCCGAGGAGCAGGCGCTCGCGCTGCTCGAGCGGGTCGGGATGCGCGACAAGGCCGGCGCCTACCCCGACTCCCTCTCCGGGGGCCAGCAGCAGCGCGTCGCCATCGTGCGCGCCCTGGCCTGCCACCCCCAGGTGCTGCTCCTCGACGAGATCACCGCCGCGCTCGACCCCGAGCTCGTCGGCGACGTGCTCGCCATCGTCCGCGAGCTCGCTGCGGACGGGCTGACGATGCTGCTGGCCACCCACGAGATGGGCTTCGCCCGCGAGGTCGCCTCGCAGGTCTGCTTCCTGCACCAGGGCCGCATCCTCGAGCGCGGCTCCGCCGAGCAGGTCTTCGGCGACCCGCAGGAGGAGCGCACCCAGCAGTTCCTGTCCCGCGTCCTGACGGCGGGCCGGCTGTGAACGCGGCGGCGGTGCACCCGGGTGAGCGCGGCACCGCGCTGGTCCGGCGGCCCACGGCCGACCTGGTCGAGGGCATCGTGACCCACGTCGCCCGCGTCCCCGTCGACGTCGAGCGGGCCCTGGAGCAGCACGCGGGCTACCGCGCCGCGCTGGCCGACGCCGGCTGGACGGTCCACGAGGTCGACCCCGCACCCGGCTGCCCGGACGCCGTCTTCGTCGAGGACACCGTGGTGGTCGTCGACCGCACCGCGGTCCTGACCCGGCCCGGTGCGCCGGCCCGGCGCGACGAGGTCGCCGGCGTCGAGAAGGCCGTGCGCGAGCTCGGCCTCGACGTACGACGCCTCGAGGCGCCCGGGACGCTCGACGGCGGCGACGTCCTCCAGGTCGGCGACCGCGTGTACGTCGGCCGCGGCGGCCGCACCGACGCCGAGGGCGTCCGCCAGCTGCGGGCGATCGTGGCCCCGATGGGCCGCACGGTCGTGCCGGTGCGCCTCGAGGCGGTGCTGCACCTGAAGTCGGCGGTCACCGCGCTGCCCGACGGCACCATCCTGGCCCTGCCCGAGCTGCTCGAGGCCGGGGTCTTCCCGACCACCCGACCGGTGCTCGAGGAGGCCGGCTGCCACGTCGTCCCTCTCGACGACCAGCAGCTGCTGATCAGCGCCTCCGCACCGCGCACCGCCGACCGGCTCGCCGACCTCGGCTTCACACCCGTGGTCGTCGACATCGGGGAGCTCGAGAAGCTCGAGGGCTGCGTGACTTGCCTCAGCGTCCTGGTCCGACCCCGAGCCGCCTGAACCACCTCCCCGTGCCTGCCACCCCGCAGGCCGTCCTGCACGATCTGACCGCCGAAGGAGGCGCAGCATGAAGGACTCCAGCTCGCTGCTCGAGATCACCTGGACCGACCCGGTCACCGGCACGAAGGGGTTCGTCGTCATCGACACCCTGGTGCGCGGCCTGGCCAGCGGTGGCCTGCGGCTGCGCAAGGGCTGCACCCTCGAGGAGGTCCGCGGCCTCGCCCAGGGCATGACCCGCAAGGAGGCGGTGGTCTACGACCCGCAGGACCGCTACGTCCCCCTGGGTGGCGGCAAGGGCGGCATCGACGTCGACCCCGCCGACCCCGAGGCCGTGGCCGTGCTGACCCGGTTCCTGGCCGCGGTCCGCCCGGTGGTGCGCGAGCAGTGGACCACCGGCGAGGACTTCGGCCTGCGTCAGGAGACGATCGACAAGGTCGCCGCCGACCTGGGCATGGCCTCCACCGTCGAGGCGGTCTTCGCCACCATCGACGACGTCCCGGCGGCGCGGCAGCGCCTCGCCGAGGCCTTCGCGGTGCACGTCGGCGGCATCTCGCTCGGCGACCTCGTCGGCGGGTACGGCGTCGCTCGGGCCGCCACCGGGGCCGCCCGGCACCTCGGGCTGGAGCCGGGGGAGTCGACCGCGGTCGTCCAGGGCTTCGGCTCGATCGGCGGCGCCGCCGCGCGCTACCTGGTCGAGCAGGGGGTGCGCGTGGTCGCCGTCGCCGACCGCGAGGGCCTCATCCGCGACGACGCCGGGCTCGACGTGGAGGCGCTGCTCGCCGCCCGCGACGGCGCCGGTGTCATCGACCGCTCGCGACTCGGCGCAGGCGTGCGGCTCGGCGACCGGGACGCCTGGCTGGACGTGCCCTGCGACCTGCTGGTCCCGGCCGCGATGTCCTACGTGATCGGGCCCGACGACGTGGACCGCATCACGGCCCGCGTGGTCGTCGAGGGCGCGAACATGCCGACGCTGCCCGAGGCCGAGCGGCTGCTGGGGGAGCGGGGCGTCCCCGTGGTGCCCGACTTCCTGGCCAACGTGATGACCAACGCGTGGTGGTGGTGGGTCGTCTTCGGCGACGTGGCCCCGACCGAGGAGTCGTCGTACGCCAAGATCGACGCCGTGATGGCGCGCCTGGTCGCGACCGTCTTCGCCGACAGCACCGCCACCGGGACCTCCCTGCGCTCCTGCGCGCTCGAGCTGGCCGCCCGGCACACCGCCGCGGTGACCGAGCGGGTCGGGATCACCGGCTGAGCAGCCGGGCGGAGGGGCAGCGCCCGCCGGGCCCGGGTGGACAGCGCCGACGGCGCCGACCGGGTCTCCTAGGGTGGGCGGGTGAGCCAGCCCGACTCCGCCCCTCCGTCCGCACCCGCTGAGCCGACCGGCGCACGCGTCCAGGCCGAGCTCGAGGCGGCTGCCCAGGCCGCGGCCGAGCACGCCCGGCTGGGCACCCGGCTGGCCGCCGCCGACGCCGAGCTCGCCGACGCCGAGGCCCAGGTCGCCGCGGCCCGGGCCCGGCTCGCCGACGAGGCCGCCGACGTCGCGCGCCTGGAGTCCTTCAGCCCCACCCGCATCTGGGCCGGGCTGCGCGGCAGCCGCGAGTCCGACCTCGACCGCGAGCGCGCCGAGCAGCAGCAGGCCGAGTACGCCGTCGCCGTGGCCCAGCTGCGCCGCGACCGGGCCCGGGACGCCTGCACCTCGCTGCGGTCGGCGTACGACGGGCTGGGGGACGTGGCGGGCCGGCGCCGGGCCGCGCTCGACGCGAAGGAGGCGTGGCTGGCCCGCACCGGGGCGCCCGAGGCCGCGGAGCTGGAGCAGGTGGCCGCCGACCTGGGCGTCCTGCGCTCCGGGACGACCGAGCTGCGCGGGGCCTTGGTCGCGACCGACACCGCCCTCGACGCGCTGGGCCAGGCCGACCGGCTGCTGAGCTCGGCGCGGGGCTGGTCGACCGCCGACACGTTCTTCGACGGCGGCCTGCTCACCGACATGGTCAAGTACGACCGGATGGACCAGGCGCAGGGCCTGATGCGTGCCGCCGACGACGCGCTCTCCGACCTCGGGGTCGAGCTCGCCGACGTCGGGATGGAGCCGGTCGGCGGCGTCGAGATCACCGACCTGGTGCGCGCCTTCGACGTCTGGTTCGACAACATCTTCAGCGACTGGGCGGTGCGCGAGCGGATCAGCGAGGCGGCCGGGCGGGTCGCCGAGGCGCGCGGGGCCGTGGGCGAGGTGCGGCGCCGGCTCGTGGACCGGCTGCTGCAGGCCGAGTCGCGCGAGGCGGTGCTGGTGGCGCGGCGCGAGGACCTGCTGGGGGGCTAGTCCGGGGTCGGGCCCAGCAGCTGTGCCTCGAGGGTCACCAGCTCGTCGTCGCTGAGCCCGTGCGCGCGCAGGTAGGCTCGCGCGCCGCCGTACGTCTGCTCGACCAGGCGCAGGAAGCGCCGCATCACCTCGGGCGGGGAGCCGAACGCCTCGGCGGGCAGCTCCTCGAGCCGCGCCTGGTACGACGGCAGCCGCCGGAACTGCTCGCGCAGGAGCGGCATCGCCTGCTCGGTGCGGGCGTAGTCGGCGCTCAGGTCGTCCTCGCGCACGCCCACGGCGGCCAGCGTCAGCGCGACCGCGGTGCCGGTGCGGTCCTTGCCGGCGGTGCAGTGCGCGAGCACCGCGGTGCGCGCGGGGTCGCCCACGAGGCGGGCGAACGCGACCAGCGCGTCGGGGGAGTGCTCGGTGAAGCGCAGGTAGTGCCCGGCCACCCAGTCGGCCTGGTGCGCCGACTGGAAGTCCCACGACCGGCCGCCGGCGTGCACCTCCAGGTGCTCCACGGCCACCGCGTCGAAGGCGCTGCTGGTGGCCTCGTCGGCCTCCTGCTGGGTGCGCAGGTCGACCCGGGTCTGCACGCCCAGGTCCTGGACCAGCCGCTCGACCTGCGCGTCGTCGACGAAGGCCGGCGTCGCGCAGCGCAGCAGCACCCCGGGGCGCACCGTGCGGCCGTCGGTCGTGCGCAGGCCCGCGACGTCGCGCAGGTTCAGCAGGTCGGGCGCAACAGGCGGGGTGCTCACACCTCCGATGGTGCCCGGTCGCCCCAGCCCGCGGCGCGCCGGGTGTGGGCCGCGGTGGCGCCGGCCACAGCCGGCACCAGGAGCGCGAGCCCGACCAGGCGCAGGTAGCGCAGCGGGGTGAGCAGGTGGTGCTCGTAGAGGACGTAGGCGAAGCTCGTGCTCGACGTCTCCATCAGCACGTACTCGGCCAGGTACACCAGCTGCACCAACCCCCACAGGGCGCCGGCGGCGACGACGAACCACGCCCAGCGCTCACCGGTGCGCAGGGCGATCAGGCCGACCACGAGCACACCGACCGCGACCACGGTCTCGATGATGAGCGGCAGGACGGCTTCGAGGAAGAAGGACTGTTCCATGGACCCATCGTGCCCGAGGCGGGCCGGGTCTTTACCCACGCGTTCGTGCTCCGAGGCGTCGTAGCCGGAAGGACCGAACGCGCCGGGTGCCGGGGAACCCAGGGGGCCGGTGTTTCTGAGTCCTCCGGACGGCGAGCTCTCGCGTCTGAGACAGTTCGCCAGCCCCAGGACGCTCCTGAGCGTCGGGCCGAGAGAGGGAGACATCGTGGTGGACGTGACGACAGCGGTCCTGGTGCAGGCCCTGCGCCATGGAGCCGAGCTGGGGCCGCCGGAGGGCGACGGCCGGCAGCCGCTCCGAGCCGCGGATCTGCGCAGTGCTCTGCAGCAGGTCCTGCGGGGCGATGAGGCCATGTCCGTCGATCCCAGCGGACTCACGTTGAGGTCGACGGAGATCGAGGGTGACTTGGACCTGTCCGGCTTCCAGGCGCTGCCACCTCTCCACTTCGAGCACTGCACCTTCGACGGGGCGGTGCGCCTGGTCGACACGAGTGCGGCCCATCTGTCGTTCGAGCACTGCGCGGGTCAGGAGCTCGACGCCTGTCGGCTCACCGTGACTGGAGACTTCGCGGCCTCGCACAGCTCGTGGACCACCCTCGACCTGAGTCAGGCGAGCATCGGTGGTCGTCTCGACGTGATCGACTGCAGCATCGACGCTGGGCGAGGACACATCGATGCCCGCCAGGTGTCGGTCGGGTCCTTCATGTCCTGGTACCTCACCGAGGCCGCACACGTCTCACTCGAGTCGTGCCTCGTGCGCGGGCCCGACAGCGACAGCGCCAACAACAACCTGGCTTTCGCGAAGACGGGTTGCCTCGACCTGAGTGGCGCCGACATCCGGGTCTCGGTGGGCATCGGCTACGACAACGGCCCGGACAACGTGTCCAAGATCGACGTGCTGCGTGCCGAGCGAGCTGCTTTCGGTGGCGACGTCGAGCTCGAGGGTGAGTTCGGGGTCATCCACCTGGCTCAGGCCTCGGTGCTCGGTCTCGCGTCGTTCGGCCCGGCGCTGGTGGGCGAGACCGGATGGAACGCGCACGTGACGCAAGCACGGGCCTTGGCACACCAGGTGAGCCAGATGCTCGAGCTCCTTGACCAGTCGGACCCGGAGGTCGAGATCGACTACGTGTCACTTCATCGCCGCGTCCAGGCAACCGGGCGCCCGGACGTGTTCTCGAGGCTCAGGGACACCGAGGCCGCGGTGGTCATCGGAGAGCTCGCCGAGGCAGCCGAGCGCCCCGATGACCCGCAACGGCCCCAGGACAGCGAAGCGCGACGCGTCCGGCTACGTGGCTCGTTGCGTCTCATCGGAGCCCAGCTCCAGGATCTCGGCCTCGAACCCGGGGTGAGTGGTCGCACCACGGTGTCGCTCGATCTTCGCGACAGCAACGTCAGGAGCCTGGAGCTGCCGTTGCGACGTCACGACGGGGTGGCGAACCTCGACGGCGCGATCATCGGGACCCTTCACGTCGCCACTCGGGAGGGCGGGGAGCCGGCATCGATGCGTCTCGATCCGACCATCAACAGCTGGCAGGTGGAACGACTCCGCAACCGACCCGTCTTCGTCGGGCGAGGAGTGCCGTCGGCACAGCTGCAGGTGCCGCCGCTCCGGCTCGGTTCAGCTGCAGGGGGTGGGGGTGCCGGTCTGCTGGGATGGATGCCTCAGGGGACCAGGACGGTCTTCTGGCAGCAGCCGTGGCACGTCCTGGCTGCCTCGCTTGATGCCGAGGGTCGGGAGTGGGAGGCCCGCGGTGTGCGGATCCTGGCGGCCGACAAGCACAAGCGGGCGGTGGCAGCAGGTCACCGGCTCGGCTCCGGACGGATGAGCAGGCTGCGCGCAACCCTCTCCGAGGCTGGGCGGCGCATCACCTGGGCGACCATCGGTCACGGCTACTCGTCGTTCCGCGCGATCTGGTTGCTCCTGGCATGTCTCGTCGCCACGTGGGCGGTCACTGCGGCAGGACAGAGCGCCGGGGCGTTCGAGCCCACCACCGATGAGGCGCCCGGGTTGTGGTGGTTCCTGTACGGACTCGACATCACGCTGTCACCCGTCGGCACCGGCCAGTACGACGCCTGGCAGTCATCGGTCTTCTGGTTGGCACTGAGCCTGTGGACGCTCAAGCTCGTCTCTTGGACGTTGTTCGGCCTGTTCCTGTCGGGAGTCTCCGGACGCGTCACCCGCTCGCAGGGCGGAGCTCAGTGACGTGCGTCGGGCACGCTGCTGAACGCGGCTGATCGTCCGGCGTGGCACGGGGACGTCGCGCGGCGGTTGCTGCAGGGTGGCGCCCGCCGTTCGTAGCCGGAAGGACCGAACGCGCCCCGGACCACCACTCCCACGCGGGGAGGAGGTCCGGGACGCGTCGTTCGGTCCTTCTGGCTACGACGGGCCCCGAGGAGCCCGGCGAGCGGATCAGCTCTTGTTGGCCTTGCGGGCCTGCGAGGCGGTCTTGGCGCGCGCGTTGGCGTCCAGGACGACCTTGCGGATGCGGACCTGGTCGGCGGTGACCTCGACGCACTCGTCGTCGCGGCAGAACTCCAGGCACTGCTCCAGCGACAGCTTCTTCGCCGGGATCAGCTTCTCGAAGTTGTCGGAGGTGGCGGACCGGATGTTGGTCTGCTGCTTCTCCTTGGTGATGTTGACGTCCATGTCGTCGGCGCGGGAGTTCTCGCCGACGATCATGCCCTCGTAGACCTCGACGGCCGGCTCGAGGAACATCACGCCACGCTCCTGCAGCGACGTCATCGCGTAGGCGGTGGTGACGCCCTTGCGGTCCGCGACGAGCGAGCCGTTGTTGCGCGAGCGGATCTCGCCGGCCCACGGCTCGTAGCCCTCGGAGATGTGGTGCGCGATACCGGTGCCGCGGGTGTCGGTGAGGAACTCGGTGCGGAAGCCGATCAGGCCGCGCGCCGGGACCAGGAACTCCATGCGCACCCAGCCGGTGCCGTGGTTGGTCATCCCCTCCATGCGGCCCTTGCGGGAGGCCAGCAGCTCGGTGATCGTGCCGAGGTACTCCTCGGGCGCGTCGATGGTCAGGCGCTCGACGGGCTCGTGCTTCTTGCCGTCGATCTCCTTGGTGACCACCTGCGGCTTGCCGACGGTGAGCTCGAAGCCCTCGCGGCGCATCTGCTCGACCAGGATCGCCAGGGCCAGCTCGCCTCGGCCCTGCACCTCCCAGGCGTCGGGACGCTCGGTCGGCAGGACCCGCAGGCTCACGTTGCCGATGAGCTCGGCGTCGAGGCGGTCCTTGACCAGGCGCGCGGTGACCTTGGAGCCCTTGACCCGGCCCACGAGGGGCGAGGTGTTGGTGCCGATGGTCATCGAGATGGCCGGCTCGTCGACGTGGATGAGCGGCAGCGCCACCGGGTTCTCCGCGTCGGCGAGGGTCTCGCCGATGGTGATGTCGGGGATGCCCGCGATCGCGACGATGTCACCGGGGCCGGCGGACTCGCCGGGCTGGCGCTCGAGGCCCTCGGTGACCAGCAGCTCGGTGATGCGGACCTTCTTGGTCTCGCCGTCGCGCTTCATCCAGGCGACGGTCTGACCCTTCTTCAGCACGCCCTCGTGCACGCGCACCAGCGCGAGCCGACCGAGGAACGGCGAGGAGTCGAGGTTGGTGACGTGCGCCTGCAGCGGCGCGCCCTCGGTGTACGTCGGCGCGGGGATCGTGTCCAGGATCGTCTTGAACAGCGGCTCGAGGTCCGGGGAGTCGGGCAGCTCGCCGTTGGCGGGCTGGTCGAGCCCGGCGACACCGGCGCGGCCCGAGGCGTAGACGACCGGGAAGTCGAGGGCGGCCTGGCTGTGGGTGTCGTCGAGGAGGTCCATGAAGAGCTCGTAGGTCTCGTCGACCACCTCGGCGATGCGGGCGTCGCCACGGTCGGTCTTGTTCACGACCAGGATCACCGGCATGTCGGCGTTGAGCGCCTTGCGCAGCACGAACCGGGTCTGCGGCAGCGGCCCCTCGGAGGCGTCGACCAGCAGCACGATGCCGTCGACCATGGACAGGCCGCGCTCGACCTCGCCACCGAAGTCGGCGTGCCCGGGGGTGTCGATGATGTTGATGACCATCGGCTCGCCGCCCGCGGAGGGACCCGCGTAGTGGATGGCGGTGTTCTTCGCGAGGATGGTGATGCCCTTCTCGCGCTCGAGGTCACCGGAGTCCATGACGCGTTCGGCGACGCCCTCGGCCTGGTGCTCGGTGAACGCACCACCCTGCCGGAGCATCGCGTCGACGAGCGTGGTCTTGCCGTGGTCGACGTGCGCCACGATGGCGACGTTGCGGAGGTCG
The DNA here is from genome assembly GCF_001653335.1 of Nocardioides dokdonensis FR1436. Taxonomy (NCBI): domain Bacteria; kingdom Bacillati; phylum Actinomycetota; class Actinomycetes; order Propionibacteriales; family Nocardioidaceae; genus Nocardioides; species Nocardioides dokdonensis. The sequence goes on from NZ_CP015079.1 coordinate 1,914,641, forward strand.
GTGCGGGTCTTCTGTCCAGACATGCGGGAGCGGCGTCGCTTTCGATTGACGAACGGCCGGTTCCGGCCTCGGCAATCTTATCGGCGCGGGCCGTCGTACGCCGATTCGGGCCGCCGCCCGGACCCTGCCCGAGTCCCTGCATGAGTCCCCGGCCAGCCGGGGACTCCGGTACTTGTCAGGTGTTGCAACACCCACTAAGTGCATGAGTCCCCGGTCGACCGGGGACTCATGCACACGTGTCAGGAGGGCGTCAGCCGGCCAGCGAGCCGCCGAAGATCTGCCAGGCCAGGAGGCTCTTGGCGACCAGGCTGAGCACCAGGTACGCCTTCTCGCCGAAGGCGTAGGAGCGCCACGGCCCGATGCCCTTGTACTGCAGCCACTGGTTGACGCCGAAGCTCATGAAGAAGACGAACAGCGACACCACGATGCCGTAGACGAAGCCGGGCACCGTGTCGGCGCCGGTGGTGTTGACGACGATCGCGACCCAGGGGGCCAGGCCGGCGAGGGTGCCGAACCAGAAGGGCAGCATGGTGGTGCGCTCGCGCCCCGGCGGGTTCATGACCTCCTGGATCCACCCGAAGAGGATCATCGAGACGTTGGCGCCGATGATCGCGATCAGCGCGTCGATGCCGGTGATGCCGTTGTAGAAGGCGATCAGCACGATCATCAGCGTCGCGCTGAGCGAGTACTCGACCCAGCGGAACCGGTTGATGCCCTCGCGCAGGCCCTGGTCGTAGCGCTTCTTCAGCAGGGTGCCGGTCAGCAGGTGGTCGACGGCGGCGAGGACCAGGAAGGCCGCGATCGCCCACCCGATGCGGACGTCGAAGAGCACCTCGGGGCTCGGCGGCTCGCTGCCCGGGGGGCCCGCGGGGAAGGTCGAGGTGACGCCGATCGCGAAGTCGGTGGCCAGCACCAGCACGGCGATCGCCTGCAGCCCGTGCAGCACCGCCAGCCCGATGTTCCAGGTGCGCAGCGAGGCGAGTGACGTCTCGTCCACCCCGCTGGCGACCGCTCGACCGGTGTGGCTGCCTGCCTCGGTGGTGTTGCTGGCGTGCGTCATCGGAGCACCATCTCCTTGCCGTCCATCACGATCTCGGTGGCGTCGCCACCGACTGCGTCCAGGATGGCGGAGATGACCTGCTCGTGGGGCATGGATGCCGGTAGTCGTGGCGCCGAGCCGGCCAGCGCCCGGGTCTCGAGGCCGGTGTCGAGGTGCGGCGGACGCACGTCGAGCACCCGGAACGAGCGGCGCTCCTCGCGGCGCAGCACCTGCAACCACGTGGCCAGCGCGGCCTTGGCAGCGGAGTAGTCGGCCATCCCGGCGGTCGGCAGGTCGGCCAGCACCGCGCTGAGCACCGCCGCGGTGCCTTCCCCGTCGCGCGCCTCGGCGAGGTACGGCGCCGCCGCGCGCACCAGCGCCATCGGGCCGAGGGTGTTGACCGCGAACAGCTCCTCCGCCACGGCCTCGTCGAGCTCGGTGGCCCGGCCGAAGCCGGCCGCCCCGGTGGCGACGACCAGCAGGTCGAGCCCGCCCAGCTCCTCGACCGCGCCCCGCACGGCGTCCCCGCACGAGTCGACGTCGACCACGTCGAGGTGCCGCCCCGACGTGCCCAGCGCCCCGGCCACCTCCGCGAGCCGCGCGGCGTCGCGTCCGGCGGCGACCACGCGGGCACCGCGCTCGTGCAGCCCCGCGGCGACCGCCCGCCCCAGCACGCCCGTCGCTCCCGCCACCAGCACCCGTGCTCCCTCGATCTTCATCTCTCGAACCTAGGTCCCGCCGCCCGACGGGGCAGGACCCCTGCGGGTGTGCGGAGCGTGGCTATCGTCGAGGGATGGCCACGATCGCGACCACCGACCGAGTCGACCTCGACGGGCTCCTGGAGTTCGTCCGGCCGCGCCACCGGATGACGTTGATGACCCTGCGCGCCGACGGCCGCCCGCAGGTCTCGCCCGTGAGCGGCGGGGTCGACGCGGACGGGCGGATCGTGGTGTCGACGTACCCGCAGCGCGCGAAGGCGGTCAACCTGCGCCGCACTCCCGAGGCGACGGTCCTGGTGCACTCCGACGACTGGAACGGGCCCTACGTGCAGGTCGACGGCACCGCCGAGGTGCTCGACATGCCCTCGCCGGAGGCCGAGGACGCGCTGGTGGAGTACTTCCGCTGCATCGCCGGCGAGCACCCCGACTGGGACGAGTACCGCGCCGCGATGCGCACGCAGGGCAAGTCGCTGCTGCGGATCACCCCCGTCTCGTGGGGTCCGGTGGCCACCGGCGGGTTCCCGCCGGGGCGCGCCCCCGCCTGAGGCCTGTGTGGGCGTCGGAGTCCCCTGAGGGGTTCCGCAACGTCGGTGCGCGGGTGTTACCTGGGTCGATGACTCGGCATCGGCCCTCCCATCGTCACTGCTTCGTCCCGCCCTACCTGCAGCGCGCCCTCGGGTACGCCGACACCCTCGCGGTCGACGAGTCGCTGCGGTCCGCGCGCCTCGCCGGCCCGGCCCCGGCCGCGACCCTGATCGCGACTCCGGGCGCCCCCGCGTGGACGGTGCACGACGCGCACTCGGGTCGCACCCTGCCCGGCGACCCGGTCCGCAGGGCGGGCGATCCCGACTCCGGCGACCCGGCGGTCGACGAGGCCGCGACCGGCATCGTCGCCTCGCTGGCGCTGCTGGCCGAGGTCTGGGGCCGCGACTCCTACGACGGCGCCGGCAGCCCGGTGAGCCTGAGCGTGCACTACGGCCGCGACTACGCCAACGCGTTCTGGGACGGCACCCAGCTGGTCTTCGGCGACGGCGACGGCGTGGTCTTCGACCGGTTCACCAAGCCCGTCGACGTGCTGGGCCACGAGCTCGCGCACGCGCTGACCGAGCACACCGCCGGTCTCGTCTACGCCGACCAGCCCGGCGCGCTGAACGAGCACGTCTCCGACGTCGTCGCGGCCTGCGTCAAGCAGCGGCTGCTGGGCCAGCGCCCCGACGAGGCCGACTGGCTGGTCGGTCAGGGACTCTTCCGGCCCGGCATCAACGCCCGCGGCCTGCGGGACATGGCGCACCCCGGCACCGCCTACGACGACCCGCGGCTGGGCCGCGACCCCCAGCCCGCGCACCTCGACGACCTCGTGGTCACCACCGACGACCACGGTGGGGTGCACCTCAACTCCGGCATCCCCAACCGCGCCTTCCACCTCGCCGCGGTCGCCGTCGGCGTCGCCGACCCCGGGCCGGGCGGCACGTCGTGGGAGGGCGCCGGCCGGATCTGGTACGCCGCGCTGACCGGCGGGCAGGTGGGCCCGCGCACCGACTTCGCCGGGTTCGCCGCCGCCACGATCGCGGCCGCCGGCCCGCACGCCGACGCCGTGGGCGCCGCCTGGGCCGAGGTCGGGGTGCGCCCCGGGGCGACCGACCCCGCGGGCGGGGTGGACGCCGGCGCCGGGGCGGGGTCGTCCTCGGGTGGGGGGCCGGCCACGGGCGTGGTGCGGGTGCGGCGTACGGGTGGGTTCGCGGGGTTGAGCGCCGAGGCCGACGTGGACCTGGCCTCCGACGACCCCCGGGTGCCCGAGCTGCGCGGGATCGCCGGCCGGGTGGACCTGGCGCAGGCGGCCGCGCGGTCCCCGGAGCCGCAGCCGGACCGCTACGTCTACGACCTCGACGTGTGCGGCGAGTGCGCCCAGGTGGGGGAGCAGGCCCTCACCGCCGACCTCGAGCGCCTCGTCGAGCTGGTGCTGGACCTGGGCCACCGGTAGACGAGCAGTCACTTCTGCACCACCGAGCAGTCACTTCTGCACCTCGACGGGGTGCAGAAGTGACTTCTCGAGGGTGCGAAAGTGACTGCTCGTCGGGGCGGGGTCAGTCGTGGACGCGGTGCACCTTGTGCTGCGCGGCCTGGGCACGGGGGCGCAGGACCAGCTCGTCGATGTTGACGTGCGGCGGGCGGGTCACGACGTAGGCGATCGCGTCGGCGACGTCCTCGGCGACCAGCGGCTCGGCGACCCCGGCGTAGACCGCGTCGGCCGCCGCCTGGTCGCCGTCGAAGCGGACCAGCGCGAACTCGTCGGTGCGGACCATGCCCGGCGCGACCTCACAGACCCGGACCGGCTGGTCGAAGAGCTCCAGGCGCAGCGTCTCGGTGACGACCTGGGTGCCGTGCTTGGCGGCGGTGTAGCCGGCGCCGCCCTCGTAGGCGATCCGGCCCGCGGTCGAGCCGACGTTGCAGATCACGCCGGCGCCGGAGGCGACCAGCGCGGGCAGCAGCGCCCGGGTGACCTGCATCAGCCCGATCACGTTGACCTCGTACATCGCGCGCCACTGGTCGGCGTCGGCCCGGGCGACCGGGGCGGAGCCGAACGCGCCCCCGGCGTTGTTGACCAGCACCGCGAGGCCGGTCTGCCCGGTCTCGGCGCCCAGCTCGGCGACCCGCTCGGCCAGGGCGGCCACGGAGTCGGCGTCGGTGACGTCGCAGACGACCGCGGTGCCGTCGATGTCGGCGGCCAGCGCCTCGACCCGGTCGGCGCGGCGGGCGGCGCACACCACGTGGAAGCCCTCGGTGCTCAGGCGGCGCGCGGTCGCGGCCCCGATCCCGCTGCTGGCTCCGGTCACGACGGCGAGGGGGCGGGGGGTGCTCATGGGCGCCATTGTGGCCCACGGCCGGTGGGGTGGTGGCCGTCGGTGCGGCCTGCGAGCATGGGGGGCGGGGCGCGCCAGGACGGATGACCGGGCGCGCCGAGAGGGAGGTCCGCTGTGGACAGGAGTACGACGTCCGCCGCCGTCGCCGGGGCACTGGCGGCGCTGGTCGGCGGTCTGCTGTGGGTGCTCGCCTGGATCGGCGTCGGCGGGTTCGCCTGGTGGCCGGGAGCCGTGCTGCTCGTGCTCGCCGCGGTCGCGGTGGGAGCCGGGCTGGTCGACCGGGGCGCGACGCCGCTGCGCGTGGTGGTCGGTGTGTGCCTGGCGGTGCTGGGCTGGGCGCTGCTGACCGTCGTCGGCGGGGTCGTCGGCACCGGCGGCTCCGAGCGCGTCGACGGCATCGCCGGCGCGGTGCTCGCCGCACTGGGCGCGGTGGTCGTGGGCCGCGCGCTGCGCGGGCGGGGCGACCGGCCCGCCGAGCCGGACGCGGGTCGGGGCGCGGGTCGGCCCGCCCCGGGGCGGCGACGTACGGGTGGGGCGCACGCGGGCTGAAGTCTGGCAATGTTCCATCGGCCGGCCGCTGAACCTGGCGCCGGGCCGATGAAGCTTCAGCGTCCACCCGGGAGTTTCATCGGCCGGCCGATGAAACTCCCGGCCAGCCGAGGCGACCCCGACCCGCGCCCGGGAATCAACCGGCCGCGACGGCGGTTGAGCGACGTGGACCAGTCAGACACGGATGGAGGCGCGCGTGAGCAGCCAGCACCGGAACGCTCGACCCCTGCGGCGGCTCGCGATGATCAGCCTCCACACCAGTCCCCTCGACCAGCCGGGCACGGGCGATGCGGGCGGGATGAACGTCTACGTCATCGAGCTCGCGCGGCGCCTGGCCGCCCAGGGCACCGAGGTCGACATCTTCACCCGTGCCACCAGCTCGCGGCTCGAGCCGGTCGTCGAGGCCCACGACGGGGTGACGGTGCGCCACATCCACGCCGGCCCGTTCGAGGGGCTCACCAAGGCCGAGCTGCCCGGCCAGCTGTGCGTCTTCGCCCGTGAGGTGCTGCGCACCGAGGCCGCCCAGCCGGCGGGCCACTACGACGCCGTGCACAGCCACTACTGGCTCTCCGGCCAGGTCGGCGCGCTGGCCCGCGACCGGTGGGGCGTGCCGTTGGTGCACTCGATGCACACGATGGCCAAGGTCAAGAACGAGGCGCTCGCCGAGGGCGACACCCCCGAACCCGCCGCCCGCGTGATCGGCGAGGAGCAGGTCGTCCAGGCCGCCGACCTCCTGATCGCCAACACCGACCTCGAGGCCAAGCAGCTCATCAACCTCTACGACGCCGACGCCGGCCGCGTCGAGGTCGTGCACCCCGGGGTGGACCTGACGCGGTTCCGCCCCCTCGAGCGCGACGTCGTACGCCGCGAGCTCGGGCTGCCGCTGGACGCCGACGTGCTGCTCTTCGCCGGCCGCATCCAGCCGCTCAAGGGCCCCGACGTGCTCCTGCGCGCGGTCGCCGAGCTGCTGCGCCGCCGCCCCGGGCTGCGCGAGCGCCTGGTCGTGCCCGTCGTCGGCGGCCCCTCCGGCAGCGGCCTCGAGCACCCCGACGCGCTCGCCACCCTCGCCGACGAGCTCGGCCTCGACGGCGTGGTCCGGTTCGTGCCGCCGGTCGCGCAGGACGACCTGGCCCGCTGGTACGCCGCCGCCACGCTGGTGGCCGTGCCGTCCTACAACGAGTCCTTCGGCCTGGTCGCCGCCGAGGCGCAGGCCGCCGGCACCCCCGTGGTGGCCGCGGCCGTCGGCGGGCTGACCACGGTCGTCAGTCACGGCCACAGCGGACTGCTCGTGGACGGCCACGAGGCCGGTGCCTGGGCCGACGCGCTCGACCAGGTGCTCAGCGACCCCGACCTGGCCCGCCGGCTGCGCGCCGGCGCGCTGCTCCAGGCGAGCGGCTTCTCGTGGGAGGCGACCGCGCAGGCGATGCTCGCCGGCTACGAGCGCGCGCGTTCCTTGATGAAGCAGGAGGTGCTGGCGTGAGCGAGACCCCGTCCGACCTGAACGGCGCGACCAGCGCGGCGCAGCGGCGCGCCACCGACGTGGTCCGCGCCTGGCTGACCACCAACGAGATCGAGGCCGACGAGCCCAGCCCGGGCCTGTTCTCGTTCTCGCTGCCCGGTGAGAAGAAGCTGCAGACCCCGGTCCGCCTCGACGTCGGCGGCCACGCCCTGGGCGTGCACGCCTTCGTGTGCCGCAACCCCGACGAGAACCACGAGCGCGTGTGGCGCTGGCTGCTGGAGAAGAACCTGCGCCTGTACGCCGTCGCGTTCGCCGTCGACCGCACCGGTGACATCTACCTCGACGCCCGGCTGCCGCTGGCCAGCATCGACGAGGCCGAGCTCGACCGGCTCCTCGGCTCGGTGCTCACCTACGCCGACGAGTCGTTCAACGCGATCCTCGAGCTGGGTTTCGCCTCCTCGATCCGCAAGGAGTGGGAGTGGCGCCGGCTGCGGGGGGAGTCGACCCGCAACCTCGAGGCGTTCCGCGGCTGGCTGGAGGCCGGTGGGACGCCGGCCGCCGAGCCGGTGACCGAGCGCGGCGAGGACTGACCTCTTCGACCTTTACCCCAGATGGGGTATGACCCGACGCCGGTCGGTGGAGCAGCATCAACACCCTCGACGCCACTCGGTGCGTCGGCAGGGGGGATGCAGGTGAGCGCGAGCAGCACGACGTCCCGGCTCGTACTGGCCGTGCTCCTCCTGAGCGTCTCTCCCGCGGTGGGGGCTGCGGGAGAGACGCCCACCGAGCCGACCGGGGTACGGATCCTGACCCCGTCGGCGGATCAGCGCGTCGCGACCGGCTGGGCCGGTCCGGTCCTCGTCGAGGTCCCCGACGGGCCGCTCCCCGAGCCGATCCCGGACCCGATCCCGGACCCGATCCCCGACCCGATCTCCGAGCCGGTGGGCGAGGCCCTCGACCCGGTCCTGCGGGAGGGCACGTTGACGCTCGACTGCCCCTCCACCGGCTACCACCACCAGACCACCTTCCCCACCGAGCCCGGCACCGTCGAGGTCGCCGTGGCACCGGTCGGGGAGCCCGCGGCCGACTGCACGGCCCGGGCCTCCCTCGACGACCCGCTCACCCACCAGGAGGACCAGGTGGGCTTCTCGGCGTGGAGGGCGGTCGGCTTCGCCCAGCCCCGGGTCAGCCCGGTCTTCTACCCCACGGTCCGCGACGGGTTCGCCGACGACGCCGAGCTCTCCTTCGAGCTGTCGGCCGACACCGACGTCGACCTGCTCGTCTACGACCTCGCCCACGGCCGCGTCGTACGCGAGGAGAACGCGCAGCTGGCGGCCGGACCGCACCGCTGGACCTGGGACGGCACCCTGACCTCACGCCGCCGCGAGGCGTCGCTGGCACCGGGGCGCTACCTGCTCGCCGCGGTGGCCACCGATCCGGTCACCCAGCGCTCCGTCGCGGTCATCGGCCGCACCGAGCTGGCGCGGCGCACGCTCACCCAGCGCACGGTGCGCACCGTGCCCGCCGTGCAGGCCACCCGCGAGCCGCACGGGGCGTGCGCGACGCGCGCCGACTCCGACGTGGTGGCGATCGTGTGCCGCGGTTCGCGGGGCACCGCGGTCGCGGAGCTCTCCGAGGTCGTCTGGGTGCCGCCCGGTGCGAGGCTGCGGCGGGCGGGTTCGCACCACGAGCTCGCCGCCGCCGACCAGCGCCCCGGACGCATCCGGCACACGCTCGAGCGACTGGCGCCGCGCAAGGTCCGGGTCTCGCTGCGGGTCGACGGCCGGCGCGCCGTCGTCGTCGAGGACCTGTACGTCGTGTGGGCGCGGCGCGTGCAGCAGCGCCCCCAGGAGGCTGCTGCCCCCTCAGCCGCGGGGATCGTGGGCGGCCGGGTGATCCGCCAGGACGGGCAGTGGCACATCGACCTCGACCCGCCGGGGTAGGGCAGGTCAGGCCGGAGCCGGCGGGTGCACCATCCGCCGCGGCTTGCGCCGCGCGACCGCGACGCCGATGAGGGCGAGCGCGCCGCCGACGTACGCGACGCCGGGCGGGGTCTCGCCGAGCAGCGCCCAGCCCAGGCCGATGGTGATCGGCGGGACGAGGTAGGTGGTGACCGCGAGCCGGCTGGCGTCCATGTGGGTCAGGGCGTAGGCGTAGGTGGTGAAGGCGATCGCGGTGGGGAAGACGCCGAGGTAGACCACCCACAGCACCGACGACGTCGGCGCGGCCCGGACCTCGTCGACGAGGGTGGGCAGGAACGGCAGGCACGCCACCGCGCCGATCGTGCAGGCCAGCCAGGTGACGTGCACGGCGGCCAGGCGCGCCACCAGCGGCTTCTGCAGGATCAGGCTGATGGCGTAGACGACCGCCGACAGCAGGACCAGGAAGACACCGAGCAGGTCCTGGCCCTGGCTCTCCGAGGTCGACAGCCCGATCAGGGCCACGCCGCCGAAGGCCAGCGCCAGGCCGATGGCGAGGTAGGCGGTGAACCGCTCGTCGAGGAACGCCACCGCGAGCAGCGCGACCAGGACGGGGGAGAGCTGGATCAGCATCGCGGCGGTGCCGGCGTCGATGCGCTGCTCGCCCTCGTTGAGCGCGACGTTGTAGACGCCGAACCACAGCAGCCCGATCGCGACCAGGGACACCCACTCGCGCCGGGTCGGGTGCGGCAGCCCCCGCGAGAGCGCCACCACAGCCAGGCACAGCGCCCCGACGAGGAGGCGGCCCAGGGACAGCGGCCCCGCGGAGAAGTCGGCGCCCAGGTGCCGGATCGCCACGAAGGCGGAGGCCCAGAGCACGAGCGTGGTGGCCACCGCCGCCGGCGGCAACCAGGTCGCGGGTCGGGGGCGGGCCGGGGCGGCGAGGTGCGTCACCGGCACAGACTAGGAGTCGCTGCCCCCATCGACCGCACGGGCCGGCAGGTCGGCCGAGCCACGGGCCGGGATGGCGCGGCAGCGCTGCACCAGCGCGGCCAGCTCGTCGTCGCGGTCGGCCGCGGCCGGCAGCCCGACGGCGAGCCCGTCGGCCAGGCCGGCGTACCACCGGCCGAGCACGGCGGGCAGGCGGTCGTAGGTGCCCTGAGGCACCAGGTCGTCCAGCACCTCCTCGGACAGCACCGCGCCCAGGTCGTCCCAGCGCTCCGCGCGCACGAGCGCACCGAGCCGGTCGGGCAGGTCGCCGTGGCCGAGGAGCTCCAGGGTCGGCCGGTAGGCCGGGGTCGACCACAGGAACGCCATCTCGCGACGCGCCTCCTCGCGCGCCGCGACGAGGCGCTCCTCGTCGGGGGCGGTGATCGCCTTCGACACGATGACCACCCGCGGCCCGCCGTCGGTGCGCCCGGCCTGCTCGGCCCCGGCCGCCAGCGCCGGCAGCACCCGCTCGCGCAGGTAGGTGGGGTGGGAGTTGGTGGCGTGGGTGACGAAGCCGTCGGAGGCCGCACCGGCTGCCTCGCAGGTGCGCCGGTTGACCCCGCCGGTGTAGATCTGCGGCGCCGCGACGTCGAGCGGTCCGGGGTTGAAGTAGGGCTGGAGCCGGTCGAAGCGGTAGTACGGGCCCTCGTGCAGCAGCGGGCCGCCGGCCTGGAACGCCGCGAAGATGGCGCGCAGGGCGCCCACGTAGTCGGCCAGCCGCCCGGCCGGGTCGCCCCACGGCATCGAGAACCGGCCCACGATGTTGCCGCGGACCTGGGTGGCCAGCCCGAGCTGGAAGCGCCCGCCGGAGAAGCGCGCCAGGTCCCAGGCGGCGTACGCCGTCGTCATCGGGCTGCGCGGGAAGGCCAGCGTCATGCTGGTGCGCACCGTCAGCCGGTCGCTGTGCTCGACGGCCAGCAGCGCGACCTGCAGCGAGTCGTGGACCGTCTCCGGCACGTGCACGGTGTCCACGCCCAGCGCCTCGATCCGGCGCACCGTCGCGCCCACGTCGCGCAGCGCGGTGTCCTGGGGCAGCGACGCGACGATCTCCATGCGGGCCATCCTGCTCACCCGCCCCGGGCCCCGTGGCCCCGCTCCCACCCGTCGGGAGCCGAGCGGGGCAGGCGTTGGGGTGAATCCGTAGGCGTTCGGGTGTTGCACCACCCCAACGCCTACGGATTCCCCGGGTCCCCGGGGAATCCGCAGGCGGGGGCTCAGAGGTCGAGCTTGTAGCCCAGCCCGCGCACGGTGACGAGGTACTTCGGCTCGCCCGGGTCGGGCTCGAGCTTGGCCCGCAGCCGCTTCACGTGCACGTCGAGGGTCTTGGTGTCCCCGACGTAGTCGGAGCCCCAGACCCGGTCGATGAGCTGGCCGCGGGTCAGCACCCGGCCGGGGTTGCGCAGGAACATCTCGAGCAGCTCGAACTCCTTGAGCGGCAGCCGCTGCTCCTCGCCGTCGACGGTCACCACGTGCCGCTCGACGTCCATCCGGACCGGCCCCGCCTCGAGCGTCGCGGGCGCGGCCTCGGGCTCGGCGCCGCGGCGCAGCACCGCCCGGATGCGCGCGACCAGCTCGCGCGGCGAGTAGGGCTTGGTCACGTAGTCGTCGGCGCCCAGCTCGAGCCCGACCACCTTGTCGACCTCGTCGTCCTTGGCGCTGACCATGATCACCGGGACGTTCGAGGTCTGGCGGATGGTGCGGCAGACCTCGGTGCCGGGGATGCCGGGCAGCATCAGGTCGAGCAGCACGATGTCGGCGCCGTTGCGCTCGAACTCCGCCAGCGCGGCGTTGCCGTCGGCGGCGATGGCGACCTCGAAGCCCTCCTTGCGCAGCATGTAGGCGAGCGGGTCGCTGTAGCTCTCTTCGTCCTCGACGACGAGTACCCGTGTCACGGGCTGTCCTCCTGTTTCCTCTCGGACCCGAAGTGCTGGGGCAGCGTCAGGGTGAAGGTGGAGCCGTGTCCCGGCTCCGACCAGACCCGGACCTCCCCGCCGTGGGTGGCGGCGACGTGCTTGACGATGGACAGGCCGAGCCCGGTGCCGCCGGTGGAGCGGTGGCGGGCGGGGTCGACGCGGTAGAAGCGCTCGAAGATGCGGTCGAGCTCGCCGGCGGGGATGCCGATGCCCTGGTCGACCACCGAGATCTCGACCGAGGTGTCCACGACGCGGGTGGAGACCAGCACGGTGGAGCCCGGGTCGGAGTAGGAGACGGCGTTGGAGACCAGGTTCGCCACTGCGGCGGTCACCTGCTTCTCGTTGCCGAAGACCTGCAGGTCGTCCTGGCCGCCCACGGTCACCGCGATCCGCTTGGCCCCCGCGTCGATCACGCTGGCGTCGACGGCCGAACGGATCGCGTCGTCGAGGTGCACCGGGACCGCGGCGTCGAGCGGGTCGTCGGCCTGCAGTCGCGACAGCTCGATGATCTGCTGGACGAGCTTGGAGAGGCGGTCGCTCTCGGTGCCCATCCGGTGCGCGAACCGCTTGACCGCCTCCGGGTCGTCCGCGGCCTCGAGCATCGCCTCCGACAGCAGCCGGATGGCACCGACGGGGGTCTTCAGCTCGTGCGACACGTTGGCCACGAAGTCGCGTCGCACCTCCTCGACGCGGCGCTCACGGGTCCGGTCCTCGACGAGCGCCAGCACCAGGCGCGAGCCGAGGGGCGCGACGCGGGCGGTGACGTGGCGCACCGGCGCACCGGCGCGCGTCATCGAGATCTCGCTCTCGCGGATCTGCCCGTCACGACGCACCATGCTGACCTGCTCGGCCAGGGCCTCGGAGGCCAGGCGGGAGCCCCTCACCAACCCGAGTGCGTACGCCGGCGCGCTGGCCTTGAGCACGACGTCGGCCCCGTCGACCACGACCGCCGAGCTGCGCAGGGTCGAGAGCACCGTCGCGACGCCGTACGGGAGCACCGGTTCGGGGGCGGTGGGCTCGCGGTGCTGCTGCCGGTCGCTGATGTGCCAGGCGATCACGCCGCCGCCGGCGACGACCGCGCCCACGACGGCGGCCACGAATGCCTGCAGCGTCGGGTCCACGGTCTGGATCGTACGCAGCAGCCGCCGCACCCGACGCCCGGGACGGCTTCCGCCGCACAGCGTTCACCCCCCGTTCACCGCCTACCGCCACCTCGTCACCCGCATTGCCTAGGGTCTGTCCCATGCGCAACGTCTTCCATGAGCAGCTCGACGCCGTCTTCGAGGACCTGACCCGCATCTGCGGGCAGGTCGAGATCGCGGTACGCCGTGCCACCGAGTCCCTGTTGACCGGCGACGCCGCGGTGGCCGAGCAGGTGATCACCGGGGACGCCGAGATCGACCGGGCGCGCGAGAAGGTCGAGGAGTCGGCCTTCGAGCTGCTCTCGCTGCAGCAGCCCGTCGCGGGCGACCTGCGGGTCATCATCGCGGCGCTGCGGATGGTCACCGAGCTCGAGCGGATGGGTGACCTGTCGGTGCACGTCGCGAAGATCGCGCGCCTGCGGGTGCCGAACGTGGCCGTGCCCGACGCGATCCGCGCCACGATGACCTCCATGGGCGAGACCGCCGAGGACATGGTGCGCCGCGTCGGCCAGATCATCGAGAAGCGCGACGTCGGGGCGGCCATCGAGCTTGGCCGTGACGACGAGGTGATGGACCGGCTGCGCCGCGACAGCTTCGCCCAGCTCCTCGGCGACGACTGGGAGCACGGCGTCGAGGCGGCGGTCGACATCGCCCTGCTGGGTCGCTACTACGAGCGGATCGCCGACCACGCCGTCTCGATCGCCAACCGGGTCGTCTTCGTCGTCACCGGCCAGAACCCCCGCTCCATCGAGTCCTGACCCGGCCCGGATCTCTCGCCGACCCGGCCCAGATGTCGCGTCGACCCGGCCCGGATGTCGCGTCGATCCGGCGCAGATAGCCCGCTCAGTCGGCGCGCATGGGCCCTCCAGCGAGCTCCGGCCTGCTGGGCACATTCGCGCCGACTGAGCGCGACATCTGCGCCGGGTCGCGCGGACATCTGCGCCGGGTCAGCGCGATATTTGAGCCGACTCGCGGGTTCTGGGGGGTGGGTGCGGGGCTGGTGAGCCGGGTGGGGCTCAGCGGCCCTGCGAGGCCACGGCTGCGGCAGCGGCCTCGGCCGCGGCCGGGTCGAGGTAGCGCCCACCGGGCACGGTGGGGGACAGGTCGTCGTCGAGCTCGTAGACCAACGGCATGCCGGTGGGGATGTTGAGCCCGGCGATCTCGTCGTCGCCGATGCCGTCGAGGTGCTTGACGAGCGCGCGCAGGCTGTTGCCGTGCGCGGCGACCAGGGTCACCTTGCCGGCGCGCAGGTCGGGGACGATCGCGGACTCCCAGTAGGGCAGGAACCGGACGATGACGTCCTTGAGGCACTCGGTGCGCGGCATCTCGTCGCCGAGGTCGGCGTAGCGGGGGTCGCCGGCCTGGGAGAACTCGGTGCCGTCCTCGATCGGGGGCGGCGGGGTGTCGAAGGAGCGGCGCCAGGCCATGAACTGCTCCTCGCCGTACTCCTCGAGGGTCTGCTTCTTGTCCTTGCCCTGCAGGGCGCCGTAGTGGCGCTCGTTGAGGCGCCAGGAGCGCTGGACGGGGATCCAGTGCCGATCGCAGGCGTCGAGCGCGAGCCCGGTGGTGCTGATCGCGCGGCGCAGCAGCGACGTGTGCACGACGTCGGGCAGGACGCCGGCCTCGCGCATCAGCTCACCGCCGCGACGGGCCTCGACCTCGCCCTTCTCGGTCAGCGGCACGTCGACCCAGCCGGTGAAGAGGTTCTTGGCGTTCCAGTCGCTCTCGCCGTGGCGGAGCAGGACCAGGGTGCTCATTCGGTGCTCTCCGGCTCGGACTCGGCGCCGCCCTCGTCGACGAGCTCGTCGCCGACGTAGCCCTCGTTGTCGGGGCCGAACTGTCGCACCGGCTCGGGCAGCCCGCAGTCGTACGGCTCGTCGACGCCGCCCTCGGAGGCGGTGTCGAAACCCTCGAAGTCGCCGCACTCGCGCACGACGGGGACGTCGATCCGGACCGACTCACCGTTGTCGAACTCCAGGCGCAGCGCGAGGTAGTCGCCCGCGGCGAAGTCGCCGGTCACGGCGACGCCGTTGCCCTTCTCGGAGAGGTTCTCGTAGCCCAGCGGCGCGATCTCGCGCGGGTCCAGCTCGACGTCGAGCTGGCCGTCCTCGGCGGTGAGCGAGGTGAGGCTGATCGCGTCGGTGGCGGAGTTGTTGGCCAGGCCGGCGATGAAGGTGCCGGCCCCGTCGCGGCTGGCCACGACGGCGGCACCGAGGACGTCGACCTCGGCGGAGCGCTCGTTGGCGCCGGCGGCCGGCGTGTACGGACGGTCCGTCGCGTAGTCGAACCCGCAGGACGTGAGCGGGAGTGCGAGGGCGAGCGCGCAGGTGGTCAGCGCGAGCTTGCGGCGGATCAGCATCGTGGGTCTCATGCCTTCGGTTCGTCGTGGTTCCGGCTGCGGCCACCTTAGCGCCAGCGCGCCGTCGTGGTGACCGCGGTCCGGGCCGGCGCCCGTCAGGAGGTCCCTCAGGCGGCCAGCCCGAGACTGGTGCCGACGAAGGCCATGGCGACCACGACCAGCGCCAGGTAGACGGCCGTCACCGTCAGCAGCTTCGCGGCGCCGAGCTTGAGCCCCAGGCGCAGCGGCAGGTAGGTCCACTCGTCCTCGTGGTCGGGCACCAGGCCCCACAGTGCGCTGAGGACGTGCACCCCGACACCCAGCAGCGCCGCCAGCACCACCAGCGCCGGCTGCGGCGCGTCACCCGTGCCGACACCGCCCCAGCCGCCGTACGACAGGAAGGCGGGGTACGTCGCGAACGCCGCGGCCCACGGGACGAAGGACAGCAGCCCGGTGCGCAACGTCAGGTTGCCGAGCAGTCCGATCAGCACGGAGAACAGGTAGAACAGCCCGGCGGTCGTGCCGTGCGCCATCGCCAGGGGCACCAGCGCCAGGACGCCGCAGGCCAGGCTGAACCACACGGTGCCGGGGTCGAGGCGGCCGTCGGCGACGGGCTTGCCGCGGGTGTCGTGGGCCGCGTCGCGCCGCCGGTCGACGAGGTCGTTGTGCCAGCCCAGCACCGCCTGGCCCACCAGCACGGTGGCCAGGACCAGACCCAGGTCGCGGGTCGGCCGGTCGGCGAGCGCGGCGGCGACGGTGACCAGGACCGCGGTCAGGGCCGCCTGGCGCGGGTGGGCGGCCTGCGCCAGCAGCAGCGGGGTGGAGTCGAGCACCCGCGCCGGGCCGGTACGCCGCGCCCGCGGCAGCGGCGGGGGCCCCGGCACGTCGGTCGTCGCGGGGCGCTCGGCGGTGTCGGTCGCGGTCGACGTCGCAGGGGCGGGCGCTGGGGTGGGTCCGGTGGTGGGTGCGGTGGTGGGCGCGGAGGTGCTGCCGGCCGCCGCCGGAGGCTCGGGGGCCGCCTTGCGTCGACGCCGGAGGTGAGGTCGGGCCATGCGCGGCAGTATCCCTCCCGCAGGCGCTCGATGGGGGAGGTCCGCGCAGGTCGGAGGCACTTTCACGCGCCGCGCCGGGACGTGGACGTGGGCTGCGTCACGCGACCGTGGACAGGCGCCACCACAGCCCGTATCGTTCTGTCAAGACCCCATAGTGCCTCTGACCTGCGCAAACGGTACTGAGCACCCTCGGACCCGTGGTAAGATGGTGCTCTAGGAAGGGGAACCTGACATATGACTTTCACCGTCGGCGAAACGGTTGTGTATCCCAATCACGGGGCCGCTGTCATCGAGGACATCGAGATGCGGACCATCAAGGGTGAAGACCGGCAGTACCTGGTCCTGAGGATCGTGGCCCAGCAGGACCTGGTCGTGCGCGTGCCGTCCTGCAACCTCGATCTGGTCGGCGTCCGCGACGTCGTGGACAAGGAAGGCCTGGATCGCGTCTTCGACGTCCTGAGGGCCGCCCACGTGGAGGAGCCGACCAACTGGTCGCGCCGCTACAAGGCGAACCTCGAGAAGCTGCACAGCGGCGACGTCATGAAGGTGGCCGAGGTCGTCCGCGACCTGTGGCGCCGCGAGCGTGACCGCGGCCTGTCGGCCGGCGAGAAGCGGATGCTGGCCAAGGCGCGCCAGATCCTCGTCTCCGAGCTGGCCCTGGCCGAGCAGACCAACGAGGACAAGGCCGAGATCATCCTCGACGAGGTCCTCGCCTCCTAGAGGCGCTCCCACCAGCACGAGCAGCACCCAACGGTCCCCGGGCATGTCCCGGGGACCGTTGCTGCGTCCTAGGCTCCTGCTCGTGACCACACCCGACGCGAACGACGCCGAGACCGACTTCTGGGGCGACGAGGTCGACCCGGACGAGCTGCCGGCTGCGCTGGGCGCGGTGCTCGACGCCGACCGCGGCTCGCTGCCCTTCGCGCTGCTGCACGGCGAGGCGCTGGTCGCGGTCGCCGCCTGGGGCCTGGGTGAGTCCGGGGTGACCCCCGTCGACCTCGGCACCGAGTGGGCCGGCCTGGTCGAGTCCGGCGAGCCCGTGGTGCTGCACGACTGCCTGTGCCCGATGACCCCCGCGGCCTTCATCGCCGACTGCCTGCGCGAGGCAGTACGCCGCGACGCCGTGGTGGTGGGGGTCCGTCCGGTGACCGACACCGTCAAGACCGCCGTCCCGGGTGGATCGGGTCCCTCTGAGATCGGCGACGGCCCGGACCGCGACGACCTGCTGGTGATCACCTCGCCCGTGGTCCTCCCGGCCGCCGTCGTGGCAGCCCTCGACGTCCTGCCCTCCGACGACGTGGCCACGCTCGTGGCCGCGCTCGCCGAGCGCTTCCCGGTCGTGACCCGGTTGGCGCCGCCCGAGGGACGCCGGGTCGCCAGCCTCGAGGACGTCACCGTCCTCGAGGCGCTCACCGCGCCCTGACCCGACCCGTCCGCCTGGCTGCCTCACCCCTCCCCGACCGGGGAGGGGTCAGGGGCGTCGCGCCAGCAGCTCCTCGGCGAGGGCGAGGTCCTCGGGCCAGGTGACCTTGAGGTTCGCCGGCCCGGAGGGGACCGCGACGACCGGCAGGGCGGCGTACCGGGTGAAGCAGGCGGCGGTGTCGGTGCCCTCGAAGCCGTCGTCGTCGGCGCGCCGGTAGGACTCCAGCAGCGCCTCGGCGCGGAACCCCTGGGGGGTCTGGACGCCGACGAGGTCGGCGGGCGCGGGCCGCAGGGCGCGGGTGAGCACACCGGTCACCGGGGCGGCCGGGAGCGCACCGCCGTGCGCGCGGGCCGCGGTGATGACCGCGGCGAAGAGGTCGGGTGAGGCGAGGGGGCGGGCGCCGTCGTGGACCACGACCACGTCGGTGCGTCCGGCCCCGACGTCGGCGTCCAGCAGCCGCAGCGCCTGCGACTCGGAGGCGTGCCGGGTGGCGCCGCCCTCCACGAGCCCGACCTCGACCCCGGGGACGTCGCCGGCAGCCGGGTCGGCAGCCGGGTCGCCTGGCAGCTGGTCGGCCAGCTGGTCGGCGACCTCGTCGAGCTCGCCGGGGGCGGCGACCACCACGACCCGGCCCACGCCGGGGGTGGCGAGGGCGGCGCGGACCGACCAGGCCAGGACCGGGCGACCGGCCAGCGGCAGGAGCACCTTGTTGACCCCGGCGCCCACGCGCGACCCGGACCCGGCGCCGAGGACGACCACGGTGGCGGTGGGAGCGGTCACCGGCTGCTCACCAGTGCGGTGGCGATCGCCGCGACACCCTCACCGCGCCCGGTCAGCCCGAGCCCGTCGGTGGTGGTGGCGGAGAGCGAGACCGGGGCGCCGGCGGCGGCGGAGAGGGCCGCCTCGGCCTCGGCGCGACGCGGGCCGATCCTGGGCCGGGTGCCGATCACCTGCACGCCCACGTTGCCGATCGTGAACCCGGCCGCGCGGACCCGCCGCGCGGTCTCGGCGAGCAGGCTGACGCCCGCGGCGCCGGCCCACTGCGGCTCGGCGGTGCCGAAGTTGGAGCCGAGGTCGCCCAGGCCGGCGGCGGACAGCAGGGCGTCGCAGGCGGCGTGCGCGGCGACGTCACCGTCGGAGTGACCCTCCAGCCCGGCGTCCTCCTCGGGCCACGACAGGCCCGCCAGGTGCATCGCGGTGCCCGGGGAGAGCCGGTGCACGTCGGTGCCGATCCCGACGCGGAACCCGCCGCCGGTCGCGGGCTCGGGGGGCTGCTGCGGCGTCTCGGTCACGGGGGAATCATGCCCGAACAGCACGCCTGGGGACGGGTGGGTCACAATCGGGGCGTGGAGGCGCGGGCAGGACTGTGGCGGCTGGCCGGGCTGGTGGCCGGCCTGGCGGGCCTGGCGACCAGCTACACCGCCGCGATGGTGCTCACGATCCGGGAGTCCCCGGTGGTCGCGATCGCCGAGGGCGTCATCCGGCTGACCCCCGGCCCGGTCGCCGACTTCGTGATCCGCTTCTTCGGTGCCTCGAACAAGGCGCTGCTCCTGGTGATGATCTTCCTGATCGCCGGGCTGGTCTTCGCCGCCCTCGGCCGCGCCGCCCGCACCCGCTGGTGGGTCCCGCTGGCCGGCTACTCCGTGCTGGCCCTGCTCACCGCGGCGGCCGTGATCGCCCAGCGCGGCTCGACCACCGTCGACCTGCTGCCCGTGGTAGTCGGCTACCTGACGTGGCTGCTCGTGCTGGCGCTGCTGGTCGCCCCGCTGCGCCGCGCCGACCGAGCGGCTGACCCCGCCGGCGTTGGCGGCCCCGTCGCGACCGAGGCCCCCGAGCCCCGGACCGACGCGTACGGCGACGGGGCCGCGACGCCGCAGGGGCGGCGTACGTTCCTGGTCCGCGCGGTGCTCGTGGCGGGCGCGGCGGTGGCCGTCGCCGGCGCGGGCAAGGTGCTGGGCACCGGTCGCCGCGCGGTGGAGGAGACCCGGCGGCTGCTGCGCATCGAGGGTGCCGGGCTGACCCCGGCGCCGCGGGGCGCCAGCCTGGGCCTGCAGGCCATCGCGCCGTGGCAGACCCCGAACGACGAGTTCTACCTGATCCACACCGCGCTCGTGGTGCCCGCGATCGCGCCGGTCGACTGGAGCCTGCGCATCCACGGGATGGTCGAGCGCGAGATCGTGCTGACCTACGACGACCTGCTGGCCCGCGAGCGCACCGAGGCGTGGGTGACGCTGAACTGCGTCTCCAACCCCGTCGGCGGCGACCTCGTCGGCAACGCGCTGTGGACCGGCGTGCTGACCTCCGAGCTGCTCGCCGAGGCCGGCGTCCTCGACGGCGCCGACGCGGTCCTGCAGACCTCCGAGGACGGCTGGACCTGCGGCACCCCGCTGGCCGCGCTCACCGACGACCGCGGAGCGATGCTCGCGGTGGCGATGAACGGGGAGGCGCTGCCGATCGAGCACGGCTTCCCGGTGCGCACCCTGGTGCCGGGGCTCTACGGCTACGTGTCGGCGACCAAGTGGGTCGTCGACCTCGAGGTGACCCGCTTCGCCGACTTCTCGGCGTACTGGACCCAGCGCGGGTGGGGTGAGCAGGGGCCGGTCAAGATCGCCTCGCGCATCGACGTGCCGCGCTCGGGGGAGAGCCTGCCGGCCGGGAAGATCGCCTTCGGCGGCGTGGCCTGGATGCAGGGCACCGGCGTCTCGGCGGTCGAGTTCTCCGTCGACGACGGCGAGTGGGTGCCCGCCACGCTCGGGAAGGTGCCCAGCGCCGACACGTGGGTGCAGTGGGCCGGCACCACCGACGTGGCGCCCGGCGACCACGTCGTGCGGGTGCGGGCCACCGACGCCGACGGCAACGTCCAGACCGACGTCGAGCGCGACGTGCTGCCCGACGGCGCCACCGGCCTCGACGCGGTCGACTTCACCGCGACCGACACCGACTAGGGCCGGCCCGCGACGGGCGGGCGGGCCCTCACCAGTTGGAGTGCTTCTCCGGTGCGGGCAGCGGGTGGTCGGCGTCGGTGATGACGTACGCCGTGCCGCCGGAGCGCGGCAGCCACGCGTTCTCGAGCTGGCCGCGGTCGTAGGTGCGGCGCACCGCGCCGTTGTTGGCGCCCGCGGGGTCGTTGACCACGACGTCGCCGTCGCGGGTGAAGCCGACGACCACCAGCAGGTGCCCGTTGGAGGCGCTGATCGGCGTGCCGCTGATCTCGCCGCGGCCGAAGGCGATCGAGACGACCACCGGGATGTCGGCGGCCACGAGCTGCTCGACCTCGCGCATGCTGCGCAGCCGGGTCACGAACGCCGCGCCGGTCTGGCGGGCGGCGTACGCGGTGTTGAAGGGCCAGTTGCCGGTGCCGTCGTAGCCGTGGTCGTAGGTCATCCGCGCCGCGTGGTCGACCCACGGGTCGGGATGGCCCTCGGGCACCCAGCCGCGGTCCTTGGCGCTGGGCAGCGCGTCGTAGTAGCCGAGCACCATCGAGGTCGACGTCGGCGAGCACCACGCCTCGCCGCCGTTGCCCCACTTGGCGTAGTGGCCCTGGTGGATCATCTGCGAGTACGTCGGCACGGCGAGCACCTTGCCGCCGGCGTTGCTGACGACGCCGGGCTTGGAGGCGCTGACCGAGCCCGACGGGAGTCGCGAGGCCATCGCGCCGACCATGCCGAGGCTGGGGGGCTTGGTGGAGGCGCCGGCCTTGCGCCCGAGGGTGACCCGGAGCCGGTAGGCGACCAGGCCGGCCGGGGCGCGCCAGGTGTCGACGTTGACCGAGGCCAGGTCGTCGTCCTGGCCCGAGACGGTGGTGCGCTCGACGTACTTGTCGCCGGAGGCCCAGCGGCCCATCAGGTCCCACGACGAGCGGCGCCCGTCGGCGGCGCGGCCCTTGACCTCGACCTCGATCCAGCTGTCCCCGGGCGTCTTGGCCTCCCACGAGGCGATCAGCTCGGTGAACGAGAAGCCGGGGCGGTGCCACGGGCCGTCCCAGCGCGAGGTCGTGTACGACGTGCCGTCCAGCGCGCGGGAGCGCGTCGAGGCCGCCGGCTGCGCGAAGACCCGTCCGCGCTTGACCCGGGCCGCGGCGAAGCGGCCCTTCTTCAGCTGCGCCGACCCGTCCCAGGCCTGGTGGTTGATCTTGCGCGTGGTGCCGCGGCGGGCGGCGACGTCGGCCCGCCCTGCGGTGCCGGTCGCGCTCGCGCTGCGGGCGGCAGGGGGCTGCGCGCCGCCGTCGGCGGCGTACGACGTGGGGGCGGGGGACAGCGCGGTGGCCACGAGGGCGAGCGCGGCGGCGGGGAGGACCTGTCGGAGCACGAGGTCACGGTACGTCACACGCGTCACTTGCGTCACAGGCCGATCGGGTGGAGTTCTATCGGCCGGCCGATGAACCTCCTGCCGGGACGATGAAGTTTCATCGGCCACCCGCCAGCTTCAGCGGCCGGCCGATGAAACTCCCCGCCGGCCGGCCTGTGGACAACCGGCGGAGCCGTGGCGAAGCGGCCCGGGTGGGGATGCGGGACGCGGCGCGGCGCGCTCCTACACTTGCTCGGTGACCTTCCGGCTCTACGACACCGCCACGCGCGACGTCCGCGACTTCGTCCCCCTGCACGCAGGTCGGGCGAGCGTGTACGTCTGCGGCCTGACCGTGCAGTCGGAGCCGCACGTGGGACACGTGCGCTCGGCGGTCAACTTCGACGTGCTGCGCCGGTGGCTGGGCCACCAGGGCCTCGAGGTCACCTTCATCCGCAACGTCACCGACATCGACGACAAGATCCTCACCAAGGCCGCCGAGCAGGGCCGGCCGTGGTGGAACCTGGCCTACGACATGAAGCGCGAGCTCGACCGCGCGTACGCCGCCCTCAACGTGCTGCCGCCGAGCTACGAGCCGGCCGCGACCGGGCACGTGCCGGAGATGATCGAGCTCATCGCGACGCTCGTCGAGCGCGGGCACGCCTACGCCGCCGAGGACGGCTCCGGCGACGTCTACTTCGACGTCCGCTCCTGGCCGTCGTACGGCGAGCTGACCCGGCAGGGCCTCGACGACATGGAGGCCGCCGAGGACGCCGACCCGCGCGGCAAGCGCGACCCCCGCGACTTCGCGCTGTGGAAGGGTTGGAAGAAGGACTCCGAGCCCGAGACCGCGGCCTGGCCGTCCCCGTGGGGCCCGGGTCGCCCCGGCTGGCACATCGAGTGCTCGGCGATGGCCGGCAAGTACCTGGGCGCTGCCTTCGACATCCACGGCGGGGGCGTCGACCTGCGCTTCCCGCACCACGAGAACGAGCAGGCCCAGAGCCGCGCCGCGGGCCAGCAGTTCGCGTCGTACTGGATGCACAACGCCTGGATCACCACCGCCGGGGAGAAGATGAGCAAGTCGCTGGGCAACAGCCTGGTGATCCCCGCCGTCCTCGAGCGCTTCCGCGGCATCGAGCTGCGCTACTACATGGTCGCCGCGCACTACCGCAGCCACGTCGAGTTCAGCTTCGAGGCCCTCGAGGAGGCCGCGGTCGGATTCCGCCGCGTCGAGGCCTTCCTCGAGCGCGCCCGCGCCGTCGTCGGGGACATCCCCGCCGGCGGCATGCACTGCGCCGACTTCGTGGCCGCGATGGACGACGACCTCGGTACGCCGGCAGCGGTGGCCGCGATCTTCGACGTGGTGCGTGAGGGCAACAAGCTGCTCGCCGACACCACCGTGGACACCGCCGCCCTGCGCGGCAACGCCGCCTCCGTGCGCGCGATGCTCGACGTGCTCGGGCTCGACCCGGCCGACCCCACCTGGGGCGGCGCGAGCAGCACCGACGACCAGCTCACCCACGCCGTCGACGTCCTCGTCGCCGGCCTCCTCGACCAACGGGCCGCCGCCCGGGCCGCGAAGGACTTCACCAGCGCCGACGCGATCCGCGATCGCATCAAGGACGCCGGCATCGAGGTCGAGGACACCCCCGACGGACCGAAGTGGAGCCTCATCAATGGCCGGTAACTCCCAGCGCAAGGGCGCGATCAAGAAGACGGGCAAGGGCAACCCCACCGCCGGCTCCGGGGGCCGCGTCAAGCGCGGCCTCGAGGGCCGCGGCCCGACGCCGAAGGCCAAGGACCGCGAGTACCACCAGGCCCACCACGACGCGAAGCGTGCGGAGAAGAACCGCCCGCAGTCGCGCGGCGGGTCGCAGAAGAAGCGCGGCAGCAGCGACGCCGAGTGGATCGCCGGACGCAACTCGGTGCTCGAGGCGCTGCGCGAGGGCGTCCCGGTCAGCGCGGTGTACGTCGCCGAGGGCGCCGAGCGCGACGGCCGGCTGCGCGAGGTCTTCGCGCTGGCCGCCGACAAGGGCGTCAGCCTGCTCGAGGTCGGCCGCGGCGAGCTGGACCGGCTCACCAAGGGCGCGGTCCACCAGGGCCTGGCCGCCCGCATCCCCTCCTACGAGTACGCCGACCCGCACGACCTGATCCTGCGCGCCGAGGAGATGGGCGAGCCGGCCCTGATCGTGATGCTCGACTCGGTCACCGACCCCCGCAACCTCGGCGCGATCGTGCGCAGCGCGGCCGGGTTCGGCGCGCACGGCGTCGTCATCCCCGAGCGCCGCGCGGCCGGCATGACGGCCTCGGCCTGGAAGACCAGCGCCGGCGCCGCCGCGCGCATCCCGGTCGCCCAGACGGTGAACCTGAACCGCCAGATCAAGGAGTACCAGGACTCGGGCTGCATGGTCGTGGGCCTGGCCGCCGACGGCGAGGTGGCGCTGCCCGACCTCGACCTGGCCACCGGTCCGCTCGTGATCGTCATCGGCTCCGAGGGCAACGGGCTCTCGCGCCTGGTCGCGGAGAACTGCGACCAGCTGGTCTCGATCCCGATGGCCAACCAGCTGGAGTCCCTCAATGCCGGCGTCGCGGCCAGCGTGACCCTCTACGCGATCGCCCGTGCCCGCGCCTGACCCGGACGTCGGGGTCGACCCGGCAGCCGCCGCCGCAGGTCCTGCCGAGGAGCAGGACCCGCGGCCGGCTGGGAAGCAGGGCCGCGGCCTGCTCGGGCACACCGTGCGCGGCGCGGTCGTGCTCACCGTCCTCGCGGTCTGGCTCGGCGGGTCGCTGCTCGCGACCGGCTTCCTCTTCCTCAGCAGCGAGCGCGAGGTCAGCCTGGCCAGCCACGACTCGGTGGTCCGCCCGACCCTGAGCGGGCAGGTCGAGCTGCGCACCGGCCCGGTGCTGCCCGACCTGCGGATCTCCGCCCGCCCCCCGCTCGGCCTCCCGATCGGCATCTCGGTGCAGCTGGGCAAGACCGAGGCGGCCAGCACCGGCGAGCTGGCCCAGCGCTACGCCCTCATCGCCTCCGCCCCCGAGGGACCCGAGGCCAAGCTCCGCTCGGCGATCGTGGACATGGCCCTCGACGCGCTGCTGCGCGGGCTGGTGATCGGCGCCGTGCCGGTGCTGGTGTGGGTGCTGCTGGGCCAGCGCCGACGACGCGAGCTGCTGCGCCGCCTGCCCACCCCGTACGGCGCGCTCGTGGCGCTGCTCGTCCTGGCGATGGCGCTCGGGCTCTGGCAGCCCTGGACGCCGGCCGACGACGCGGTCGCGGCCGCCGAGGACGAGCGCGAGTGGGTGCCGCTGGCCGACTTCGTCGGCCCCGGGGTGCCGCTGCCCGAGGAGGTCGAGGGCGTGGAGATCCGCGCCGACGCGACCACGAACCAGTCGCGGCGCCTCATCGAGTCGGCGATCAACACCTACGACAAGTCCCAGACGTTCTACGCCAAGGCCGCCGAGGCGGCTGCGGACCTCGAGCTGCGCACGCCCGAGGAGGACGAGGTCGTGGTGACGATGGTCAGCGACCGCCACGACAACATCCAGATGGACGCCGTGGCCCGCGCGGTCGGCGACACCGCCGGCGCGACCGGCGTCCTCGACGGCGGCGACGACACCTCCACGGGTGCGAGCTGGGAGGCCTTCTCGCTCGACTCGGTCTCCGCGGCGTTCGACGACGTCTCGCGCTGGGGCGTGGCCGGCAACCACGACAACGGCACCTTCGTCGCCGACTACCTGGCCAAGCAGGGCTGGAAGATGCTGGACGGCGAGGTCGTCGAGGGCCCCGGCGGCGGCACCCTGCTCGGCGTCGCCGACCCCCGCTCCAGCGGTCTGGGCAGCTGGCGCGACGAGGGAGGGCTGAGCTTCGAGGAGGTCGGCGAGCGGCTCGCCGACGCCGCCTGCGAGGCCGACGAGCCGATCGACACGGTCCTGGTGCACGACGCCAACCTGGCCTCCGAGGCACTGCGCCGCGGCTGCGTCGAGCTGGTCGTCGGCGGTCACCTGCACGTCCAGGAGGGTCCGACCCCGGTCGTGGCCGACACCCCCGCGGAGCGCCGCGGCGACGAGGCCGATCCGGGCGCGGACACCGAGCCGCGCACCGGGTACCGCTTCACGATGGGCACCACGGGCGGGGCGGCGTACGCGATCGCGCTGGGCTCCAAGATCCGCCGCGAGGCGCAGGTGAGCCTGATCACCTACCGCGACGGGCGCCCGGTGGGGATCCAGACCGTCAACCTGCAGACCAACGGCGTCTGGGTCGTCGACGACTACATCGAGCTCGCCGAGCTGGCACCGCCCCCGGGCCAGGACCCCGACGACCCGCCCACCGACGGCCCCGCACCGGGCCCGATCGCGCCCGGCGACGGACCCGACGAGGGCCTGGACGACGGGGCGCCGGCGGACCCGGCGGGCTCGTCCCGGGCCCGCAACCCCGCCGCTCGCTGAAGCTGACGGGTGGCCGATGAAGCTTCATCGGCCACCCGGGAGCTTCATCGGCCGGCCGATGAAACTCTCCCGCTCAGCCGCGGCGCCGGTCCCGGACCGCCTGCACCCGCTCGCGCAGCGGTCGCTTGCTGATCTGGCTGGCCCGCCCGTGCAGCGCGGTGAGCAGGGTGACGAAGAGCGTGTCCTGCTCGGTGGTGCGCTCGAAGGTGGTCAGGTTGAGCACCGGCTTCATCCGCTGGCGGGTCACCGCCTTGGCGTAGGTGAACTCGCGCAGTCCGTCGGCACCGTGGATGCGACCGAAGCCGGAGTCACCGACGCCGCCGAAGGGCAGCGAGGGGATGCCGGCGAAGGCGATCACGGAGTTGACCGAGGTCATGCCCGAGCGCAGCTGGCGCGCGATCTCGGGGCCGCGGCGTCCGGAGAAGACGGCCCCGCCCAGGCCGTACTTGCCGGCGTTGGTGCGCTCGATGGCCTCGTCCATGCAGGCCACCTTGTTGACCACGACCGTGGGGCCGAAGGTCTCCTCGGTGACGGCGAGCGAGTCCTCGGGCACGTCGACGAGCACGACGGGCTGGGCGAAGCGCTCGTCCACCGGCTCCGGGCCCCCGACCACGGCACGTCCGCCGCGGGCCAGGGCGTCGTCGACGTGACGGCGCACCACCTCGAGCTGCGACGTCATCGTCATCGGGCCGAGCTTGGCGTCGGCGTCGGTGCCGGCGTGCACGGCGCGGGCCTTCTCGGAGAGCAGAGCCACGAACTCCTCGTGGACCTTCTCGTGCACGTAGACCCGCTCGACCCCGATGCAGGTCTGCCCGGCGTTGGAGAAGGCGCCCCAGGCAGCGGCGTCGGCGGCGGCCTCGAGGTCGGCGTCCTCGTCGACGATCAGCGCGTCCTTGCCGCCGGCCTCGATGACGACCGGGGTGAGGTTCTCGGCGCAGGCGGCCATCACCTTCTTGCCGGTCCCGGTCGAGCCGGTGAAGGCCAGCTTGTCGATGTCGGCGCGGCACAGCGCCGCCCCGGTCTCGCCCCAGCCGATCACCGTCTGCAGCAGGTGCTGGTCCGGGACGACCTCGCGCAGGCTGTCGGCCAGCCAGACCCCGACGCCCGGGGTCAGCTCGCTGGGCTTGAAGACCACCGTGTTGCCGGCGCCCAGCGCGTAGGCGATGGACCCCATCGGGGTGAAGACCGGGTAGTTCCACGGGCCGATCACGCCGACCACGCCCAGCGGCCGGTACTCCACCGACGCCGAGTGGTTGGCCAGCAGCAGCCCCGAGGAGACCCGGTGGCGCCCCAGCACCTTCTCGGCCTTCGAGCCGATCCAGGCGAGGTGGTCGATGGCCAGCCCGATCTCGAGCTGGGCGTCGGCGTGCGGCTTGCCGGTCTCGGCGTGCACGACGTCGGCGAGCTGGGCCATCCGGCGGGTCAGCACCGCCCGCCACTGGCCGAGGACCTCGGCCCGTCCGTCGAAGCCGAGGCCGGCCCACCAGCCGGCCGAGGCCCGGGCGCGGGCGACCGCGGCGTCGACCGAGGCGGTGTCGTCCACGGCGTGCACGCCCACGACGTCGCCGGTCGCCGGGTCCATCGACTCCAGCTTGTCCGGGCTCTCGGTGTGCTCGCTCATCAGTACGCCTTCCTCTGGTGGCCGCCGGCGGCGACGGGCGCTCGCCCGCGCAGCAGGTCCGCGGCCTTCTCGCCGATCATGATGGTGGGGGCGTTGGTGTTGCCGCGGGTGACCATCGGCATCACGCTGGCGTCGACCACGCGCAGCCCCTCGATCCCGCGGACCCGCAGCTCGGGGTCGACCACGGCCCGGTCGTCGTCACCCATCGCGCAGGTGCCCACGGGGTGGTAGAGGGTCTGGGTCTGGGCCCGCACGTGCTCGACGATCTGGGCGTCGGTGGGGTCGGCGCCGCCCCGCGTGGCCCACGCCATGGTGGGCATCCCCGGCCCGGCCACCAGGTCGGCCAGCGGGCCGGTGGCGACGGTCTCGAGCATCCGCCGCACCCCCGACGTCATCGCGTCGAGGTCGGCCTGGTCGTCGTAGTAGCCCGGGTCGATGTCGGGGTGCCAGTGCGGGTCGGTGGAGCGCAGCCGCACGGAGCCGCGGCTGGCCACGTGCACCAGGGTCGGGGCGACGGTCACCTTGCGGCTCGTGGGCTCGTGCAGCCCGTTGTCCCAGAAGCCGGTCGGGGCCACGTGCACCTGCAGGTCGGGGGCGCTCAGCCCCTCGCGGCTGCGCCAGAACCCGCCGCCCTCGCCGACGTTGGAGGTCAGCGGTCCGCGCCCGAGCAGCTTGGCCCGCGCGAAGGTGCCCAGGGTGTTGAGCTCGACCAGGTCGGTGGTGCCGCGGGTCTCGAAGACCAGCGGCAGCGCAGGGTGGTCGTGCAGGTTCGCACCGACCATGGGCTGATCGAGCACCACGTCGACGCCGACCTCGCGCAGGTGCGCCCCGGGGCCGATGCCCGAGAGCATCAGCAGCTGCGGGCTGTTCACCGCCCCGCCGCACAGCAGCACCTCGGCGGCGGCGTACGCCGTCTGGCTGGTGCGGCCGTGCTGGTAGCGCACGCCCACGGCGCGGCCGCCCTCGACGACCACCTTCTCGGCCAGCGCGCCGGTGCGCACGGTGAGGTTGGGCCGGCCCATCGCCGGGTCCAGGTAGCCCTGGGCGGTCGACCAGCGCCGGCCACGGTGGCAGGTGACCTGGTAGAGCCCGGCGCCCTCCTGGTCGGCGCCGTTGAAGTCGTCGTTGCGGGCCATCCCGCTGGCCACCGCCGAGTCCACCCAGGCCTGCGTCAGCTCGTGGGTGTAGCCGCGGTCCTCGACGTGCAGCGGTCCGTCCTGGCCGTGGAAGGGCCCGCCGAGGCGGCTGTTGGTCTCGGCGCGACGGAAGTAGGGCAGCACGTCGTCGTAGCCCCAGCCGTGCGCGCCGTGCTCGTCGCGCCAGGTGTCGTAGTCGAGACGGTTGCCGCGGATGTAGATCATCGCGTTCATCGACGAGCAGCCGCCGAGCGCCTTCATCCGCGGCCAGTAGGCGCGCCGACCCAGCTGCTTCTGCTCGGTGGTCTGGTAGTTCCAGTCCCACTTGGTCTTGAAGAGGTTCGGGAACGCCGCGGGGATCGTGATGTGGTCGGACTCCGCCTTCCCGCCCGCCTCGAGCAGCAGCACCGAGGTGCCCGGGTCCTCCGTCAGCCGGGCGGCCAGCACCGCCCCGGCACTCCCGGCCCCCACCACCACGTAGTCGAAGCTCTCACGCTCGCTCATCGGCCCTCCTCGCCAGGCGCGGGCCACCCGCGCGCACTGTCGAACGTACGGGGGCGTGGTCCGGGTCACAACGCCCCTGGGCCCCCGGACTCACCCCAGGTGGTGCAGACGTCCTGTGATCCACGTCACTCGGGGCGCTGCGGCTCGTTGGGAGGTCGACAGGCCGAGCCCAGCCACCCGACCAGGAGGTCGCCCCGTGCGTCCGTCCCTCTCCCGGCGCGGCTCCACGCGCCTGCCGGCCGCACCGACCGGCGTGCTGGCTCTCGTGCTGGCGCTCGTGCTGGCCGCCTGCGGGTCGCAGGTCGCACCCGGCGACCTGGCCGGCGGCGTCGGTGGCGCCGGCGGGTACGCCGGGTCGGGCCCGGGCGGGACGGACGCCGCCGGCTACGACGCCACGGGCCCGGACTCCTCGGGCGGCGGGTCCGTGCCGGGCACCGCCGGGTCGGTGGGCGGTGCCGCGAGCGCCGGCTCCGCAGGTGGGGTGGACTCCGGCTCCGGCGCGACCGGGGGTGGCGCCGGCGCGGGTGGCGCAGGGCCCGGAGGCGGCGGTGACGGCGGGGCGCCGGTGGCGATGGGGAGCTGTCGGGGCTTCTCGAACGGGCCGGGGATCACCGACTCGACCATCACCATCGGCAACGCCTCGGACATCTCGGGGCCGGTGCCGGGTCTCTTCGAGGCCGCCCAGGACGCCACCAAGGCCTTCGTCACCTACTTCAACGCGGCCAACCCCGACGGCATCTGCGGGCGGTCGCTGGTGCTGAGGAACTACGACAGCCGCACCGACGCCGGGGCGGACCAGCAGGCCTACGCCGACGCGTGCGAGAACGTCTTCGCGATGGTCGGCTCCATGTCGGCCTTCGACTCCGGTGGCGCGAGCGCCGCGGAGGGCTGCGGGCTGCCCGACCTCCGCTCGACGGGCGTCACCCACGCCCGACAGGCCTGCGCCACCTGCTTCGGGGCCCAGTCCACGATCGCGGGCGAGGTCAACAACGCCGTCGCCGACTACGCGCTGGAGAACTTCCCGGCGGCGGCGAGGTCGGCGGCCATGCTCTACGTGAACGCCGGCGCCTCCGCGGAGAACGGCCGGATCATGCCGCAGGCCATGACCAAGCGCGGCATGGTCTTCAAGTACGTCCAGGGCATCGAGGTCTCGGAGTTCAACTACGCCCCCTTCGTCCAGGCCCTGAAGGAGAAGGGCATCCGCTACGTCCAGATGATCGGCGCCGTCCCGCAGTTCGTGCGGATGGCCCAGGCGATGGAGCAGCAGGCCTACGAGCCGGACGTGTTCATGTTCGACCCCACCGCCTACAACCCCGGGCTCATCGAGCAGGGGGGCGAGGCCGTCGAGGGCGCCACCGTCTACACGAACTTCGTCCCGTTCGAGGAGGCCGGACGCAGCGCGGAGACCCGGCTCTACCTGGACTGGCTGCAGCAGTCCAAGCCGGGCGCGGTCCCCGACTTCTTCGGGGTCTTCTCCTGGTCGGCGGCGCGTCTCTTCGTCGAGAAGATCGCCGCCCTCGGCGGCCGGGTCAGCCGCTCGGCGCTGGTCGACGCCGTGCGCAAGGTCGACGACTGGACCGCGAACGGGCTGCACGCCCCGCAGCGGGTCGGGCCCAAGCACACGGGGGACTGCTTCCGCTTCGTCCAGGTCCGCAACGGTCGCTGGGTCCCGGTGGGCGGCTCGAAGTACCTGTGCAACGGCACCACGGCCGTCGAGTGAGGACGCGGGCCGCCGGGGGCGCTCCGGACCGTCCGCCACCCCTGCCGGGGTGGGAAGCGAAGAAATGTCCGGACATCTCGATGTGCCCCCCGTCACCTTCCTGAAGCCCTATCGTTAAGAACTAGTACACGTTCTAGTTTCTGGAGGCCCAGTGTCCGCTCGCCGACCCACTCGTGATGCCCGACGTGCCGCCTCGGCCGTCGCGGCGGGCGCGCTCTGCCTGGTCCTCGCGGCCTGCGGTTCCCAGCTCGACCCCAACGACGTCGTCACCGCGGGCGGCACGGTCGGCGGCACCACGGTGGGCGGCACCGGCGTCGTCGGTGACGACGGCACCGTGGTCGGGGGCGACCCCGGCGCGGGTGGCGTCCCGGGGACCGACGGCTCCAGCGGCACCTCGGGCTCCTCGGGCTCCTCCGGCAGCACGGGCGGCACCGACAGCGGCGGCGGCAGCGGCAGCACCACCGACCCCGGCGGGGCCAGCTCCGCCGACGGTGGCGGCAAGGCCGCGTCCTGCGACGGCTTCAAGAACGGCCCCGGGATCACCGACTCCACGATCACCATCGGCAACGCCTCCGACATCTCCGGGCCCGTGCCCGGTCTCTTCGAGGCCGCGCAGGACGCCACGAAGGCGTACGTCGCCTTCTACAACAAGTCCAACCCCGACGGCATCTGCGGCCGCTCGCTGGTGCTGAAGAACTACGACAGCCGCACCGACGCCGGCGCCGACCAGCAGGCCTACGCCGACGGGTGCGAGAACGTCTTCGCGATGGTCGGCTCGATGTCGGCCTTCGACTCCGGCGGCGCCAGCGCCGCCGAGGGCTGCGGCCTGCCCGACATCCGCTCCGCCTCGGTCACCAAGGCGCGCAGCGCCTGCAAGACCTGCTTCGGCGCCCAGTCGACGGTGGCCAACCAGTTCCAGAACGCCGTGCCCGACTACGTGCTGAAGAACTTCAAGGCCGCCTCGCAGAAGGGCGCGATGCTCTACGTCAACGCGGGCGCCGCGGTCGAGAACGGCAAGCTGCAGATGCAGGCCATGACCCAGCGCGGCATGAAGTTCGTCTACGAGCAGGCCATCGAGGTCTCCGACTTCAACTACGCGCCCTACGTCCAGCAGCTCAAGGACCGCGGCGTCGGCTACGTGCAGTTCATCGGCGCCGCGTCGCAGGCCGTCAAGCTGGCCCAGGCCATGGAGCAGCAGAGCTACGAGCCCGACATCTACATGCTCGACCCCACGGCGTACACCAGCGAGTACCTCAGCGGCGGCGCCGCCGTCGAGGGCACCACGCTCTTCACCAACTTCGTGCCCTTCGAGGAGGCCTCCTCCAACCAGGAGACGCAGCTCTACACCTCGTGGCTGCAGCAGGTGAAGCCCGGCGCCAAGCCGACCTTCTTCGGTGCCTTCGCCTGGTCCGCCGCACGGCTCTTCGTGCAGGAGGCCACCGGCCTGGGCGGTCAGCTCAACCGGGGCACGCTCGTCGCCTCGCTCAACAAGGTGAGCGACTGGACGGCCAACGGGCTGCACTCCAAGCAGCAGGTCGGCCCCCGCCAGACCGGTGAGTGCTGGCGCTTCCTGACCGTCAAGGGCGGCAAGTTCGTGGCCCAGGGCAGCCGCAGCTACACCTGCAACGGGATCACGACGGTCCGATGACCTCCTTCCTGGCCTTCACCTTCTTCGGCCTCTTCAGCGGCGCGGCGTACGCCATCGCCGCGAGCGGCCTGGTGCTGACCTACACCACCACCCGGGTGTTCAACATCGCCCACGGTGCCCTGGGCATGGTGCTGTCCTTCGTCTTCTGGGACTTCAGCGTGCGCCAGGGGATGCCGCTGTGGCTGGCGCTGTTCCTGGTGCTGTTCGTGGTCGCCCCGGCGGTGGGCTGGTTCATCCAGCGCTTCGTCACCCGCGGCCTGGGCGAGGGCCCCGTGTCGGTGTCCCTGGTGGTCACCGTGGGCCTGCTCGTGGGCTGCATCGGGCTGGCCACGCAGATCTGGCCGCCCGAGCCGCGCTCGATCCAGCCGTTCTTCCCCGGCGTCAACATCGAGATGTTCGGCATCTTCGTGACCGCCCACCAGCTGATCACCATCGCCCTGTCCGGCGTGGTCGCGGTCGGGCTGTACGTGCTGCTCAACCGCACCCGCATCGGCACCGCCATGCGCGCCAGCGTCGACAACCCCGAGCTGCTCAAGCTCTTCGGCGGCAAGCCCGAGCAGGTCGCCGCGCTGTCCTGGGCCATCGGCACCTCGCTGGCCGCCCTGGCCGGGGTGCTGCTGGTCTCGACCGTCGGGCTCGACTACTACGCCCTGACCCTGCTGGTGGTCAACGCCTACGCCGCCGCCATGCTCGGCAAGCTCAAGTCGCTGCCGATGACCTTCCTCGGCGCGATGGTGCTGGGCCTGACCACCTCCTACGCGTCGGGCTACCTGCCCACCGAGGGCGTGCTCAACAGCGTGCGCAACGTGGTGCCGGCCCTCTTCCTCTTCGTGGTCATCGTCGCGATGCCCCAGGCCCAGCTGCGCATCGGCCAGGTCAAGGGCATCGTCTCCGCCCCGCAGCCCTCGCTGTTCAAGGCCCTGGGCTGGGGCGGCGCGCTGCTGCTCGGGGTGGCCTTCCTGGCCACCGCCATGGGCGAGTCCAAGCTGCTGCTGCTCGGCACCGCGGCGACGTACGCGATGGTGATGCTCTCCCTGGTGCTGCTGACCGGCTACGGCGGCCACGTCTCGCTGGCGCAGTTCACCTTCGCCGGCGTCGGCGCCCTGGCCTACGTCAAGCTCGACCAGCCCAACCTCGTGGGGCTGCTGCTCTCCGCGCTGATCGCCGCCGGCGTCGGCGCCCTGGTCGCGCTGCCGGTGATCCGGCTGACCGGGCTCTACCTGGCGCTGTCGACCCTCGCGTTCGGCGTGATCATGGAGAAGATGATCTTCCAGGCCGACTTCGCGTTCGGCTTCAACGGCACGCTGGACGCCCAGCGGCTCTCGGTGCTCGGCGTCTCGATCGACTCGAGCGCCGCCTACGTCTGGGTGATGTCGCTCTTCTTCGTGCTGATGGGCCTGTTCCTGCTCTGGCTGCGCCGCGGCACCCTGGGGCGGATGCTCATCGCGCTGCGCGACAGCCCGGCCGCCTGCGGCACCCTGGGCCTCGACGCCCGGTGGTTCCGGGTGGGCCTCTTCGGGCTCTCGGCCGGCATGGCCGGGCTCGCCGGTGCGCTGTACGCCGGCCTGCGCGGCTCGGTCGGGGCGGCGGAGTTCCAGTTCTTCAACTCGCTGCCGCTGCTGCTGCTCGCGGTCGTCTTCGGGGTCACCTCGGTGACCGGCGCGGCCCTGGGCGGGATCGGGCTGATGCTGCTCCCGGTCTTCCAGTCCTCCAGCCCGTCGATGGCGGGGTTGATCTTCGCGGTCATCGGCTTCGGTGCCGTCGCCCTGGGGCGCGACCCCAACGGCCTGGCCAACCAGGTCTTCAAGCTCGGGCGCCTGCTCGACCGGCGCTTCGGCAGCTCGATCCGGGCCCGGATCCCGGTGCTGCCCGCCCCGGGGGAGGCCCAGCGACGGGTCCGCGAGGAGGCCGAGGCGAACGCCGGGGCCGCCCCGTCGCTCGCCGGCGTCGGCCTGCACGCCGACCCCGCGGACGACCAGTACTCCGACGGCTCCCACGACATCCCGCTCCGCTCCGACCCGCGCCAGGAGGTGCCCGCCGATGCCGCTCCTCGAGGTTGACAACGTCGTCGTCCAGTTCGGCGGCGTGACCGCCGTCAACGAGGCCTGCTTCGCCGTCGAGGCGGGTCGCGTCACCGGGCTGATCGGGCCCAACGGCGCCGGGAAGACCACCTGCTTCAACGTCATCTCCGGCCTGCAGCGCCCGACCCGCGGTGCCGTGCACTTCGACGGCCGCAAGGTCACCTCGGTGCCGGTGCACCGGCGCTCGAAGCGGGGGATGGGTCGCACCTTCCAGCGCCTCGAGGCCTTCGGGTCGCTGAGCGTGCGTGACAACGTGCGGGTCGCCACCGACATCCACCGCGGCGTCCTGGGTGCCGTGCGCGGCCTCGGGACGTCCTCGCGCGGCGAGGTCGACGCGCTCCTGGGGCGCGTGGGCATCGCCGAGTACGCCGACGAGCGCGCCGACTCCATCCCCACCGGCACCGCGCGGCTCCTCGAGCTGGCCCGCTGCCTGGCCGGCGACCCGAAGCTGCTGCTGCTCGACGAGCCCTCCTCGGGCCTCGACGAGACCGAGACCGACGGCTTCGGCGACCTGCTGCGCGACCTGGCCGCCGAGGGCCGCGCCATCTTGATGGTCGAGCACGACATGGACCTCGTGATGGGGGTCTGCGACGAGATCCACGTCCTCGACTTCGGGTCCGTGATCGCCTCCGGCAGGCCCGCCGAGATCCGCCGCGATCCCGCGGTCCAGAAGGCCTATCTCGGCTACGCTCCCGACGAGGACGTCGAGCCCGTGGGTGGTGCCTCGTCCGCTCCGGGCGCGGTCGACGAGACCCGCACCGACCTGCCGGCCGTGAGCGACGAGACCACCGTGCTGCCCGCCGTACCCGCCACCGGAGGTGCCCGATGAGCGTCCCCATCCTCGAGGTCGTCGACCTGCACGCCGCCTACGGGCGCATCGAGGTGCTGCGCGGGGTCGACCTGGCGGTGCCGAAGGGCGCGGTGATGGCGCTGCTGGGACCCAACGGCGCCGGCAAGTCCACCCTGATCAAGGTCATCTCGGGACAGAAGTCGTCCACCTCCGGCGACGTGCACCTCGGCGGCGTCCACGTGAAGGGCGCCGGCCCGGAGGAGCTCGCCCGGCTCGGGCTGTGCACCGTGCCCGAGGGACGCTCGGTCTTCCCGAACCTGACCGTGCAGGAGAACCTCACCCTGATGTCCTACGCCGGGGTGTCCACCGAGGCGGTCCTCGAGACCGCGTTCACCTACTTCCCGCGGCTTCTCGAGCGCCGGGGGCAGCTCGCCGGCACCATGTCGGGCGGGGAGCAGCAGATGCTCGCGATGTCGCGGGCGCTGGCCTCCGACCCGGCGCTGCTGCTGCTCGACGAGCTCTCGATGGGCCTCGCACCGCTGATCGTCGACGAGCTCTACGACACCGTCGCCCAGATCGCCGAGTCCGGCGTCTCCATCCTCTGCATCGAGCAGTTCGCCCGCACCGCGCTGCGCGTCTCCGACTACGCCGCCGTCATGACGGGTGGGCGCATCGTGGCCAGCGGTGAGCCCGCCGAAGTCCTCGAGACCATGTCCGACGTCATCCTGGGAGGTGCGGCATGAGCCGCAAGACCACTGTTCGGCCCATCGTCCCGGGACGCCGGCCGCGGCGGGTGCTGCTCTCGCTGGCCGCGACCGCGCTCGTCGGCACCAGCCTGCCGCTGGCCTCCGGCCCGGCCGGCGCCGCCGAGGGCGACCCGCCGTTCGCCGGCTACTCCGCCACCACCAGCTCCACCCCGGTGCGCCTCGAGATCTACGAGCCCACCATCCCGATCCCCGCGAGCCCGCAGGCCGAGCTCAACCTCGGCTACAGCGTGGTCAAGGCCGACTCCTCCACCTCCCGCGGCCGCGCGGCCTTCATCTGGCCCGGCGACGCGGTCGGTGAGGGGTTCAAGACGATCATCGAGAACCTGGGCTTCCCGCCCGAGATCTCCGGCCCGCTGGCCGAGCGCGGCTACCCGGTGCAGGTGAACTCCAACCACCCCGCGGGCCCCGAGCGCGAGGCCGACGAGCCCTTCCCGGGCGTCGTCAACCGCACCCGCGCCACCGAGAGCAAGACCTTCGCCGAGGTGGGCTACTCCACCGACTGCCGCCTGGGCGAGCCCGGCGCCGGCAGCGACGACGGTGACGGTGGTGACGGCGGCGGCGGGGGCGGACTGCCCGGCCTGCCCGAGATCCCCGGGATGCCGGCCATCCCCGGGCTCGGCTCCCTGACCAGCGACGGCGGCCTGCTCAGCGGGCTGACCAGCGGTCTGACCGGCTCGCTCAGCGGTGGGCGCGCGGACGCCTCGGCGCCCTCGCCCGCCGCACGCGAGCGGCGTACGGCGCGGTCCTCGGCGGCCGCCGAGGACGAGGTCGAGTGCCAGATCCCGGCCCAGCTCGCCGCCCTGGTCGACCTCGGCGGGTACGCCGCCGAGTCGGTCGTGACCAGCGAGACCACCGAGGTGCGTGCGGTCTCGCGCTCGGCCGTCGGCGACGTCAGCCTGCTCGGCGGCGTGGTGACCCTCTCCGGCATCACCGCGCGCGCCGTGGCGGCCAGCGACGGCGCCAAGGGCAGCACCGGCGGCGGCGCCGACTACGGCGTCCTGACGATCGCCGGCCAGAAGTTCCGCTACGGCTCCGACGGCTTCGAGGCCGCCGGCCAGGCCAGCCCGATCCCGGGCCTGCCGTCCGACCCCGGCAAGGCGCTCGAGGCGCTCGGCCTCCAGCTGCTGCTGCCGCAGCCGTCGTTCGAGAAGGACGGCGACAAGGCCACCAGCACGGTGCAGGGCATCCAGGTCGTCATCGACACCCCCGTGCTGCGCAAGCAGCTCGACGCGCTGCCGCTGAACGCCCTGGCCGACCTGATCAACCAGATCCCCGAGGAGGCCGGCCAGCTCAAGAGCCTGCTCGGCGCCGCGGTGAACCTCTCCCCGAAGATCGTCATCACCCTCGGCAACGCCACCAGCGTCGTCGACACCTCCCAGGGCGTCGACATCCCCGGCGGCGAGGTGCCCGACAACAACACGACCGGCGAGACGACCACCGACGGTGACGGTGGCGGTGCGGGCGGCGCGGGCACCACGGGCGGCGACTCCGGATCGGCCGGCACCGCCGGCACGCCCGGCGAGCCGGCCGTGCCCGGCAGCGACGGTGGCGGGTCCGCCGACGGCGACCTCCTCGACGCGGCCCCCGTCGGCTCCGGCCTGCCCGCGCTGTTCTCCATCCCCGGCGCGCTGCTCCTCGGTGCGCTGATCGGCGCCACCATCGCCGGCAGCTACCTGCGCCGACTCGGCCTGCTCGCCCTCGGCGGCGGCACGGCCTGTCCCCACGGCCTCGACAGCGGCCTTCCCGATCTCCGAAAGGCCTGACGCGATGACCACCGTCAACCCTGCCCCCGCCTCCACCGTCCCCGCCTCGGGCGCCCGCACCGGGGCCTCGTCGGTGGGCTCCCTGCCGCGCGCCGGGTCGCGCGGCGGCAGCGGCGCGGCGCCCCTGAAGAACAACAACTACCGGCTGCTGCAGGTCGTGCTCTTCTGGGCCGGCGCGGTGCTGCTGCCCCTGGGCCTCGTGGTGATCGTGCTCGGCTGGTACGGCGCGGCCAACACGCCCTACGAGTACGACCAGATCTCCTACCTGGTCTCCGGCGGCATGCTCGGCCTCGGCCTGACCTTCTGCGGCGGCTTCCTGTACTTCGGTGCATGGCTGGCCCGGATCGCCGACGACGGGCGCGAGTCCTCCAAGCGCCTGGCCGACACCCTGCTCCTGCTCGCCGACGTCACCTCCCGCGCCGCCACCACCCGCGACGACGGGGTCGACGTCTCCGCGCTGCCCGTCACCGCCGGTGAGGGCACCACGATGCACCGCCGCGACTGCTCCCTCATCGCGCACCGCAGCGACCTGCACCCCGTCGGCGAGCAGAACGGTCACCTGACCACCTGCCGCGTCTGCCGCCCCTGACCCCAGCACCGCCCACCAGCACCGCCCCACCACAGGGAGTCACCGGCCCAGACCCATCAGAACCAGCACCAGCCCACCCGCGAGTCGGCGCAGATGTCGCACTGACCCGGCGCAGATGTCGCACCGACCCGGCCCAGATGTCGCGCTGGCCGGGTCCGGGAATGCCCCACCGCCAGGCGTAGATCCGGGCCGACTCGGCGGGATCTCTGCGCCGACTGGGCGCAACATCTGGGCCGGGTCGGCGGAACATCTGGGCCGGGTCGCTACTCCGGGTCGGTGGCGAGGGCCTCGTCGGGGCGGGTGGCCAGGACGGTGTCGATGTAGTCGCGGGCGGTGTCGAAGATGTCGACGGGGCGCTCGGCGCGCTCCGAGAGGTACCACCGGTGCACCAGCACCTCGTGGAAGAACTCGGCCGGCTCGAGCTTGCCGCGGGACTCGGGCGGGATCATCGCGGTGAGCGGTTCGTAGACGCGGGTGAACCACCGGTTCGCGACGAGCTGGCGGTCCTCGCGGCCCAGGTCGTGGTGGGCGGTGAAGGCGGCGAGGTCGTTGAGCAGGCGCCGGGCCTGGGCGTCCTCGACGTCGAGCCCGGTCAGTGACTGCAGCTCACGGCGGTGGTGCCCGGCCTCGACCACCTTGGGCTGGATCCGCACCTGGTCGCCGTCGTAGTCGGTGACGATGTCGAGCTCGTCGACGTCGAAGCCGAGGTCGTTGAGCCGCTCGATGCGCCGCTCGAGGCGCCACATCTCGCCCGAGGAGAACTCCTCGTGCCCGGTCAGCTCGCTCCACAGCTCGTCGTATCGGCGCTGCAGCAGGGTGACCACCTCGTGCGGGTCGATCTCGTTCGGCCCGGTGCTGCTGGCCTGCAGGTCGAGCAGCTCGGCGAAGACGTTCTCGGTGGCCACGGTGACGTCGTACTCCCGCATCTGCCTCGACAGGCTGGGGCGCAGCTCGCCGGTCTCCGCGTCGACGAGGTACGCCGCGAAGCCGCCGGCGCTGCGTCGGAAAAGCACGTTCGACAGCGACACGTCGCCCCAGTAGAAGTCCGCCAGGTGCAGCCGCACCAGCAGCACCACGAGCGCGTCGATCAGCGAGGGCAGGTCCTCGCGCCCGGCGCCGTGGCTGAACAGGCTGCGGTAGGGCAGCGAGAAGCGCAGGTGCTGGGTGATCAGCGCGGCGGGCAGCGGCTCACCGTCGGCGTCGACCCGTCCGGCGACCACGCCCTGCGGCACCACCGACGGCATGCCCATCCGCTGCAGGTCGCGCAGCAGCCGGTACTCGCGCACCGCGATCTCCTCGACGGTCTCCTTGACCGCGTAGACCCGCTCGCGCAGCTGCACGATCCGCACCACGTGGCGCGAGAGCCCGCGCGGCAGCGGGACGGTGTGCTCGTCGCCCCAGTCCTCCAGCGGCGTGGACCAGGGCAGGGTGAGGATGGCCGGGTCGGGTCGACTGGCGACGATGCGCAGGGCCATCCGGCGAGCCTAGGGCCGAGCGCTCAGAGCCGCCAGAGCTCCACGCCGACCCCGCCGGCGGGCACCCCCAGCACCCCGTCGCGTACGACGAGTGCTCGCGGCGCGCCCGCGGTGGCCAGGAGCGGCTCGGGCTCGCCGACCGGACGGGCCGGGGCGCCGTCGTGGGTCGGCTGCGCGAGGGCCGCCGCGGGCAGCTCGACCGCACCGCCGGGGGCCCGGCGCGCGCAGACCAGCACCGAGCCGGCCGGGTGCTCGCGCACGAAGACGAGCGTGTCGTCGTCGACGTGCGCCCAGCGCAGTCCGCCGCGGACCAGGGCCGGGTGCTCCGAGCGCACGCGGGCGAGGTCGGCGTACACCTGCATCGTCGTGCGGTCCCAGCCCTCGGGGGAGTCCCAGGCCATGGTGCGGCGCGCGTCCTCGCCGTTGACGCCCTCGAGGCCGATCTCGTCGCCGGCGAAGACCATCGGCACGCCCGGCAGCGTGAACTGCAGCCCGGCCGCGACGCGGTGCACCTCGGGGGAGCCGGTCAGGGTGCGGATCCGCGAGGAGTCGTGGGAGCCGAGGATGTTCCACGACCAGGTCGTGGCCCGCCAGCCGTGCCGGGCCACCCACTCGCGCATCGAGCGCTGCACGAGCGCCCCGGGTCGGCGCGGCACCGGCAGCGGCCGCCCGAACGCGCGGGCGGGGGAGGCGGGGTCGCGCAGCCACGACCAGACCGGCCACGAGAAGCCGGAGTAGTTCATGGTGCCGTGCCAGCCGTCGCCGTCGAGGTCCTGCGAGGCGTCGTGGTTGTGCTCGCCGATCACCAGCGCGTCGGGACGCTCGGCGTGGGCGGTGGCCCGCACCGTGCGCGCCACGTCGTGGGCCACGTCGGTGGCGCCGAGGCGCCCGGTCATGTTGGCGACGTCGATGCGCCAGCCGTCGACGTCGTACGGCGCCCGCAGCCAGCGCGCCACGACGCTGTCGGGGCCCTCGGTCATCGCGGCGCGCAGCCCGGGGTCGGTGTGGTCCAGCTTGGGCAGCGTGTGGTGGCCCATCCAGCACTCGTAGGAGCCGTCGGCGCGGAAGCAGTACCAGCCCCGGGTCGGCCCGTCCGGCTCGGCGACGGCGCTGCGGAACCACTCGTGGGTGTCACCGGTGTGGTTGGTGGTCAGGTCGCCCAGCAGCCGCAGCCCGCGCTCGTGCACGGCCGCGGAGAGCCGCGCGTAGGCGTCGTCGCCGCCCAGCAGCGGGTCGACGCCGTCGAAGGTGGAGGCGTTGTAGCGGTGGTTGGACTCCCCGGGGAAGACCGGGGTCGTGTAGAGCACCGTCGCGCCGAGCTCGACCACGTGGTCGAGGTGCTCGGTGACACCGTCGAGGTCGCCGCCGAAGTACTGCAGCGGGGTGCGCGGGTCGGAGCCCTCGAAGACGACCTCGTCGTCCCAGGCCGCGGGCACCGCCCACGCCGGCACCGGGCGCTCGTCGGCGGCCGCGGAGCGGGCGAACCGGTCGGGGAAGACCTGGTAGACCACGGCCTCGCGGCCCCACTCCGGGGGCGGGGCGTGGCTGGTGACACGGAAGTCGAGGGCGTCCGGCGGGTCGTGGTCGACCACCCCGGCCGCGCCGAGCCAGCGCTGGGTCCCGTCGGGGCCGGCGATGAGGAACCGGTAGTGGGTGACCGGGTTGTGCACCGGCAGCTCGCCCTCCCACCACACCGAGCCCTGGCCGTCGGCGGAGTCGTCGCGCCCTACCTCGGCGCAGCGGTGGAAGACCGGCTCGGCGTCGTACGACGTGCGCAGCCACACCGCCTCGACGGGGTCGCCCACCCAGGTGCGCAGCCGCACCCGCACCGGCCAGCCGGGCGCGGGCGCCTCGGGGTCCAGGTAGAGCACGGAGCCGTCGTGGTGCGGCTCGTGCAGGAGGGAGGGGGTGGCGCCGGGGGAGGTGCTGCTCATCGGGTCATCGTCCCAGGCCGGTCCGGGTCGGGTCGCCCTTGCCCCGAACTAGAACGTGTTCTAGGTTCAGCGCATGAGCAACCGTGTCGTCG
The DNA here is from genome assembly GCF_001653335.1 of Nocardioides dokdonensis FR1436. Classification (NCBI taxonomy): domain Bacteria; kingdom Bacillati; phylum Actinomycetota; class Actinomycetes; order Propionibacteriales; family Nocardioidaceae; genus Nocardioides; species Nocardioides dokdonensis. Next base: position 1,956,892 of record NZ_CP015079.1, read on the forward strand.
TCATCACCGGAGCAGCCTCCGGCATCGGGTTCGCCACCGCCGAGAGGTTCCGCGACCTGGGTGACACCGTCTTCGGGCTCGACATCGCCCCGACCGTGCCCGACGGGGTCACCTACGTCGCGTGCGACGTGGGCGACAAGACCGCCGTCGACGCCGCGATCGCCACCTGTGCGGCCGCAGGACGCATCGACGTGCTGGCCAACGTCGCCGGCATCGTCCAGTTCGGGCGCTTCGAGACCATCAGCGAGGACCTCTTCGACCGGGTCCAGGCCATCGACCTCAAGGGCCCCTTCTTCCTGATGCAGGCCGCGCTGCCGCACCTGCGTGCGAGCCGCGGCTGCGTCGTCAACGTCTCCTCGGTGGCCGGGCGGGTCCCGCAGCCCTACGCCGCGGCGTACGCCGCCGCCAAGGGCGGGCTCACCGCGCTCACCCGCTCGCTGGCCCTGGAGCTCTCGCCCGACGGCATCCGCGTCAACGCGGTGTGCCCCGGCGCGGTGGACACCCCGCTCATCGCCCGGGTGGCCGAGAACTACCCGACCGACCTCGACCCGCGCGTCTCCGACCGGCTGCTCGCGATGCTGCCCGGCCCGGCCTCCAGCGCCGACGAGATCGCCTCCTCGGTGGTCTACCTCGCCTCCGCCGACGCGCGGATGATGACCGGCGCGGTGCTCGCCCACGACGGCGGCATGAGCTGAGCCCCGACGGCGCGCCGGCTGTCGCCGTGGCTAGGCTGGGGCGCCCCCGCCGGTGTAGCTCAGTTGGCAGAGCACCTCTCTTGTAAAGAGGATGTCGCAGGTTCGATCCCTGTCACCGGCTCGTGACGGACCTGACTGGCCCGACCGGCCCGAGCGCCCCGTACGGCGTGCTCGTGCTGGCCGCCACCCCCATCGGCCAGGCCGGGGACGCCCCGCCGCGCCTCGCCGCGGAGCTCTCCGGGGCCGACGTGGTCGCCGCCGAGGACACCCGCCGCCTGCGCCGCCTCACCACCGACCTCGGCATCGAGCTGAGCGGACGCGTGGTGTCCTACTTCGAGGGCAACGAGGTCGCGCGCACCCCCACGCTGCTCGAGGCGCTGCAGGCCGGGCAGCGCGTGGTGCTGGTGACCGACGCCGGGATGCCCAGCGTCTCCGACCCCGGCTACCGCCTCGTCGCGGCCGCCGTGGAGGTCGGGATCCGGGTCACCGCGGTGCCCGGACCCAGTGCGGTGCTGACCGCGCTCGCCGTCAGCGGGCTGCCCGTCGACCGGTTCTGCTTCGAGGGGTTCCTGCCCCGCAAGGCCGGCGAGCGCGCCCGGCGCCTGGACTCCCTGGCCGCCGAGGAGCGCACGATGGTGTTCTTCGAGGCCCCGCACCGCACCGAGGCGGCGCTGGCCGCGATGGCGACCTCCTGGGGCGAGGACCGGGTCGCCGCCGTGTGCCGCGAGCTGACCAAGACCCACGAGGAGGTGCGCCGCGGACCGCTCGGCGAGCTCGTCGCCTGGGCCGGCGAGGGCGTGCGCGGCGAGGTGACGATCGTGGTCACCGGCGCCGACCCGACCGCAGCCCTCTCCACCGAGCCCGCCGCCCTGGTCGCGGCCGTGACCGAGCGCGAGGAGGAGGGGATGTCGCGCAAGGAGGCGATCGCCGAGGTCGCCCGCCTGGCCGGGGTGCCCAAGCGCGAGGTCTACCAGCTGGTGCACGTGCCATGAGCGGGCTGCCGCCTCGCCCGCTGCCGGCGCGGATCACCTCCTACCGCCACGACGGCCTCGAGTTCGACGTCGTCGACGAGGGCCCCCTCGACGGTGACGTCGTCGTGCTGCTGCACGGCTTCCCGGAGCGCGCCTCGAGCTGGCACCAGGTCGCCGCCCGGCTGCACGCCCACGGCCTGCGCACCCTCGCGCCCGACCAGCGCGGCTACTCCCCGGGCGCCCGCCCGCCCCGGCGCCGCGACTACCGGCTCTCCCTGCTCACCGCCGACGTGGTCGCCCTGATCGAGCGGGTCGGCGGCCCGGTCCACCTCGTCGGGCACGACTGGGGCGCGATCGTGGCCTGGTCGCTGACCCAGGCCCGCCCCGACCAGGTCCGCACCCTCACCGCCTTCTCGGTCCCGCACCCGCGCGCGCTCGCCCGCTCGATGCGCTCCTCGCGCCAGCCGCTGCGCTCCTGGTACGTCGGTGCCTTCCAGGTGCGCGGTCTCGCCGAGCGCGTGCTGGCCCACCCGCGCCTGGCCGCCCGCATCCTGACCCGCGCCGGGATGGACGCCGACGACCTGGCCCACTTCGAGCGCGGCATCGTCGCGCACGGAGCGCTGCGTGGCGGCCTGATGTGGTACCGCGCCCTGGGCCTGGTCGACCGCGACCGGTCCGCGCGCCACGTCACCGTGCCGACCACCCTGGTGTGGAGCGACGGCGACTCCTTCCTCGACCGCGACGGCGCCGAGCGCACCGAGGAGTACGTCGACGCCCCCTACGAGCTCGTCGTGCTCGCCGGGGTCACCCACTGGATCCCCTCGCAGGCGCCCGACGCCGCCGCCGAGGCCGTCCTCGAGAGGATCACCGGCACATGAGCACGCCCGCCACCGCACCGCGCGAGGACCTCCCGCCGGTCCCGGAGCCGCTGCCGCACCCGGTCGTGGACAACCACTGCCACCTCGACATGGGCCGCGGCGACGCGCCCGCCCTGCCGGTCGAGGAGGCCCTGGTCGCGGCCGCCGCGGTCGGGGTGACCCGGATCGTGCAGATCGGCTGCGACCTGCCCGGCGCCCGCTGGGCGGTCCAGGCGGCAGCGACGTACGACGCCCTGGTCGCGAGCGTGGCCCTGCACCCCAACGAGGCGCCGCGCCTGGCCGCCGCCGGGCGGCTCGAGGCGGCGCTGGCCGAGATCGAGCAGCTGGCCGGGGCGCACCCCGGCGTCCGTGCGGTGGGGGAGACCGGCCTCGACCACTTCCGCACCGGCGAGGAGGGGCGCGCCGCGCAGGTCGAGTCGTTCCGCCGCCACATCGACCTCGCCAAGCGGCTCGACAAGACCCTGGTCATCCACGACCGCGACGCCCACGACGAGGTGCTGGCCGTGCTCGACGAGGAGGGCGCGCCCGAGCGCTGGGTGATGCACTGCTTCTCCGGGGACGCGGAGTTCGCGCGGCGCTGCCTGGACCGGGGCGCCCACCTGTCCTTCGCGGGCACCATCACCTTCAAGAACGCCGACCCGCTGCGCGAGGCGCTGGCCCTGGTGCCCGGTGAGCGGCTGCTGGTCGAGACCGATGCGCCGTACCTGACGCCGATGCCGCACCGGGGCCGCACCAACGCCTCCTACCTGGTGCCGCTGACCGTGCGGACGATGGCCGAGGTGCGCGGCGACGACCTCGCCGAGCTCTGCGCCGGCATCGACGCCGCCACGGAACAGGCGTTCGGCGGCACCTGGGGCGCGGCCGCGTCGTCCATCTGAGATCGACGTCTAGAGGGGCTGAGAGCGCCGTTCATCCCCGCGCTGACCTGCACCGACAGCTCCTCAGCAGGGGTGCTCAGCGTGGCGAGAGCCTGCTCACGTCGCGCGTCCAGGACTTGGCCGGACGCGGGGGGCTCTGGTGTGGTGGAGTACTGACAGCCGGGATCGCCATGGTCCCGCCGGTGCCGCTGGTGGCCAGCACGATCGTCGCCCGGCACTCCCGTCACTCCAGCACCACGCACGATAGTGGTGCGGCGCGGACGGGCCGCCGGCGGGGGTTGAGACCCGGACAGCTCCGACCTTGGAGAACTGTGCGACGTATCAACACCCTTGTTTCGACCGCCGCCCGCAGCCGCGTCTGGCTGGTCTCGCTGAGCGCCGTCGTCGTGCTGGCCGTGGCCGGCACCACCCTCGGCTACAGCGCGATGGCCGACACCGTCACCCTCACCGTGGACGGTGAGGAGCGCCAGCTCGACGCCCGCGCCGCGACCGTCGGCGACGTCCTGGCCGACGAAGGCATCGAGATCGGCGAGCACGACCAGGTCGCGCCGTCGCTCGGCGAGCCGATCGAGGACGGCAGCGAGATCTCCGTGCGCTACGGCCGCCCGCTCGACCTGACCGTCGACGGCAAGACCGAGACGCACTGGGTCACCGCCACCGACGTGGACTCCGCGCTCGCGCAGATCGGCCGCGGCTTCGACGGCGCCGAGCTGTCGCTGAGCCGTGGTGGCGAGCTGGACCGCTCCGGCGCCGAGCTCGACGTCGTCACCCCCAAGAAGCTGACCCTGGTCGTCGCCGGCAAGAAGCCGGTCAAGAAGACCATGACCGCCAGCACCGTCGAGGACGCCCTCGAGGAGCTCGGCGTGAAGGTCGACAAGCTCGACGAGGTCAAGCCCGGCTTCGACAAGCGCGTGCGCAACGGCGACAAGATCGTCTTCACCGACGTGCGCAAGGTGACCCGCAAGATGACCGAGTCGATCGCCTTCGGCACCGTCGAGCGCAACGACTCCTCGATGTTCGAGGGCGAGGACGAGGTCGCCCGCGAGGGCCGCGCGGGCGCCCGCAGCGCGACGTACCGCGTCACCCTGCGCAACGGCCAGGTCGCGAACCGCACGCTGCTCAGCGCCACCGTCACCCGCAAGCCCGTCGACCGCGTCGTCGAGGTCGGCACCAAGGAGCGGCCCACCGCTCCCGCCGCCCCCGCCGCGAACTACGCCGGCGGCAGCTCGGTGTGGGACAGCCTCGCCCAGTGCGAGTCCGGCGGGAACTGGGCCATCAACACCGGCAACGGCTACTACGGCGGCCTGCAGTTCAACCTGCAGACCTGGCGCGCCTACGGCGGCACCGGCTACCCGCACACGAACAGCCGCGAGACCCAGATCGCCGTCGCCACGCGACTGCGTGACGCCAACGGCGGGTACGGCGCCTGGCCGTCGTGCTCCTCCAAGCTGGGGCTGCGCTGACGGTCCGCCTGCATGAGTCCCCGGTCGACCGGGGACTCCTGCACTGGATGGGCGTTGCAACACCCGACAAGTGCAGGAGTCGCCTGACAGGCGGCCGTGGCCCGCGCCTAGGCTGGAGCCATGACTGACACCTCCGCCGGCCCGAGACTCCTCGGGCCGGCGGAGGTGCGTCAGCTGGCGGCCGAGCTCGACCTGCGCCCCACCAAGCAGCGCGGCCAGAACTTCGTCATCGACCCCAACACCGTGCGGCGCATCGTCCGCGAGTCGGGCGTCGGCGCCGACGACGTGGTGCTCGAGGTGGGCCCCGGACTGGGCTCGCTGACCCTCGCCCTGCTCGAGGTGTCCGGTCGCGTGGTCGCCATCGAGCTCGACCCGCTGCTCGCCGGCCGGCTGCCGCGCACCATCGCCGAGCACGCCCCCGCGCAGGCCGACCGGTTCGAGGTCGTCCTGGGCGACGCGATGCGCGTCACCGAGGTGCCCGGTCCCGCGCCCACCGCGCTGGTGGCCAACCTGCCCTACAACGTCTCCGTCCCGGTGCTGCTGCACCTGCTGGCGCTGCTGCCCTCCCTGGAGCGCGGCCTGGTGATGGTGCAGAGCGAGGTCGCCGACCGGCTCGCCGCCCGCCCCGGCTCCAAGGTGTACGGCGTCCCGTCGGTCAAGGCCGCCTGGTACGCCGACGTGCGTCGCGCCGGCGCGATCGGTCGCACCGTCTTCTGGCCCGCCCCCAACGTCGACTCGGGGCTGGTGGCCTGGACCCGGCGGGACCCGCCGCAGACCACCGCGACCCGCGAGCAGGTCTTCGCGGTCGTCGACGCCGCCTTCTCCCAGCGCCGCAAGGCGCTGCGCGGGGTGTTGCGCGCGCTCGCGCCGGCCGTCGAGGTCGACGCCGCGCTCGAGCAGGCCGGGGTCGCGCCGCTCACCCGCGGGGAGACCCTCGAGGTCGGCGACTACGTCCGGATCGCCGAGGCGCTCGCGCAGGTGGCCCGATGAGCCTCACGGTCCGGGCTCCGGCCAAGATCAACCTGCACCTCGGCGTCGGGGCGCTGGGCGCGGACGGCTACCACCCGCTCGCCACGCTCTACCAGGCCGTCGGGCTCTACGACGACGTCACCGTCGAGGAGCAGCTCGAGTGGTCGGTGCACCTGCGCGGCGACGGGCGCATCGACCTCGGCGAGGTGCCCTCCGGCGACGACAACATCGCGCTGCGCGCGGGCCGGGCCCTGGCGGCCCATCACGGCCTCGACCGGGCCGCGAAGGTGGAGATTCGCAAGGGCATCCCCGTCGCGGGCGGGATGGCCGGCGGCTCGGCCGACGCCGCGGCCACCCTGGTCGCGCTCGACCGGCTCTGGGACCTGCAGACCCCCGACGACGACCTGCTGCGCCTGGCCGCCGGGCTGGGCAGCGACGTGCCGTTCGCGCTCGTGGGCGGCACCGCCCTGGGCAGCGGGCACGGCGAGCTGGTCACCCCGGTCGCCGACCACGGCTCCTGGTGGTGGGTGGTGGTCGAGGACGACGCCGGCCTGGCCACCCCGGGCGTCTACCGCGCCTTCGACGAGCTGCACGCCGGCCGCGACGTCCCGACCCCCGAGATCCCCTCCGCCCTGTACGACGCGCTGGCCGACGGCGACGTCGAGCAGCTCGCGCGCCTGCTGCGCAACGACCTCCAGGAGCCCGCCCTGCGCCTTCGACCCGACCTCGCGACCACCTTCGACGACGCCCTGGCCGCCGGCGCGCACGCCGCCCTGCTGTCGGGATCCGGGCCCAGCGTGCTGCTGCTGTGCGCCGACCGCGACCAGGCCGAGGGGGTCGAGGCGGAGCTCGCCGAGCGCGGCCACCGGCGTACATCGGTGGTCCCCGCGCCGGTCGCGGGGGCGCACGTGGTGGAGTACGTCTGATGGCTGCCCCCCAGAACCTCCTCAACCTCGAGCGCGTCTCCAAGTCCTACGGCGTGCGTCCGCTGCTGACCGACGTCTCCCTCGGCATCGCCGAGGGGGAGCGGATCGGCATCGTCGGGCGCAACGGCGACGGCAAGACCACGCTGCTGGAGGTGATGACCGGGCTCGAGGAGCCCGACTCCGGCCGGGTGTCGATGTCCCGCGGCCTGCACGTGGGCTACCTGCACCAGGGTGACGAGCTCACCGACACCCACACGGTGCGCGAGGCCGTGCTCGGCGGCATGGACGACCACGAGTGGGCGGCCGACTACCGCACCCGCGAGGTCGTCGAGGAGCTGCTGGCCGGCGTCTCGCTCGACCGGCCGGTGCTCGGCCTGTCCGGTGGCGAGCGCCGACGCTGCTCGCTCGCCGCGCTGCTGCTCGGCGAGCACGACCTGATCGTGCTCGACGAGCCCACCAACCACCTCGACGTCGAGGCGGTCGCCTGGCTGGCCCGGCACCTCAAGAAGCGTCCCTCCGCGATGGTCGTGGTCACCCACGACCGGTGGTTCCTCGACGAGGTCTGCCAGTGGACCTGGGAGGTCCACGACGGCGTCGTCGACGCCTACGAGGGCGGGTACGCCGCCCACGTGCTGGCAAAGGCCGAGCGGACCCGCCAGGCCTCGGCCTCGGAGGCGCGGCGCCAGAACCTGGCCAAGAAGGAGCTGGCGTGGCTGCGCCGCGGCGCCCCGGCCCGCACCGCCAAGCCCAAGTTCCGCATCGAGGCCGCCAACGCCCTGATCGAGGACGTCCCGCCGCCGCGCGACCGGCTCGAGCTGCAGAAGTTCGCCACCCAGCGGCTGGGCAAGCAGGTCATCGACGTCGAGCACGTGGACCTCCAGCGCGGCGAGCGCACCCTGCTCACCGACGCCACCTGGCGCCTCGGCCCGGGCGACCGGGTCGGCCTGGTCGGCGTCAACGGCGCCGGCAAGACCTCGGTGCTCGCGATGCTCGCCGGCGACCTGGCCCCGAGCGCGGGCAAGGTCAAGCACGGCCGCACGATCTCGATGCGGCACCTGACCCAGCAGCTCGACGACCTCGACCCGAACGCCCGGGTGCTGCCGATGGTGGAGTCCTACCGCCGGGTCGTGAAGACCGACGGCGGCGAGATCTCCGCGACCTCGATGCTGGAGCGCTTCGGGTTCACCGGCGACAAGTTGACCGCGCGCATCGGCGAGCTCTCCGGTGGCGAGCGGCGCCGCTTCCAGCTGCTGATGCTGCTGCTCGAGGAGCCCAACGTGCTGCTCCTCGACGAGCCCACCAACGACCTCGACATCGACACCCTCAACGTGCTCGAGGACTTCCTCGACGCCTGGCCGGGCACCCTGATCGTCGTCTCGCACGACCGGTACTTCCTCGAGCGGGTCACCGACTCGGTCTGGGCGCTGCTCGGCGACGGCCAGATCTCGATGCTGCCGCGCGGCGTGGACGAGTACCTCGAGCGCCGGGCGCAGGGGGCGGCCTCCGGGTCCGTGACCGGCGGGGGCGGCGGCGTCGGCGCGAGCGACGTACCGGCCTCGAAGCGCGCGAAGCCCGGCTCGGCCGAGGAGCGCGCGGCCCGCAAGGCGGTGACCCGCGTCGAGAAGGCCATGAAGCGGCTCGACGCCCGCGAGGCCGAGCTCAACGCCCTGGTCCTCGAGCACGCCCAGGACCACGCCAAGGTCGCCACCCTCGGCAAGGAGCTCAGCACGCTGGCCGCCGAGAAGGACGAGCTCGAGCTGGAGTGGCTCGAGGCTTCTGAGCTGCTCGAGTAGGCCCGTGCGGTTTCCCCGGGTACCCGGGGATTCCGTAGGCGTTGGGGTGTTGCAACACCCGAACGCCTCCAGTTTCCCCGGGTACCCGGGGAAACCGTCAGCGCGGACGACGTCAGCGGAACGGCGTCAGCAGGGTGCGCAGCAGGTCGCCGAGGCGTTCGCGGTCGTGGGTGGGCAGGTCGGCCAGGAAGCCGCGCTCGGCCTCGATCAGGGCCGTGAAGGCCCGGTCGACGGTGGCCTTGCCCTCGGGCGTGAGGCGGACCTTCACCCCGCGCCGGTCGGCGGGGTCGGGCAGCCGCTCGACGAACCCGCGCGTGACGAGCCGGTCGACGCGGTTGGTCATCGTCCCGCTGGTCACCAGCGTCTCGCGCAGCAGCCGGCCGGGGGAGAGCTCGTACGGCGTCCCGGCGCGGCGCAGCGCGGCGAGCACGTCGAACTCCCACGACTCCACGCCCTGAGCGCTGAACGCCGCGCGGCGGGCGAGGTCGAGGTAGCGCGCGAGCCGGCTGATCCGGCTGAAGACCTCGACCGGGCCGAGGTCGAGGTCGGAGCGCTCCCGCGCCCACGCCTCGACCAGCTCGTCGACCTCGTCTCGCATGCGCCCACCCTACGCCCGTCGAGATTCTCGACGTCAAGAGACCTGCCGGCCCCCGGGTCGCGCCCCTCAGGGTGGCCCCGGGGCCACGCTCCGGGCCTCGCCCAGCGGCAAGGAAGTCTCTTGACGTCAAGACACTTTGTCTGCAGACTGTGGATATCTTGACGTCAAGAGACTCGGAGCGGCCATGACGCACAGCTGGGACCCGCAGCACTACCTGACTTACGCCGACGAGCGCGGCCGCCCCTTCGTCGAGCTGCTGGGCCGGGTGGGCGCGGAGGCGCCGCGCACGGTGGTCGACCTGGGCTGCGGCCCGGGCAACCTCACCGCCCTGCCCGCCCAGCGCTGGCCGGACGCGGAGGTCCGCGGCCTCGACTCCAGCGCGGCCATGGTCGAGGCGGCCCGGCGCGACGTGCCCCACGTCGAGGTCGAGCGGGCCGACCTGCGCGAGTGGCTCGCGGCCGGCGGCGCGAGCGTCGACGTGCTGGTCTCGAACGCGACCCTGCAGTGGGTCCCCGGCCACCTCGACCTGCTGCCCGCGCTGCTGGAGCGGGTGGCGCCGGGCGGCTGGCTGGCGCTCCAGGTGCCGGCCAACTTCGACGAGCCGAGCCACACGATCCGCGCCGAGCTGGCTGCGGAGCCGGCGTACGCCGCGCACACCCAGGGGGTGGCGGTCCCCGCGAGCCACGACCCCGCGACCTACCTCGACGCGTTGGCCCGCCTCGGCGCCCGCGTCGACGCTTGGGAGACGACGTACCTGCACGTGCTCACCGGCGATGACCCGGTCTTCGAGTGGGTCAGCGCCACCGGCGCCCGCCCGACGCTCCAGGCGCTGCCGGACGACCTGCGCCCGGGGTTCGAGGCCGAGCTGCGGCGCCGGCTGCGTGCGGCGTACGTGCCCGGTCCCGCCGGGGTGGTGCTGGCCTTCCGCCGGGTCTTCGTCGTGGCGCAGAAGGCAGGTGCGTGATGCGGTTGCACCACGTCCAGGTGTCCTGCCCGCGCGGCGGCGAGGACGCCGCACGCCGGTTCTGGGCCGAGGGCCTGGGACTGGTGGAGGTCGAGAAGCCGGTGGCGCTGCGGGCCCGCGGCGGCGCCTGGTTCCGGGCGTACGACGACGCCGGCGCGGTCGGCGCCGAGGTGCACGTGGGCGTCGAGGACGCGTTCGCACCCGCACGCAAGGCGCACCCGGCGCTGCTGCTCGACTCGGTGGCGGCGCTGGAGGCGGCCACGACGCGGCTCGAGGCGCTGGGCTTCGAGGTGGACCTGACCGAGCGGCACACCTTCGACGGCCACGAGCGGGTGCACGCGCGCGACGGTCACGGCAACCGCGTCGAGCTGCTCGCCGTCGAGGAGCACCCGCGCTGACCTGCGCAGAATGACTGGACCGGTGGCGTAACCCGGCCCCCGCTGCGGCGTTGATCAGGAGTCCTCCCCGTGCGGGGAGTCGTCAGCCAGAGGGGCCCTGATGAACGCCACCGCCAGCCTGTCCGTCGAGCCCGTGGGCGACCACGCGCCCGCGCCCGTCGCCCCGTCCGCCGCCGTTCCGCCCGCCGACATGACCGCGGTCATGAACCGCGTCAAGCGCGCGCAGGGCCAGCTCGGCGGGGTGCTGCGGATGCTGGAGGAGGCCCGCGACGTCTCCGACGTGGTCGTGCAGCTCAAGGCCGTCTCCCGCGCCCTGGACCGCGCCGGCTTCGCGATCATCTCCGCCGACCTGCGCCGCCAGGTCGCCGGCGGCGACGCCGTGAACGGCGACGACCTCGACCGCCTCGAGCGCTGGTTCCTCTCGCTGGCCTGAGCGGGCCGGGGTCCCCTGCATGAATCCCCGGTCGACCGGGGACTCATGCACTGGATGGGCGTTGCAACACCCATCCAGTACCGGAGAAGGCTGACAAGCCCGGTACGCGCCCGGCGCCAGCCCCGGCACGCGCCCGGGGTCAGGCCCCGGCGCCCTCGAGCTGCGCCGCCGCGGCGGGGTCGCCGGAGGACCGGCTCATCCGGCGCTCGACGTACTCGGCCAGCTTGGAGAGGGCGTAGTTGATGAGGATGAAGATGGTCGCGATGATCAGCAGCGACTGGATCGGGTTGTCGAGGTTCTGCGAGATCAGGTTGCCGCGACGCAGCAGCTCGAGGTAGCCCAGCGAGACCACCGCGGCCAGCGAGGTGTCCTTGAGGGCCACGACCAGCTGGCTGATCAGTGCCGGCAGCATCACCCGGAAGGCCTGGGGCAGCAGGATGGCCCGCATGGTCTGGCCGTTGGTCAGGCCGACAGCCAGCGCCGCCTCGCCCTGACCGCTGGGCAGCGAGTTCACGCCGGCGCGCAGGATCTCGGCGATGATCACGGAGTTGTAGAGGGTCAGCCCGATCACCAGGTACCACAGGCCCGGGTCGCCGGGCAGCGGGCCGAGGTCGATCTTGAGCTCCTTGAAGGCCCGCCACACCAGGACGATGGTGACGACCACGGGCAGCGCGCGGAACAGCTCGATCCACAGCACCACGGGAACCCGCAGGATGGGGCCGAGCATCAGCCGGCCCACGCCCAGCAGCACCCCCAGCACCAGGGAGAGGACGATCGCCAGCGTGGCGGCGGTCAGGGTCGCGGCCAGCCCCTTGCCGACCAGCTCCCAGACGGCGCTGAAGTTCTCGTCCGAGGGGTTCGCCCACGGGCTCCACAGCTCGCTGGCGAACTGGCCGCGGTCGTTGAGGCGCTTGGCGGCCACGGCCAGGAAGCCGACGAAGACGAGGATCGCGAGGATCGTGCCGATCCGGGCGCGGCGTACGGCGCGGGGTCCGGGGGCGTCGTAGAGGACTGAGAGCTGGCTCATCGCGCGATCGCCACCTTCCGCTCGAGGACCGCTAGCAGTGCGCCTGCGGTCAGGGTGATGATCAGGTAGCCGATCGCGACCCCGGTGAGCACCGGGATGAACGCGTAGCCCTGGGCGCTGGTGAGGTTGCGGCCCACGCTCCACAGGTCACCGCCGACCCCGAAGGCACCCACGACCGCGGAGTTCTTGAACATCGCGATCTGGACGCTGCCCAGCGGCGGCACGGTGGCGCGCAGGGCCTGGGGCAGCACGACCTGGGTGAGGGTCTTGGTGAACGGCAGGCCGATGGCCCGCGCCGCCTCGGCCTGACCGGCGGAGACGGAGTTGATGCCCGAGCGGATCGCCTCGCAGACGAAGGCGGAGGTGTAGATGATCAGCCCGATCACACCGAAGGTGTAGAAGCTGACGTTGATGCCGACCTCCGGCAGGCCGAAGGCCATGAAGAACAGCACGATGGTCAGCGGGCAGTTGCGCACCACCGTCACCCACGCGGAGCCGAAGGCCCGCAGCGAGGCGACCGGGGAGACCCGGAAGGCGGCGATCAGCGTGCCCAGCAGCAGGGACCCGACGAGCGCCCAGCCGATGATGCCCAGGGACGTCAGGAATCCCTGCCAGTACAGGTCCAGGTTGTCCAGCACCGGGCTCACGGCGGCTCCTCGGGGTGGGCCGGTGGGGACGCGCTCGCGCCCCCACCGGTCAGGGTGTGATCAGGTCAGGCGCAGGGGGCGGCTTCGGGGAGCTCGGGGGTCTCGGTGCCCTCGACCTCGCCCGCGGTGGCCTCCCAGGCCGCGACGTAGGCGTCCTCGTTGTCGGCGAGCGTCTTGTTGATGAACTCGCAGAACTCGACGTCACCCTTGGCGATGCCGATGCCGTAGGGCTCCTCGGTGAACTGCTCGCCGACGAGCTTGAAGTCGCCGTCGCTCTCGTCGACGTAGCCGAGCAGGATCACGTTGTCGGTCGTGACGATGTCGACCTGGCCGTTGCCCAGGGCGTCCTTGCACTTGTCGTAGATGTCGAAGAGCACCAGCTGGTCGTCGGAGGCCAGGTACTCCTTGATCTGCTCGGACGGCGTCGAGCCGGTCACCGAGCAGACCTTCATGTCGGGGTTGTCCTTGATGTCCTCAGGACCCTCGATGGAGTCGTTGTCCGAGTTCACCATCAGCTGCTGGCCGGCCTCGTAGTACGGGCCGGCGAAGGTGATGCGCTCGGCGCGCTCCTCGTTGATCGTGTACGTCGCCACGACCATGTCGACGTCGCCGTCCTCGATGACCTGCTCGCGGATGTCGGAGGAGGCCTGCTTCCACTCGATGTCCTCGGGCGCGATGCCCATGGCGCCCGCGATGATCTTGGCGACCTCGACGTCGAAGCCCTCGGGGACGTCCTCGAGACCGAGGAGGCCGAAGCCGGGCTGGTCGAACTTGGTGCCGACGGTCATGCTGCCGGCCTCCTTCAGCTTGGCCATGGTGGTGCCGGAATCGAACTCCGCGTCGGTGACGACCTCGGGCTCGCTGTCGGAGCTGTCGTCCCCGCAGGCGGCGAGGGATCCAGCGAGGACGAGGCCCGCGAAGGCCGCCGTGAACTTGGTCAGGCGCATCGTTCATTCTCCTTTGTCGGCTGTGCTGGGTGCTGCTGGTGCTGGGTTCAGCGGGTGGAGATCAGTGCTTGAGGATCTTGCTCAGGAAGTCCTGGGCGCGCTCGCTGCTGGGGTTGGTGAAGAACTCCTCGGGGGTGTTCTCCTCCACGATCGCGCCGTCGGACATGAAGACCACCCGGTCGGCGGCGGTGCGCGCGAAGCCCATCTCGTGGGTGACCACGACCATCGTCATGCCCCGCTTGGCGAGGTCGACCATGACGTCGAGGACCTCCTTGATCATCTCGGGGTCCAGCGCGGAGGTCGGCTCGTCGAAGAGCATCACCTTCGGCTCCATCGCGAGCGCCCGGGCGATCGCGACGCGCTGCTGCTGGCCGCCGGAGAGCTGCGCGGGGTACTTCTCGGCCTGGTGGGCCACGCCCACCCGCTCGAGGAGCTCCATCGCGTGCTGGTCGGCCTCGGCCTTCTTGACGCCGCGCACCTTGATCGGGCCGAGGGTGACGTTCTCGAGGATGGTCTTGTGCGCGAAGAGGTTGAAGCTCTGGAAGACCATCCCGACCTCGGCGCGCAGGCTGGCCAGCGCCTTGCCCTCGGCGGGCAGCGGCTGGCCGTCCAGGGAGATGGTGCCCTCGTCGATGGTCTCGAGCCGGTTGATGGCCCGGCACAGCGTCGACTTGCCCGAGCCCGAGGGCCCGATCACCACGACCACCTCGCCGCGGTGCACCGTCAGGTTGATGTCCTGCAGCACGTGGAGGTCGCCGTACCACTTCTGGACGCCGTCGAGCACGACCAGCGGTTCCCCGGTGGCGGCGCTGGGGCCTGACCCTGTCTGCTCAGCCGTCATGGCACATGACCCTAGTCACTGGTGGCCGGTGCGTGCCACGCTCAGGCTGCTCTCAGGTGGTCACATCTTCGTTGCGGTTTGGGAGCGGGACCCGGTCACGGAGGCGCCCCGGCCCGGGTGCGGGCCCAGGAACACCGGGTTGCTCAGCGCCACCGTGGCCCAGGCCGGGACCCCCTCGACGGGGTTCACGACGGGCGCGCCGTCGGCGCGGCGCACCTCGGCCCGGACGAACGGCGCGACCCCGGCCGCGACCCGCAGGGTCACCTCGGCGGCCCCCTCGGTGTCGGTCACAGCCCCGGCCAGCGGACCCAGCGGCCCCCACAGCTGGACCACGCAGCCGGGTGCGCCGGCGACCTCGAGGCGTACGTCGACCAGGTCGGTCGGGGCGGCGTCGAGGCTGTCGCCGCAGGTGGCGGTCCGGTCGCCGAGGCGGGCCTGGAGGCTCAGGTCGACCGCGGCCGACTCCGCCAGCCACGCGTGCCCGCCGCGCAGCCCGCGCACGATGGCGCCGACCGAGAGCGACCCGGCGCGCACCACGGTCTGGGCGCGCCCGACCTGCTGGCCGTCGTGGTGGCTGTCGGAGGAGCCGACGGCCGGCACGAACCGCCCGGCCACGAGCAGCGCGTGCCAGTGGCTCAGGGCGGTCTGGTCGTCGAGGGTCCAGGGGCCGTTCCACAGCTCGACGGCGTCGACGTCGGCGTAGTCGTACTGCCAGGTCGAGCCCGACGTGGGCGCGAAGGGGTGCGCGGCCACCGCCATCCCGCCCAGGGCGCGCACCCGGTCGGTGAAGCGGCCCAGCTGGTCGTCCTCGGGGCGGTAGCGCCAGTCGATCCAGGCGCCTGCGGGCTGCCCGAAGGTGACGCAGTGCCCGGCGCGGGTGGTCACCTCCTCGCCGGGGAGCACCAGGAAGTCGTCGGGCACGTGCCGGCCCCAGGTCAGCTGTGCGGAGGTGGTGTTGTGCTCGGTGGAGGCCAGGAAGTCCAGCCCGGCCTCGCGGGCCAGGGCCAGCAGGCTGCGCTGGGTGTGCCGGCCGTCGGAGTGCACGGTGTGGGTGTGCAGGTCGCCGCGGTACCAGCCCGGCCCGGTGCCGCGGACCCGGCGCGGGGCCGGCCGGGGCCGGAACCGCCGCCCCGGACGCCCGCGGTGCAGGGTGACGGTCACGGTCCACCCGACGCCGGGCGGGATGATCGTGAACGGGCCCAGCACCACGTGCCAGGTGCCCGGGGTGATCGGTCCGGCCAGGTAGCCCGGGGTGGCGCGGGTCCGGCTGATGCTGAACCGGTCGCGGGCCCCGCCGGACCAGCCGCGGAACCCGGCGGCGTCACCGAGGCCGACCCCACCGGGGTCGAAGATCCCGATGTCGATGATGTTGAAGGAGACCCCGGCGCCGGTCTCGAGCTTGTCGTAGTCGTAGGAGACCTCGATCCGCGTGGTCCCGCGCGGCACCTCCACCGGCAGCGCGTACCAGTCGGGGTCGCCGACCCCGGTGAACCGCCCGCGGTAGACCAGCCCCGCCGCCGTCGCCCCGTCGGCGTACGCCGCCGCCGGGGGCACCAGCACGGCGCCCGCGACCACGCCCAGGCCGGCCCCGAGACCAGCGCCGACCACCGCGCGACGACCCGGACCGGTCACGGGTGGGGAGGGGTCGCACACACCGCTCCAACGACCGGCCGGGCCCCGGGTGACGGATTGGGGGCGCCCGGGCGCGCCGCCGTACCCTGGGAGGCGTCATGACTGCCACCACCGCCCCGTCCGAAGCCCGCACCTACGAGGTCAAGACCTACGGGTGCCAGATGAACGTCCACGACTCCGAGCGCCTGACCGGGCTGCTGGAGGACGCGGGCTACCTGCCCTTCGACAAGCAGGGGGCGCCGGCGGGCGACCAGGCCGACGTGGTCGTGTTCAACACCTGCGCGGTGCGCGAGAACGCGGACAACAAGCTCTACGGCAACCTCAGCCACCTCGCGCCGATCAAGGCGTCGCGCCCCGGCATGCAGATCGCCGTCGGCGGCTGCCTGGCCCAGAAGGACCGCGCCACGATCACCGAGAAGGCGCCCTACGTCGACGTCGTCTTCGGCACCCACAACATCGGCTCGCTGCCGGTGCTGCTGGAGCGGGCGCGGGTGGCCGAGGAGGCGCAGGTCGAGATCCTGGAGTCCCTCGACGTCTTCCCCTCGACGCTGCCCACCAAGCGCGAGTCGGCCTACGCGGCGTGGGTCGCGATCTCGGTCGGCTGCAACAACACCTGCACGTTCTGCATCGTCCCCGCGCTGCGTGGCAAGGAGAAGGACCGCCGTCCCGGCGACATCCTCGCCGAGATCCGCGCCCTGGTCGCCGAGGGCGTCTCCGAGGTGACCCTGCTGGGCCAGAACGTCAACGCCTACGGCGTCGAGTTCGGCGACCGGCAGGCCTTCTCCAAGCTGCTGCGTGCCTGCGGCGGCATCGAGGGCCTGGAGCGGGTGCGCTTCACCAGCCCGCACCCCGCCGAGTTCACCGACGACGTGATCGAGGCGATGGCCGAGACCCCGAACGTGATGCCCAGCCTGCACATGCCGTTGCAGTCCGGCTCCGACAAGGTCCTCAAGGACATGCGGCGCTCCTACCGCTCCGCCAAGTACCTCGGCATCATCGAGCGGGTCCGGGCCGCGATCCCCGACGCCGCGATCACCACCGACATCATCGTCGGCTTCCCCGGTGAGACCGAGGAGGACTTCGCCGAGACGCTGCGCGTGGTCGCCGAGTCGCGCTTCTCCTCCGCGTTCACCTTCCAGTACTCCAAGCGCCCCGGCACCCCCGCCGCGACGCTGCCCGACCAGATCTCGCCCGAGGTCGTCAAGGACCGCTACGGCCGCCTCGTCGACCTCGTCACCGAGATCGCCTGGGACGAGAACAAGAGGATCGTCGGGCGCACCGTCGAGCTGATGGTCGCCGAGGGCGAGGGCCGCAAGGACGCCGAGACGCGCCGGCTCTCCGGCCGCGCCCCCGACAACCGCCTGGTGCACTTCGCGGCGCCCGGCGACGACCTGCTCACCGACGGCCGCGGCGACGTGCGGCCCGGCGACATGGTCACCGTCGAGGTCACCTACGCCGCCCCGCACCACCTGGTCGCCGACCGCGTCGTCTCCGTGCGGCGTACCCGCTCGGGCGACGCGTGGGAGGCCCGCACCTCCGCGCCGACGCCGAGCGGGGTCGGGCTCGGCATGCCCGTTGTGGGTGTGCCGGCGCCGCTGCCGGACGCCCCCGCCTGCCGCTGACCGCCCGCCGCTGACCGCCTGAACGCTCCCCCTGTGGAGGAGCGGGTGCATGCGCCGCCGCCCCGACGCATGCTCGCCGGGTGGACGACGACCTCCCCGTGGCGGAGGTGCTGACGGCGCTGGGTGGGGTGGCCACCCGCGAGGCGCTGGTGCGCGCCTGCTCGCGGCGCGCCGTCGACGCCGCCCTCGCCGCCGGCGACGTGGTGGCGCTGGCCCGCGGCCGCTACGCCCTGCCGGCCGCCGACGAGGCGCGACGGGCTGCGCACCGGGTCAGCGGGGTCGTCTCGCACCGCAGCGCCGCGCTGCTGCACGGGTGGGCGGTGAGCAGGCAACCGGATCAGCCGGAGGTGACCGTGCCACGCAACCGCAATGTCACCGGCGTGCACCGCGACGGGATCGCGCTCCGGCTGGCTGACCTGCACCCGTCCGAGGTCGTCGAAGGGCGGACCTCGCCCGAGCGCACGCTGGTGGACTGCCTGCGGGTCCTGCCGTTCAGCGAGGCGCTGGCGGTCGCTGACTCAGCGCTGCGCGAGGGGTTCGGGGAGGACCGGCTCCAGACGCTCGCGCGCGACGTCCGCGGGCCCGGGGCCCGGCAGGTGCGCCGAGTCGCAGCATGCGCGGAAAGAGCAGCCGCCAACCCGTTCGAGTCGGTGCTGCGCGCGATCTGCCTCGGTGTCGAGGGGCTGTCGGTGCGCGCCCAGGTGTCGGTGCGCGACCCGGACTGGCTGGGCCGCCCGGACCTCGTCGACGAGCGGCTGAAGATCGCGCTGGAGGCGGACTCCTTCGAGTGGCACGGGGACCGTGCGGCGCTGCACCGCGACGCCCGTCGCTACAACGCGTTCGTCGCGGCGGGCTGGCTGGTGCTGCGCTTCTCGTGGGAAGAAGTGATGCTGCATCCCGAGCGGGTCGCCGCTGTCCCCCGGGCTCAGTCCTTGCTGCGCGGGTCCGTCGAGGAGTAGCCGGCCTTCGGGGTCAGCCCCTCGGGCTGCGTCTCCTCCCCGCCGCGGGTCTTCTCGGGGTGCTCCGGGTCGGGCACCCCGCGGTCCTCGGCGACGGAGGTGTCCACCACGCCGTCGGTGCCGTGCTGGCCCGGGCCGGTGGGGCCCTCGCGCTCGCTGCTGACGCCCATGTCGCCGGCCAGCTCGTCGTTGGAGCTCTGCGGCTCGTCCGGCTCGCGGCCGGTGCGGGGGTCGGTCGGGGTGCTCATACCGGCGCCTCCTCGCTCGGGTCGACCTCGTCCGAGTCCTCGTCGGACTCGGTGGCCTTCGTGCTGGTGTCCTCACCCTCGCTGGTCTCGGCCGGAGCGTCCTCGGTGGCGGGGTTGGCCCCGGCGCTGACGTCGGGCACGACCGGGTCCGTGCTCACCTCGCCGAACGCGTCGGGGCCGCCGGGCACGAGCTGGGGCTCCTCCGCGTGCGGGGTCGGCATCGGGCCGAGGTCTCCGGCCGGGTCCTTGTCGTGCTGCTCGTCGCTCATCAGGTGGGTCCTTCCTCAGGGGGCCCCGACGGCGGCGCCGTCGAAGCCGAAGGTGCTGTAGGGACTGGTCGTACCCGCGCGGAGCCCGTCCAACACCGCCCGCTCGTGGGGGACCACGGGGTCGGGCAGCGTGTCGAGCGCGTCGAGGGCGCACCACCGCAGCCCGCCGGACTTCTCCGGCTCCACCACGTGCGGCTCGCCGCGCCAGGTGCGGGCGGTGAAGAAGAAGTCGATCCGCTCGTCGATCGCCTCGCCGCCACGGGTCCGCTGCATGGCCGTGACGAAGGTGAGGTCGAGGTCGGCGAGCCCGATCTCCTCCAGGGCCTCGCGGCGCGCTGCGTCGTACGCCGTCTCACCCTGCTCGACGTGGCCGGCGGCCGCCGCAGCCCAGTGCCCGTCCATGTAGCCGGTGCCGCGGCGCAGCTGGAGCAGCACCTCGGTGCCGGCGTCGCCCTCGCGCAGGGGGAAGACGTAGGAGGCGGGCACGACCACGAAGCGGCCGTGGTGGGGGTCGGGGGCGCTCACTGGCTGGTCACTGGCTGGGCTGGTCCTCGGAGGTTTCGGCGTTGCGCTCGTGCTCGGCCGGGGCCGGGTCGGCCGGGCGCTCGGAGTCGTCGCCGGGCAGCTCGGTGTCGTGCTCGCCGGGAGGCTTGCCCGCGGTGTCGAGCGGGCTCGCGTCGCGCTCCTCGGGGATCGGCGCGGTCACGGGGTGTCGTCCGTGCGCGGGTAGGTGGTCGGCGGGTTCTCGGGCGGCCGGTCGTCGTTCTTGTCGTCGAGCTTGTCGAGGCCGTCCTTGGCCTTGGAGACACCCTTGGCGATCTTGTCGCTGTGCTTGCCGCCGGTGCGCTTGTCGGCGGCGGAGGCGGCCTTGTCGATGCCGTCGGAGATCTTGTCGCCGTGCTTGTCCACGGCGTCGGTCAGCTTGCCGCGCAGCTTGGCGATGTTGCGCTTGTCGAAGAAACCCATGGCGGCCTCCTGCTCGGTGCGGATGAGGGCGTTGCCACACTAGCCACATGTCGTCACTGCCCGGTTCGCCCCAGCGGATGGTCCCGGTGGTCGTCGCCGTGGTCGGTGCGACCGCGTCGGGCAAGACGGGGCTGTCGCTGGACCTGGCCGAGCGGCTCGGCGGCGAGGTGGTCAACACCGACGCGATGCAGCTCTACCGCGGCATGGACGTCGGCACCGCCAAGCTCGCGCCCGCCGAGCGTCGCGGCGTGCCGCACCACCTGCTGGACGTGCTCGAGGTGCACGAGCCGGCCAACGTGGCCGACTTCCAGGCTCGGGCGCGCGGCTGCATCGCCGAGCTGCGCGGGCGCGGACGGGTGCCGGTGCTGGTGGGCGGCTCGGCGCTCTACACCCGGGCGGTGCTGGACGAGTTCGAGTTCCCCGGCACCGACGCCGAGGTGCGGGCCCGGCTCGAGGCCGAGGCCGAGGAGGTCGGCGGGGCGGCCCTGTTCGCGCGGTTGAGCGCGGTCGACCCCGACGCCGCGGCCCGGATGTCGCCCGAGAACACCCGCCGCGTGATCCGCGCGCTCGAGGTGGTCGAGCTGACCGGGCGCCCCTACAGCGCCTCGCTGCCGCGCCTGGTCTACACCGACCCCCGCACGCTCCAGATCGGCGTCGACATCGACCGGCCCACGCTCGACGCGCGGATCGAGCAGCGGGTGGAGCAGATGTTCGCCGACGGCTTCGTGGCCGAGGTCGAGCGGCTGCTGGACGAGGGCCTGCGGGAGGGACGGACCGCCTCGCGCGCGATCGGCTACCGCGAGGTGACGGCGTACGTCGCCGGCGAGCTGGGGCTCGACGAGGCGCGCGAGCGCACCGCGGCGGCCACGCGGCGCTTCGCACGGCGCCAGGACGGGTGGTTCCGCAAGGACCCCCGCATCGTGTGGATCTCGTACGACGACCCGGCGCGCGTCGACCTCGCGGTCGCGGCCGTCGAGCGGGTCGCGGCGACGTCCTGAGCGGCACGCCCACCCCCGACGGGCGTTGACGCCCGGCGCGTCCGGGGCGCAGGGTGGACGCTCGATCGTCGCCCTGCTCGGAGGACCGATGCGCCCCACCCGCCTGTTCGCCACCGCCGCCGCTGCGGCCGTGCTGCCCCTCTCGCTCCTGCCCGGGAGCACCACCGCTGCTGAGCAGCGCCCCGCGCCCGACAAGAACCCGACCGCCGTCGGCCGCGGGGGAGCGGTCACGTCGGTCGACCCCGACGCGACCCGGGTCGGGCTGCGGGTGCTGCGCCAGGGCGGCAACGCCGTCGACGCCGCGGTCGCCACCGCGGCCGCGCTCGGGGTGACCGAGCCCTACTCCGCCGGGCTGGGGGGCGGTGGCTACCTGGTGCACCTCGACGGGAGGACCGGCGAGGTCTCGACCATCGACGGCCGGGAGACGGCGCCCGCCGCGATGCCGCGCGACGCGTTCATCGACCCGGAGACCGGCGAGCCCTACCCGTTCACGCCCGAGCTGGTCACCAGCGGCGTCTCGGTCGGGGTGCCCGGCACGCTGGCGACCTGGGAGACCGCGCTGGAGGAGTGGGGCACCCGCTCGCTGCGCCGCTCGCTGACGCCCGCCGCCCGGCTGGCTCGCCGGGGCTTCGTGGTCGACCAGACCTTCCACGACCAGACGGCCGACAACGCCGAGCGGTTCGCGGCCTTCCGCTCCACCAAGCGGCTGTTCCTGCCCGGCGGTGAGCCGCCCGAGGTCGGCAGCGTCTTCGCCAACCCCGACCTGGCGCGGCTCTACGAGCTGCTGGGGCGCAAGGGCACCGGCCCGTTCTACCGCGGCGGGCTCGCGGCGAGGATCGCGAAGACCACGCGCAAGCCGCCCGTGGTCGCCGACACCGACCTGCCGGTGCCCGTCGGGTTCATGAAGCCGCGCGACCTGCGCCGCTACCGGACCCTGCAGCCCGAGGCGGTCACCGCCGACTACCGCGGCCTGCGCGTGCACGGGATGGGCGGCTCCTCCAGCGGCGGCAGCACCGTCGGCGAGGCGCTGGCCATCCTGGACACCTTCGACCTCGCGGCCATGAGCGACACCGAGGTGCTGCACCACATGCTGGAGGCGAGCGCGCTCGCCTTCGCCGACCGGGCGGCGTACCTGGGTGACCGCACGTTCGTCGACGTGCCGGACGAGCAGCTGCTCTCCGAGGAGTACGCCGCGCAGCGGGCCTGCCGCATCGACCCGGCGAAGGCCGCGACCAAGCCGGTGCCGGCCGGGGACGTCGACGACGCCGACGGGACCTGCCCGGCCCCCGACGGCGGGCAGGCGCGCCCGGCTCCTGACACGGAGAACGTCGAGACCACGCACCTGACCGTGGCCGACCGCTGGGGCGACGTGGTGTCGTACACGCTGACCATCGAGCAGACCGGCGGGTCGGGGATCGTGGTGCCGGGGCGCGGGTTCCTGCTCAACAACGAGCTCACCGACTTCAGCACGGTGTACGACCCCGACGACCCGAACCGCCTCGAGCCCGGCAAGCGTCCGCGCAGCTCGATGTCGCCGACGATCATCACCGAGGCCGACGGCACCCCGGTGCTGGCGCTGGGCTCGCCCGGCGGCTCCACGATCATCACCACGGTGCTGCAGCTGGTCGTCGACCACCTCGACCGCGGGCTCGCGCTGCCCGCCGCGGTGGCCGACCCGCGCGGCTCCCAGCGCAACACCGCCGCGGTCACCGCCGAGCCCGAGTTCATCGACGCGTACGGCGCCGGGTTGCGGGCGCTGGGCCACGAGCTGAAGCCGGCCGGGGACGCGTTCACCAGCGCCGCGGAGATCGGGGCGGCGACCGGGATCGGCTTCGGACCCGGCGGGCTGCTGACCGCCGTGGCCGAGCCGGAGCGGCGCGGCGGCGGCGACGCGCGGGTGCTCGAGCCGACGTCCTGAACAATGCGCCCATGAGCCGGACGACCTACTACACCGCCACCACCCTGGACGGGTTCATCGCCGACCCGCACGACTCGCTGGACTGGCTCTTCACGCTGGACATCGACGCCGACGGGCCGATGGGCTACCCCGCGTTCATCGCCGGGATCGGGGCGGTGCTGATGGGGTCGACGACGTACGAGTGGATCCGGACGCACGAGGCCACGTCCCCGTGGCCCTACGAGCAGCCGTGCTGGGTCTTCACCCACCGCGACCTGCCGGTGGTCGAGGGCGCCGACGTGCGGTTCGTGCGCGGCGACGTGGCCGAGGCCTGGCCCGAGGTGCTGGTCGCGGCCGGCGCGAAGGGCGTGTGGGTGGTCGGCGGCGGCGACCTGGCCTCCCAGGTGGCGACCGCGGGGCTGCTCGACGAGGTGGTGGTCGCGGTGGCGCCGGTGGTGCTCGGGGCCGGGCGGCCGCTCTTCACCCGGCCCGTCGACCTGCGCCTGGTCGAGCTGGCGCGCAACGGCGACTTCGCGTGCGCGCGCTACGAGGTGGTCGGGGTGCGGGCGTAGGTTGGCCCGCGTGAGCAGCCCGACCCCCCGCCCCGATCCCGCCTGGCACGAGGTCGCCGACGTCGACGAGCTGGTCGCCCTGCTCGGCGAGCCGCTGCCGGTGGTCCGGGCCAAGGTGCACCACGCGCTGCTGTCCGTCGACCGCGACTGGCTGGGCGCCTCGCCGTTCTGCGTGGTCGGCACGGCCGACGCCGACGGACGCTGCGACGTCTCGCCGAAGGGCGACCCGGCGGGCAGCCTGGTGCACGTGATCGACGACGTGACGATCGCGATCGCCGAGCGGCCCGGCAACCGGCTGGCCGACGGCTACCGCAACATCCTGACCAACCCCCACGTCGGCCTCGACTTCGTCATCCCCGGGCGCGGCGACACGCTGCGCATCAACGGCCGGGCCCGGCTGGTGCGCGACGCGCCGTTCTTCGACGCGCTGGTCGTGCGCGGGCGCCGGCCGCTGCTGGCGATGGTGGTCGACGTCGAGGAGGTCTTCTTCCACTGCGCCAAGGCCTACCTGCGCTCGCGGATGTGGGAGCCGGAGACCTGGGCGCCCGAGGCGGTCGTCCCGCGCCGGGCGCTGCTCGCGGCGGCGGCCGAGCCCGCGGTCGAGGACGGCGGGCGCAGCCCGGCCGAGCTCGAGGAGTACTACGGACCGTCCTACGCGCAGAGGCTGTACTGATGACCTACCCGTTCCTCAAGGGCCACGGCACCGAGAACGACTTCGTGCTGCTGCCCGACCACGACGGCTCCGTGCACGGCGACCTCGACGAGGCGCGGGTGCGGGCGCTGTGCCACCGTCGCGCCGGGATCGGTGGCGACGGGGTGCTGCGGGTGATCCGCACCGCCGCGCTGCCGGCCGACCTCGCGGCACTGGGGGAGGGGTCGGAGTGGTTCATGGACTACCGCAACGCCGACGGCTCGATCTCGGAGATGTGCGGCAACGGGGTGCGTGTCTTCGCCCTGCACCTCATCGACGAGGGGCTCGTCGACCCTGACGCGCCGATCCCGGTGGGCAGCCGCGACGGCGTCAAGGTCGTCACCCGCGCCGCCGACGGCGGCCTCACCGTCGACATGGGCAGTCCGCGGCTGCTCGGGCACACCGAGGTCACGGTCGACGGCCGCACCTGGCCCGCCCGCCACGTCGACATGGGCAACCCGCACGCCGTCGCCTTCGTCGACTCCCTCGACTCCATCGGCGGGGCCGGCACGCTGCTCGAGCCCCCGGGCCACGACGCCGCCGTGTACCCCGACGGCGTCAACGTCGAGCTCGTGGTGCGCCGCGGCCCGCGCCACGTCGCCATGCGCGTCCACGAGCGGGGCTCCGGCGAGACGCGGTCCTGCGGCACCGGCGCCTGCGCCGTGATGGTCGCCGCGGCCGAGGCCGACGGGGCCGGGTCCGACGGGGCCGGGTCCGCCGCGGGTGCGGCGTACCGGGTGGACCTGCCGGGCGGCACCCTGATGATCGAGCTCAGCGCCGAGGGTCGGGTGCTGATGACCGGCCCGGCCGTCATCGTCGCCCGCGGCACCACCGACCTGTGACGCGGCGGCCGGGAGGTTCATCGGCCGGCCGATAGAACTCCTGCCGGGACGACAAAACTTCATCGGCCACCCGTCAGCTTCATCGGCCGGCCGATGAAACCCCCGCGGCCGACCGTGACAGCGAAATTGTCTCAGTCGGCGGGGGTGCCTGACGCCGTACGCCGGCGCCCCCTAGGCTCGGGTGCATGGACATCTCCGGAGCATCTGCCATCGTCACGGGGGGCGCGTCGGGCATCGGCGCCGCCGCCGCTCGCCAGCTCGCCGCCCAGGGCGCGACCGTCGTCATCGCCGACCTGCAGGCCGAGAAGGGCGAGGCCCTGGCCGCCGAGATCGGCGGCGTCTTCGCCCAGGTCGACGTCACGAACACCGACCAGATCAAGGCCGCCGTCGAGGCCGCCGCCGCGATCGCCCCGCTGCGCGCGGTCGTGAACTCGGCCGGCATCGGCTGGGCGCAGCGCACGATCGGGCGCGACGGCGAGTTCGACTCCGCGCACGACCTGGCGGCGTACAGCAAGGTCATCGCGATCAACCTGATCGGCACCTTCGACGTGACCCGCATCGCGGCGACCGCGATGAGCCGCAACGAGCCCGACGCCGACGGCTGCCGCGGCGCGATCGCCAACCTGACCTCGGTCGCGGCCTTCGACGGCCAGATCGGCCAGGCGGCGTACTCCTCCTCCAAGGGCGGCGTCGTCGGGATGACCCTCCCGGTCGCGCGCGACCTGTCCTCGGCCGGCATCCGCCTCAACACCATCGCCCCGGGCCTCATCGACACCCCGATCTACGGCGAGGGCGAGCAGTCCGAGGCGTTCAAGGCCAAGCTCGGCGAGAGCGTGCTCTTCCCCAAGCGCCTCGGCAGGCCCGAGGAGCTGGCGTCGATGGTCGTCGAGACCATCACCAACTCCTACATGAACGCCGAGGTCGTCCGCGTCGACGGCGGCATCCGGATGCCCCCCAAGTGACCTGCTGATCGACGGCGTGCCCCTGGGCGTGACCCCCGGGTCACCCTCAGGGGCACGACTGATTTTGGAGGGGATGGGGAGGATCTCGCTGTGGACCTCGCACCCCGACTCATCGACACCCTGACCCCCGCCGACCCGCAAGGCGTGGTGCTGGTCCTGCACGGCGGCGCCGACCGGCAGGACAGCCCCGGCGTGAGCCCGACCCAGCTCTCGGTGCTGCGGATGATCCCCGTCGCGAAGGCCGTCGCGCGCGCCGGGCGCGGACGCCTCGCGGTGCACCGCCTGCTCAACACCCGTCGCGGCTGGGACACCCACCACACCCCGGTCGACGACGTCGAGTGGGCGCTCGAGCAGGTCCGGGAGCAGTACGGCGACCGCCCGGTCGGCCTCGTGGGCCACTCGCTCGGCGGTCGCGCCGCGCTGCTCGCGGGCGGGCTCGACCCGGTCCGCTCGGTCGTGGCGCTCAACCCGTGGGTCTACCCGACCGACGGCGGCGCGATGCCCGGGCGCCGCG
Source organism: Nocardioides dokdonensis FR1436 (assembly GCF_001653335.1). Lineage (NCBI taxonomy): Bacteria > Bacillati > Actinomycetota > Actinomycetes > Propionibacteriales > Nocardioidaceae > Nocardioides > Nocardioides dokdonensis. The sequence continues at coordinate 1,983,492 of NZ_CP015079.1, forward strand.
TGCTGGTCGTGCACGGCATGCGCGACCGCATCGCCCCGCCCGGCCGCGCAGAGACCGTCGCGCGCCGCGTCGCCCGCTCCACCGACGTCGGGTTCATCCGCATCCCCGACGGCAAGCACGCGATGCTGCGCCACGGCCGCTCCTTCGACTCGTACGCCGCTCAGTTCAGCGCCGCCGCCCTGCTCGGCCCCGACGACGTCGAGGTCTCGGAGCCGGTCGCCGCCGTGCTGGCCGGTGAGCCCTGGGTCACCGTCTGAGCGCGACCCGGCCCAGATATCGCGCTGACTCGGCGCAGATCGCCCGTCGACCCGGCCCGAATATCGCGCTGACCCGGCGCAGATCGCCCGCCGAGGCGGCGCGGAGCATCAGCCGGCCGGCCGGCTGGCGCAGCTCGACCAGACCAGCCGGGTCGCGACTCGGCCTGAAAGCACCAGGCCGCGCGAACCTCGGCCTGACACCCGGCCCGACATCTGCGCCGACTCGGGCTCTTGTGACTGATGTGTGGGTCATCTGCCGGGTAGTCGGGGTCGGTGGCCGCCGAGAGTGAGCATGAGGATGGCAATCAGAGCGTGGGGGTCGCGGAAGCCGTAGGCCATGCGGGTTCGTAGTCGGATGCGCAGGTTGACGGCTTCGGTGCGGCCGTTGGACAGGCCGTGCTCGATGGCCAGCAGGATGGGGCCGCGTTGGGCCTGCACGGTCTTGGCTAGTGCTGCGAACTGGGGGATGCGGCAGCGTTGCGCTGAGGTGATCCAGGCATTGAGCGCCTCGGGGGCCTCGTGGTGGGGCAGTTTGAAGATCGCGCGTAGCCCTTCTTTGAGCTGGTAGCCGCGCCACAGTCGGGGGTCGGTCTGTGCGATCCACTTCAGTTGGGCACTCTGGCTGCTGGTGAGGTTCTCGGGGTTCTTCCACAGCGCGTAGCGGGAGCGGGTGAGCAGTCGCAGGCGCTGTGACTCCAGGTGCGGTGGTGCGTCCTTAACTGGTCGTCCGCGTCGTGGTGGGTTCGCGCGCACCGCTGCTCGTGCCTCGCGCCAGGCAGTCAACCGGACCTCCCCGAGGGCGTCGTTGGCCCACTTCACGACGTGGAAGGGATCAGCGGCCTGGATCGCGGCAGGGCAGTTGGTGCCTACGACGTCGGCGATGTAGCCGGCGCTGTCGGCGGTGACGTGGGTGATCTGGGCGGACCGTTCGGGCCCGAGGGCATCGAAGAAGGACTGCAAGGTGGCCTTGGTCTGGCCCTTGCCGGCCCACACCAGTCGGCCGGTGTCGTGGTCGATGACGACCATCAGGTACAGGTGCCCGCGCCGGTAGGAGACTTCGTCGATCCCGATCCTGGTGAGCCCACTCAGCAGGTCGACGCGTCCTTCTACCTCGGCCCAGACACGGGTGATGACCGCGCCTACGGTGCGCCACGCAATGCGCATCAGCTCGGTGACCGCGATCTTCGAGGTCTGGGTGGCCAACCAGGCGACCTGGTTCTCGAATGCCCTGCTTGCCCTAGCACCATGGCGGGCCCAGGGCAGGTGAGCTACCACCACGCCGTGCTCACGACACCGCACCCGCGGCGCATCGCCCTGCAGTTGACACCGGATCGTGCCCAGGTCCAAAGCGCGCCAGTGCCGGCGTCCTCGACCTGCGTCGTAGCCCGGCGAGGGGCGCTGGCAACGGCCACAGCGGCCACGCTGACGAGCTACCGGGCGGACCCGGATGGTGACCTGCTGCTGTTCCTGCTCGAAGTCAACGCCCTCGATCACGGTGTTCTCACACCCGACAAGAGCACGCCATAAGGTGGCATCGCGCACGCCGCTCTCCTGTGCACCTGGTTTCAGTTCCTCGACAGTTCAGAAACCTAGACAGAGAGCGGCGTGCGCTCATTCACGGCACGCTCAGCCACCCACACATGCATCACAAGAGCCCGACTCGGCATGACATCTGCGCCGACTGGACGCGACATCTGGGCCGACTCGGCGGGGCGGGTTCTAGGTAGTGATGCAACACCTCGATGACTGAGGAGTTGTGCCATGGCTCGACCGATGCGGCCCAGGGAGCTCGACCGTCCGTTCTGGGAGGCGATCCGTTCCGGGCTGGGAGTGAAGTCGGCTGCCCGTGTGACGGGCATGTCGGCGACCACGTCTAAGCGGGTCTTCCGCAAGGCTGGCGGGGTGAACCCTGTTCCTGTGAACCCGCCGGTGGGCCGGTATCTGTCCTGGGTCGAGCGCGAGGACATCGCAGCGTTGACCCATGCCGGCCACGGGGTCCGTGAGGTCGCGCGTCGTACTGGCAGGAGCCCAGCCACGATCAGCCGCGAGCTGGCCCGTGGTGCGACCGGTCGTGGGTACCGGGCCTCGGTGGCCCAGTCCAAGGTCGATCGTGGCCGCACGAGGTCGCGGGGGGCGAAGCTGGCCACCAACCTGCAGTTGCGCAGAGCGGTCCAAGACCACCTGGTCCAGCGTCGCAGCCCCGAACAGATCGCTGGCAGACTTCGACGCGACTTCCCCGACGATCCGGAGATGCGGGTGTCACCCGAGACGATCTACCAGTCGCTGTACATCCAGGCCCGCGGCGGGCTGAAGCGCGAGTTGAGCGCGCACCTGCGCACCGGACGTTCGATGCGCAAACCCCACCGCCGTGAGGCCGAGCGACGCGGCCGGATCCCCGGCATGGTCATGATCAGCGAACGACCCGCCGAGGTCGAGGACCGCGCCGTGCCCGGGCACTGGGAAGGCGACCTGATCCTCGGCTCGACCGCCTCGAAGTCCGCGGTGGGCACCCTGGTCGAGCGCAGCACCGGGTTCGTGATGCTGCTGCACCTGCCCGGCGACCACGGCGCCTTGGCGGTCCAAGAAGCGCTCGTGGCGAAGATGGCCACCCTGCCCGAGCAGCTGCGCCGCTCGCTGACCTGGGACCAGGGCGGCGAGATGGCCAACCACGTCGCGATCGCCGAGGCCACCGGCCTGGAGATCTACTTCTGTGACCCGCACTCGCCCTGGCAACGCGGCTCGAACGAGAACACCAACGGCCTGCTGCGCCAGTACCTGCCCAAGGGCACCGACCTGTCCTTCTACGGCCCCGGCCTGCTCGACAACATCGCCTCCGAGCTCAACGCCCGACCCCGCAAACGCCACGACTTCCAAACCCCAGCCGAGGTCCTCGACCAACTACTCTCAGACCCCATCACCAACCACGGTGTTGCGTGACTACCTAGATTCCGCCCGGGATATCTGGGCCGGGTCGGCGGGATGTCTGGGCCGGGTCAGGGGGTGAGGTCGAGGACCAGGTCGGCGCGGTGCGCGGCGGACTCGACCAGCTCGGCGTTCGGGTCGTCGACGCTCTCGACCCAGGCGCGGGCCTCGGCGGGGGTCTTGCCGAAGGTGACGTGGCGCGCCAGCAGCCGGTCGCGGCGCAGGTCGCGGTCGAGGTGCACGTGCCAGACGGTGTCGAGCCGGGCCCGCACCGCGGCCCAGCGCGGCTCGTCGAGCAGCAGGTAGCTGCCCTCGGTGACGACCTGGTCGGCCGAGCCGGGCACGGGGACGGCGCCGGCGAGGGGCTGCTCGAGGTCGCGCTCGAAGGCGGGCGCCATCACCAGCGGTTCGCGCAGGCGCACCCGCGCGAGCAGGGCGGCGTACCCCTCGGCGTCGAAGGTCTCGGGCGCGCCCTTGCGCCCGAGCAGGCCCCGGCGGCGCAGCTCGACGTCGGCGAGGTGGAAGCCGTCCATGGCCACCACCGCGGCCCCGGTCAGCGCGGCGAGGCGGGCCGCGAGCGTGGACTTCCCGGCCCCGGGGGCGCCGGTGAGGCCCAGCATCCGGCCGCGGGGCAGCCGGGCCAGCGCGTCCGGATCGGCGAGCTCGGGGACGGCGACACGGCGGGGCACGGGGCCCATGCTGGCACCCCGCACCCGTAGGGGGGATGAAAGTCGCTCGTGGTGGCGTTGCACAAGGCATACCCTGGAGGCATATGACGAAGACACCTGACTTCTCCCTCGCCGACGAGCTCGAGGCCACCGCGGCCTGGAGCGAGGACGGCCCCGCGGACGACGCCGACGACGCCGGCCTCGCCACCCCGGACGACTCGGACGACCCGGACGACTCGGACGACGACTTCGAGTCGGGCTACGCCGACGAGGTCGTCGACCTCGACGGCCCCGACCCCGAGTGGGACCTCGAGGACGACGTGCCCACCGCCGGCGCGATGGAGCTCGCCGAGCGCCACCAGCTGCGCCGCGTGGCCAGCCTGCGCACCGAGCTCGAGGACATCACCGAGGTCGAGTACCGCCAGCTGCGCCTCGAGCGCGTCGTGCTCATCGGGGTCTGGACCTCCGGCACGGTGCAGGACGCCGAGAACTCGATGGCCGAGCTCGCGCTGCTCGCCGAGACCGCCGGCTCCGAGGTGCTGGAGGCGCTCTACCAGCGCCGCCAGAAGCCCGACCCGGCCACCTACATCGGCCGCGGCAAGGTCGAGGGCCTCGCCGAGATCGTGGCCGCGACCGGCGCCGACACCGTCATCTGCGACGGCGAGCTCGCGCCCAGCCAGCTGCGCAACCTCGAGGACAAGGTCAAGGTCAAGGTCGTCGACCGGACCGCGCTGATCCTCGACATCTTCGCCCAGCACGCCAAGTCCCGCGAGGGCCAGGCCCAGGTCGAGCTGGCCCAGCTCAGCTACATGAAGCAGCGCCTGCGCGGCTGGGGCGGCAACCTGTCGCGCCAGGCCGGTGGCCGGGTCGCCGGCGGCGCCGGCATCGGTGGCCGTGGCCCCGGTGAGACCAAGATCGAGACCGACCGCCGCCGCATCAACACCAAGATCGCCAAGCTGCGCGGCGAGCTCAAGCAGATGAAGGTCACCCGCGACTCCAAGCGTGCCGGGCGCGCCCGCAACGAGGTGCCCGCGGTCGCGATCGCCGGCTACACCAACGCCGGCAAGTCCAGCCTGCTCAACCGCTTCACCAGCGCCGGGGTGCTCGTCGAGGACTCCCTGTTCGCGACCCTGGACCCCACCACGCGTCGTACGGCGACCCCCGACGGCCGCGTCTACACGATGAGCGACACCGTCGGGTTCGTCCGGCACCTGCCGCACCAGCTCATCGAGGCGTTCCGCTCGACGTTCGAGGAGGTGGCCGCCTCCGACCTGATCGTGCACGTGGTCGACGGGTCGCACCCCGACCCCGAGGGCCAGCTGTCCGCGGTGCGCGAGGTGCTCGCCGAGGTCGACGCGGCCGCGATCCCCGAGCTCGTCGTCATCAACAAGGCCGACATCGCCGACCCGCTCGTCCTGGCCCGCCTGCAGGCCCGCGAGCCGCACTCGGTGGTCGTCTCCGCCAGGACCGGGGAGGGCATGGCCGCGGCCCTGGCCGCGATCGAGGCCGAGCTGCCGCGCCCCGGGGTCGAGATCACGGCCCTGCTGCCCTACAGCCGCGGCGACCTGGTCAACCGGCTGCACCAGGAGGGCGAGATCGACAGCATCGAGCACACCGCCGACGGCTCGCTGGTGCGCGGACGCGCACCCGAGGCGCTCGCCGGCGAGCTCGCGGAGTACGCCGCCTCCTGACGCTGCGAGCCCTGGCGGGCGGGTCGCTCACACCCCGATCCGCCCCCAGGGTCCCCAGATCGCGAACGTCATGCCCTTGCTCGACTGGATGTTGACGAAGAGCGTGCGGCCGTCGTGGCTGAAGGTCGACCCGGCGAACTCGTCGCCGAACCGCTCCGCCCCGCCGCTGCCGCGCAGCCGGTTCAGCGCGATGTCCCAGATCCGACCGCGCGGGGTCAGCCCGCGCAGGTAGTTGTCGCCGCTGGAGTCCTCGCACACCACGAGCGTGCCCCGCTTCGAGGTGGTGATGTTGTCGGGCAGGTCGAGCACCATCGGCCCCGGCGACTGGAAGACGCAGCGCAGCTGCTGGCGCCGGGTGTCGTAGGCCCACACCTGTCCCGACCCGTTGCCGTAGCCCGAGGGGTCCTCGGTGCCCTCCTCGGCGGCTCCGCCGCCCTGGGTGGAGGTGAAGTAGACGACGCCGCGGTCGAAGACCTGACCCTCGAGCCGCGAGAAGTACGCCGCCCCCTGCCCCCAGCCCTGGCTGGCCACGTGGGTCAGGGCGGTCGACTGCTCGGTGGGGGCCGGCTCGCCGGGCGTGTGGTCGTACTCGACGTCGGGCTCGGCGATGTCGACCCACTCCACGTCGTAGGTCGCGCCCTGCTGCTGCTCGGCCTCGAGGTGGGCGTTGTCCACGCCTTTGACCTTGAGCATCTGCAGGCGGCCGCCGTCGCGCAGCTCGCCGACCTCCATCGGGTGCGCCGGCGGGCGGTAGCGGTAGAAGCCCGAGGCGAAGCCGAAGTCGTCCTCGGTCAGGTAGAGGTGCCCGCGCCGGGGGTCGAAGGAGACGGCCTCGTGGGCGAACCGGCCCGCCGAGCGGATCGGCTCGCGGTCCGACTGGCCCGACCCCGGCTGGTGGCTGACCGGGACCTCGAAGACGTAGCCGTGCGGCTTGGTCAGCGGCACGTTGGAGGTGCCGGTGAAGTCGGCCTCGACGTCGGGGCCGTTGACGGTCTCCTCGCAGGTGATCCACGCACCCCAGGGCATCTGGCCGCCGGAGCAGTTCATCATCGTGCCGTTGAGGCTGGTGAAGGAGCCCAGCACCCCGCCCCGGCCGTCGACCTGGATCGTGGTGGTGCCGCCGCCGGCCATCTCGTCGTACGGCGTCCCGGGACCGAAGGCGGGCTGCGGGTTGTTGACCTCGTGGTTGCGCACCAGGATCGAGGAGCCGCGCGGGCCGCGGAACGCGCCCATGCCGTCGTGCCGGCCCGGGAGGGCGGTGCCGTCGGTGAGCACGACGGGACCCTCGGTGTCGTGGAACGAGCGGTACTTGAAGCCGCGGGGCAGGTGCAGGCGCACCGTCCCGTCGCGCAGGTCGCGCACCGGGACGAGGTCGACGGAGCGGGGTGGTCCCGACCGTGCCGCGTCGGCGGGCATCGTGACCAGGCCCGCGAAGGGGCCGGCGGCGGCGCCGGCAGCGCCGGTGCGGAGCAGGGTGCGTCGGTCGAGGGGCATCGAGACTCCAGTCGTCGAGGAAACCGGGCGACCAACGTAATCCAGGTCACAGCATCCGGCCACCCGGGCCGCGCGCACGGCAGCGCGTAACGATCTCGGCACGACCGCGTCACGAGGTGGCGTGATCGGCTGCGGAGCCGGGCCGGGTCGCGCAGCATTGACCCGTGCTCGGACCACTGGTGGTGTCGCGGCGGCGCACCCTGGGGGTCGCGCTCGCGGCGCTGCTGCTCGCGCTCGCGGGGGTCTTCGTGCTCGTCGGCCCCGAGCGCGCCACCGGGTCGTACGCCGAGAGGTGCGCCCGGTTCGATGTCGACTCCGCGACCCGGGCGGGCGTGGTCACCGGCAGCGGCGACCCGGTGCTCGTGGTCGGTGACTCGTGGTCGGCCGGCCTCGGCCTGCCCGACCCCGCCGCGTCCTGGCCCTCCCGGCTCGAGGGGCGCGTGCGCGTGGCCGGCTTCTCCGGCTCGGGGTTCTCGGCGCACGCCTCGGGCTGCGGTGCGGTGTCCTTCGCCGACCGGGTCCCCGCGGCGCTGGTCGGGCTGCCCGCCGGGGCGCTGGTCGTCGTGGCCGGTGGCCTCAACGACTGGGACCGCCCCGAGGCGGAGGTCCGGGCCGGCTTCACCGCACTGGTGGCCGCGCTCGAGGGACGCCGCGTGGTGGTGGTCGGGCCGGCCGCCGCCCCGGCGCGGGCGGCGTACGTGCCCCGGGTCGATGCGCTGCTGGCCGAGCTCAGCGCGGCGCACGGCGTCGCCTACCTGGCGCCCCGCGACGTGGCGCCGGCGTACCTCGACGACGGGCTGCACCTGACGCCCGCCGGCCATGCCACGTTCGGGGACTGGGTGGCCGACCAGCTGGGGCGGCTGCCCCGGCCGAGGGCGTGACCCGCAGCACCACCCGCCTCCACAGGCCCGGACGGGGCGGCGGGAGTTGTCCCTGCCCGCGGCTAGGGTGCTCGGGTGCCTGAGACGCCCACCCCCGACGCGACCCCCGACGCGGCGACCCCGCCGTTGCTCAGCGACGCGACGACCCACCCGGTCACCGAGCTGCTGAGCCAGGCCGTGGCCGCGCTGGGCGGGTCCGAGCGGGCCGGGCAGGTGCAGATGGCCGAGGCCGTCGCGCGCGCGTTCGTGGAGGAGGAGCACCTGCTCGTCCAGGCCGGCACCGGCACCGGCAAGTCGCTGGCCTACCTGGTGCCCTCATTGCTCAACCACGAGCGGGTGGTGGTGGCCACCGCGACCCTGGCGCTGCAGCACCAGCTCGTCGAGCGCGACATCCCGCGCCTGATGGAGGCGGTCAAGGGCACCCCGGCCGGCAAGGGCGTCGACACCTCCTACGCGGTGCTCAAGGGCCGCTCCAACTACGCCTGCCTGCACCGGGTCCGCGAGGGCGTGCCCGACGACCAGGGCGCGCTGGTGCAGATGCCCGAGGGGTCGATGGGCCAGAAGGTGCTCGAGCTGCGCTCGTGGGCCGAGAAGGAGGCCGAGGACGGCGGGTCCGGCGAGCGCGACGGCGCCCCGCGGCACACCGACCGCGAGTGGCGCCAGGTCAGCGTCAGCCACCGCGACTGCCTCGGCGCCGCGCGCTGCCCCTTCGGCCAGGAGTGCTTCGCGGAGGTCGCGCGCGAGAAGGCGCACCGCTCCCACCTCATCATCACCAACCACTCGCTGCTCGCGATCGACGCGATCGAGGGCGTGCCGATGATCCCCGAGTACGACGCCGTGGTGATCGACGAGGCCCACGAGCTGACCGCGCGGGTCACCCAGGCCGCCACCGACGAGCTCTCGGCACTCGACGTCGAGCGGGCCGCGAAGCGCTCGGGGCGCCACGTCGACGGCTCCGAGGCCGACGACCTGGCCGATGCCGCCGACGCGCTGCGCGACGCGATGGCCGAGTGCGACGCGGGTCGGTTCGAGCGGCTCCCGGTGCACCTGGGCGACGCGCTCCAGCTGGTGCGCGACGCGGCCCGCGCGTGCGTGTCGGCGTACCCCAAGGACAGCCCGAAGGATGCCGGCGAGGGCGACGCCGGCAAGCAGCAGTCCAAGGGCATGGTCCAGGACGTCTTCGTCACCGCCGAGCGGATGGCCGCCGACCTGGAGTCCGACGTGCTGTGGCTGGGCGAGGCGCGCGAGCGGATGCCGGCGCGCCTCTACGTCGCGCCGCTGGCCGTGTGGGGCCCGATGCGCGACAAGCTGCTCAGCGAGAAGACCGTCGTGCTGACGTCGGCGACCCTCATGCTCGGTGGCGACTTCGCCTCCGTCGCGACCAGCGTCGGGCTCAAGCCGAGCGAGCGGGTCGGGGTGGGCCGCGAGATCGCCGCCGGCGACGGGGTGCTGCCCTGGCGCGGGCTCGACGTCGGCAGCCCCTTCGACTACGGCCAGCAGTCGATCCTGTACGTCGCGCGGCACCTGCCGCAGCCCGGGCGCGACGGGCTGGTCAAGGCCCAGCTCGACGAGATCGTCGAGCTCGTCGACGCCGCCGACGGCCGCGCGCTGGGGCTGTTCTCCTCCCGGCGGGGAGCCGAGGCCGCCGCCGAGGCGGTGCGCGAGCGGCTGCCGCACCTGACGATCCTGGCCCAGGGCGACGCCCAGCTGCCCGAGCTGGCCAAGCAGTTCGTGAAGGACCCGCACACCGTGCTGTTCGGGACGCTGTCGCTGTGGCAGGGCCTCGACGTGCCCGGTGACACCTGCCAGCTGGTGCTGATCGACCGGATCCCGTTCCCGCGGCCCGACGACCCGCTGATGAGCGCGCGGCAGAAGGCGGCCGACAAGGCCGGCGGCAACGGGTTCATGCAGGTCGCGGCCACCCACGCGGCCCTGCTGCTGGCCCAGGGCGCGGGCCGGCTGATCCGCACCACAACCGACCGCGGCGTCGTGGCCGTCCTCGACCCGCGGCTGGCCACCGCTCGATACGGCTCGTTCCTCAAGGCCAGCCTGCCGCCGATGTGGACCACCACCGACCCGGCCGTGGTCCGCAAGGCGCTGGCGCGGCTGTCCTCCTCCGCCAAGGACTGACCCCGGCCCTGGTCCGGCCGCCGGACGTCATACGGGCGGGACGTCCGTCACCGCCCAACGTATGACGTCCCGGCGCCGTGCCCGGCGCTCTACAGCCGCGCCCGCCCGTCGTACCCGCCGCGCGGCGGCTTCAGCCCGAAGAACGCACCGACGGTGGGCGCGACGTCGGTGGTGCGGGCGTGCCGCGAGGAGACCCGGCCCGCGGGGACCGCGGGGTGCCCGCCGCCGATGAAGAACGGGATGGCGCGGGTGGCGGGGTGGCCGTGGTTGCCGGGGATCGGGTTGGAGAAGACGTCCGGGTCGCTGAAGCGCCACCCGGCCTCGCAGAAGACCACCACGTCGCCGGACTCCGGGCCCAGGCGCAACCAGCCGGCGCGGCGGTCCCAGGCCTTGAGCACCCCGGGGACCTCGGAGGCGATGCGGCGGATGCGGCGTACGGCCTTGTCGCGGTCGGCGGCCGGTCCGGTCCAGTAGACGAGGTCGGCGCCGCCGTTGTCGGCGATCGCGAACCGGCCGGCCAGGAACGGGTCGTCGGAGAGCGGACCGTCGAGGGAGACGATCCTGTCGGGGTAGGACCAGTCCATCGAGTGGTCGGCCAGCACGACGACGATCGAGTGCTCCCAGCGCCCCGAGCTCTTCAGCTCGGCCACGAAGTTCCCGACGAGCCGGTCGGTGTTGAGCAGCGCGAGCCGGCGGGCGGCCTCGAGGGTGGTGGGCCCGGTCAGGTCGGAGTGCCCGAGCCGGTCGACGTCGCCGAGGTTGACGAAGACCAGGTGCGGGTCGAACTCCTCGATCATGTCGAGGGTGGCGCGCATCGTGAACTCGTCGGGCGCGTGGCCCGAGATCGGCACGATCGGCGCCGGCTCCCAGCGGTGCGTGGCCCGCTCGCCGAAGATCCCGTAGAGGTACTCCTTGCTGAGCACCGTGCCGGTGCTCAGCCCGCGCTTGTCGAGCCGCTCGAGGATGGTCGGGAAGCGCAGGTCGGAGGGCTGGTCGAGGGTGCGGACGTCGCCCAGCTCGCGGTCGTAGACGGCGTTGGCCGGCACGCCGCTGCGGTCGGGGCGCACCCCGGTCATCATCATCGTGTGGTTGGGGATGGTCTCCATCACCGGCATCGAGGTGGCCCGCGGGTGGTGCAGTCCGCCCTCGCGCAGCGCCAGGAGGTTCGGCGTCAGGCCGCTGTCGATCTCTTCGGGCCGGCAGCCGTCGACGACGAGCACGTAGGCCCGCTTGCGGGTCGAGGCCCGTGCGGCGAGCGCCGGCTGGAGGCCGGCCACGGTCGAGAAGGCCAGGCCGGAGGCCGCCGCCGTGAGCACCGTACGTCGACCGGCGCGGATCTCACCGAGCCCGCGGGCGAACGGGGCGTCGGCGCCGGCGGGGCGGGGCACGTCGGACTCGCACATCAGTTGTCTCCCACGGGGGTCGCGACGCGCTGCACCGTGCTGGTGCCGGCGAGGGTGCGGAACGACGCGTCGTGCGTCGCGGTCGTCTGCTTGTCGTCGCGCGAGCCGATGATGAACCAGTCCATCTGGGTGCGCTCGGCGGTGATGTCGAGCACCGAGAAGCCGTGGTCGTCGAAGTTGAGGTACTTCACGTGCCGGTTGTTGGCCATGAAGACCGCCTCCACGACGGGGGTCAGCGCGGGTTGGCCGGTGATGTCCTTGAGGTTGTTGGAGGTGACCGAGGAGCACACGAACTCCACCGCGACCGAGTCGCCGAGCACCGGGTAGGCCGAGGTGTCCAGCGGCAGGTCGTTGGCCCAGCCGGAGTGGATGTCGCCGGTCACGAACACCACGTCCTTGACCTGGTGGTCGTCGAGGTGGGCGAAGACCTCGCGGCGATCGGCGGTGTAGCCGTCCCACTGGTCGACGTTGTAGGGCGAGCCGTCCTGCGGCAGCAGCCCGGTGACGTCGTTGACCGGGTCGACGAGCTCGTTGGGCAGGTCGGCGAAGGTGACCGGGGCGATCATCACCGGGTTGCCGATGATCTTCCACTGCGGCGCGTGGTTGCCGCGGGTCAGGGAGTCCTTGAGCCACTCCATCTGCCGCTTGCCGGTGATCGAGCGCGAGGGGTCGTTGATCTCCGAGTCGATGATCGGGGTCGCGACCTGCTCGGAGCGGTAGGTGCGCAGGTCGAGCATGCTGATCTCGGCCAGGTCGCCGAAGCGCAGGCGCCGGTAGAGCCGCGCCCCGTCGCCCAGCGAGGCGGTGCCGTCCATGCGCACCGGCATCCACTCGTCGTACGCGCGGTGGGCGCGGGCGCGCCGTCGGCGGTAGTCGCCCTCGGTGTCGTCGTGGTTCTCCGCGCCTGCCTTCCACTGGTCGTTGGTGACCTCGTGATCGTCCCAGGTCACGATCCAGGCGTGCGCCGCGTGCAGCGCCTGCAGGTCCGGGTCGGTCTTGTACTGCGCGTGCCGGCGCCGGTAGTCGCTGAGCGTGACGACCTCGTGCGGCGGGTCGTGCGGGCGCACGTCGACGTTGTCGCGACCCATCCCGTACTCGCCGGGGCCGTACTCGTAGAAGTAGTCGCCCAGGTGCAGCACCGCGTGCAGGTCGCGGCGCGCCGCGAGGTGGCGGTAGGCGCTGAACCAGCCGGCCTGCAGGTTGGCGCAGGAGACCACGCCCAGGCGCAGGTTGGCGGGGGTGGCGCGCTTGGCGGGGGCGGTGCGGGTGGTGCCGACCGGGCTGCGCTGCCCGCGGGCGACGAAGCGGTAGTAGTAGGTCGTCTCCGGTTGGAGGCCGGTGACGTCGAGCTTGACGGTGTGGTCGCGCGCGGCGCTGGTCGCGAAGCGGCCGCGGCGCACGACACGGCGGAAGCGGCGGTCGGTGGCGACCTCCCAGCGCACCCCCAGCCGCGGGCCCTTCCCGGAGCCGGGCTGTGCGGCCCGGGTGGGGGTGACCCGGGTCCAGATCAGCACCGCGTGCGGCAGCGGGTCGCCGGAGGCGACGCCGTGCGCGAAGACGTCGTGCCGGGCGCTGGCCGCGCGGGCAGCGGGCGCGGTGAGTGCGCCGCTGCCGGCGGCCACGGCGGCGCTGCCGGCCCCGACGGCGAGGACCGTACGCCGCCCCAGGGCGGCCAGGCGGTCGCGCTCGGCGTCGCGGACGGGCCCGGTGGGGGAGGGAGCGGCAGGGGAGGGGATCTGCGGTGGGGTCACGCCTCATCCAACGACGAACCCCCGTCCGCGTGACGCGGACGGGGGTTCGGACGCCGAGTGTTCACCGTCGGTTCGACGGTGCGACAGGTGCGGGGCTCAGGGGCTGCCCCCAGAGGCTGTCCCTAGAGGCTGCGCAGCACCGCGGTGACGACGCCGAGGATCGAGGCGTGGGTGCCGTCGATGGGCTCGTAGGCGTCGTTGTGCGGCAGCAGCCAGACCTTGCCGTCCTTGCGCTGGAAGGTCTTGACGGTGGCCTCGTCGCCGATCAGGGCGGCCACGATCTGGCCGTTGCTTGCGGTCTGCTCCTGGCGGATCACCACGTAGTCGCCGTCGCAGATGGCGGCGTCGATCATCGAGTCGCCGGAGACCTCGAGCAGGAAGAGGGTGCCGTCGCCCACGAGCTGCTTGGGCAGCGGGAAGACGTCCTCGACGCGCTCCTCGGCCAGGATCGGACCACCGGCGGCGATGCGACCCACGACCGGGACGTAGGTGGCGGCCGGCATGGTGTTGCCGACGTCGGTCTCGTCGACCGAGCTGTCGTCGGCCGAGGAGATCGCGCGGCGACGCGCCATCAGCTCGGGCAGGAAGACCTCGAGCGCGCGGGGCCGGTGCGCGTCGCGCTTGAGGAAGCCCTTCTCCTCGAGCACCTTCAGCTGGTGGGAGACGCTCGAGGTACTGGTCAGGCCGACGGCCTGGCCGATCTCGCGCATGCTCGGCGGGTAGCCGCGGGTCTCGATGGCCTCCTTGATGCAGCCGAGCACCTTGACCTGGCGTGGGGTGAGGCCGGTCGCGTCGGGGGGCCCGTCGGGCAGCTCCGCGACCTTCCGCTTGCGGGGGACGCCGTCCTTGGTCGCCATCGTGTGCCTTTCGTGCGCGAGGCCCGAGCCGGGGTGTCCGCTCGGATGGTCGTGAGGACACGGTAGCGCCGCAGGGCGGGCAACTTCAAACATCTGTTCGAACGGCGTGTCGGACCGCGGCCCGGTGGGTGTGGCTGGTAACCCCCGTCGACAGGCCTCGAACAATTGTTCGCGCACCCTCTTGCATTCCCTCGAACACCTGATCTAGTCTCGCTCATGTGTTCGATCGAACACCTGGTCGAGGAGCTTCTCGACCGGGACTGTCGGTGGCCGTCTGTAGACATCACCTCGACCGATCACGACAACGACCACCCCCTTCCCCAGGAGGTCACCATGAGCACCATCGCCCAGTTCCCCATGCAGACCCAGCACCCCGTCCAGACGCGTACGACGCCCGGCCCGGTCCGGTTGACCCGTCGCGGTCGCCTGGTCGTCCTGGGCCTCGCGCTGGTGCTGGTGGTCCTGGCCGGCGTCCTCCTGGCCGGCGGCTCGATGGCCACCAGCGAGAAGGGCACGCCCCCGCCGACCGAGGTGATCACCGTCGGCACCGGCGACACCCTGTGGGCCATCGCCACGGAGCGGGCCCAGGGTGACGACGTGCGCGAGATGATCCAGCACATCCAGACGCTCAACGCCCTCGACGGTGGCCTGGTGGTCACCGGTCAGCGGCTGCGGGTCCCGACCAGCTGAGGCTGCTCGACGGCCCTGCGGGGCACTGGCGGCTGCGGCCGCCCACGATTTTCGCCGGTCGCCTCGACCCCGGCCGGCGAAACCAGGGGAAGCGAGGGGCGGGCCCAGGTGGGCCCGCCCCTCGCGCTGTCTCCGGTGGAGCTCGGCCCCGATGAGTGCGGCACGGTGCGGCCTCAGCGGGCCGCGCGGCGTCCAGCGGGCTGCGCGGTGGCCGGTTCGGGGGAGTCTGTGGCGTCGGGGGAGCGTGGCGCAGGCGCCTGGGTGATGCCCAGTGCGCGCAGCAGCCGCACGACCAGCATCAGTCCCACGAAGAGGCAGGCCACGGCGCCCAGCGAGGCCAGCGCCAGGAAGAACCATGCGGCCGACTCGCCACTGCGGGCCTCGGCGCCGAAGTCGATCGCGGCGTACACGAGGTAGCCCCAGGCCACCACCGCCACGGTGACCCCGAGGGCGAGCCCGAGCATCCGGGGGTCCATGGAGCGCTTCGGCTTCGCGGCCCGCCGAGCCCCGGCCCGCTTGCCCGGAGCGGGGGGTGCTGGAGAGTGCCCGCTCGGCTCCACGACCACCCTGTCCACGACCTCCCCGTCCACGTGCCCATTGTGGCCGATGCCCCCTGGTCGCGGGGACCGGGGCGAGGAACTGGGGCTGCCTGCGTGGCGCTGACCTGCACCGATGCGGGGAGCGAGATCCAGATCACACCAATTCTGCGGACCGGGTTGCGCACCTCGGGTCCGCAGGCGTACGGTTCCACTACATCTAGTAGTTACACCGGTGTAGTTATCCACATCTAGTTCACAGAACCGATGTGGAAGGTGCACAGGTGGACGGTTGTTCTCCACAGGAACAGCTTCGATATCCACAGGTACGGACCCCAGCAGGGGCCCGTCCGGCGCGCCCGAGAGAGGAGGAACCCTGATGCACTGCCCCTACTGCCGTGGCACCGACACCCGGGTCCTCGACTCCCGGGTCTCCGACGACGGCGGCTCGATCAAGCGTCGGCGTACCTGCTCGGACTGCTCGAAGCGGTTCACCACGGTGGAGCAGATGCAGCTCACGGTCGTGAAGCGTTCGGGGGCCGCCGAGCCCTTCGTGCGCGAGAAGGCCGTGGCCGGTGTCCGCAAGGCCTGCAAGGGTCGCCCGGTCACCGAGGACCAGCTGGCCTGCCTGGGCCAGGCGGTCGAGGACGCGCTGCGCTCCTCCGGCGCCGCCGAGATGGCCGCCCACGAGGTCGGCCTCGCGATCCTGGGCCCGCTGCGCGAGCTCGACGAGGTGGCCTACCTGCGCTTCGCGAGCGTCTACCGCCAGTTCGCCTCCGCGGCGGACTTCGAGGACGAGATCGCCATGCTCCGTGCCGAGCGACTCACGCTCGACACCGAGCCCGTTCCAGCCCCCACGGGCTGACCCAGACCGCCCGGCAGGTAGTGGGGAAGCTACCTGCCGGGCGCACCAACCCTTCCCCCACCGCACCGGAGCGCCGGTGTCGGTGGTCGCGGCGACCATGGAGACCGGGTCGCCCAGCACGAGCAGCAGTACGAGCCCTGAGCACGACGACGAGACCAGCACCCCCCGAGCGGGACCACAGAGGAGCACGGCAATGACCGAGACGGTGAGCGGCGCAGCCGACACAGCCACCCAGGGCACGACGACGGGCAGCGGGAAGGGCCTGACCATGCAGCGCGTCTTCAGCACCGAGGGCATCCACCCCTACGACCAGCTGACCTGGGAGAGCCGCGACGTCGTCCAGACCAACTGGAAGACCGGCGCGACCGTCTTCGAGCAGCGCGGTGTCGAGTTCCCCTCCACCTGGTCGGTCAACGCCTCCACCATCGTCACCACCAAGTACTTCCGCGGCGCCGTCGGCACCGACGCCCGCGAGCGCAGCCTCAAGCAGCTCGTCGACCGGGTGGTCTCCACCTACGTCAAAGCCGGCCTCGATCACGGCTACTTCGCCACCCAGGCCGACGCCGAGGTCTTCGAGCACGAGCTGACCTGGCTGCTGGTCAACCAGTACTTCTCCTTCAACTCCCCGGTCTGGTTCAACGTCGGCACGCCGTCGCCGCAGCAGGTCTCGGCCTGCTTCATCCTCTCGGTCGACGACTCGATGGACTCGATCCTGAACTGGTACAAGGAGGAGGGCTTCATCTTCAAGGGCGGCTCGGGTGCTGGCCTGAACCTCTCGCGCATCCGCTCCTCCAAGGAGCTCCTCTCCTCCGGCGGCACCGCCTCGGGCCCGGTCTCGTTCATGCGCGGCGCCGACGCCTCCGCCGGGACCATCAAGTCCGGTGGCGCCACGCGCCGCGCGGCCAAGATGGTCGTCCTCGACGTCGACCACCCCGACATCGAGGAGTTCGTCGCCACCAAGGCGCGCGAGGAGCACAAGATCCGTGCGCTGCGCGACGCCGGCTTCGACATGGACCTCGGCGGCGAGGACATCACCTCGGTGCAGTACCAGAACGCCAACAACTCGGTCCGGGTCTCCGACGAGTTCATGCGCGCCGTCGAGGACGGCACCGAGTTCGGGCTGCGCTCGCGCGGCACCGGCGAGGTCATCGAGACCGTCGACGCCCGCGACCTGTTCCGCAAGATCTCCACCGCCGCGTGGGAGTGCGCCGACCCGGGTCTGCAGTACGACGACACGATCAACGACTGGCACACCAACCCCGAGACGGGCCGGATCACCGCGTCCAACCCGTGCTCGGAGTACATGAGCCTCGACAACTCCTCGTGCAACCTCGCGAGCCTGAACCTGCTGAAGTTCCTCAAGGACGACGACACCTTCGACGGTGAGCTCTTCGCGAAGGCCGTCGAGGTGATCATCACCGCGATGGACATCTCCATCTGCTTCGCCGACTTCCCGACCGAGCCGATCGGCCAGACCACCCGCGACTACCGCCAGCTCGGCATCGGCTACGCCAACCTCGGCGCGCTGCTGATGGCGATGGGCCTGGGCTACGACTCCGACGGTGGCCGCGCGATGGCCGCTTCCATCACCTCGCTGATGACCGGTGTCTCCTACAAGCGCTCGGCCGAGCTGTCCGCCGTGGTGGGCCCCTACACCGGGTACGCCCGCAACGCCGACGCGCACAAGCGCGTGATGCGCAAGCACCAGGCCGCCAACGACACCGTGCGTCCGGTGCACATCGCCGACTCGCAGGTGCACAAGCTGGCGACCGCTGCCTGGGCCGACGTCCAGACCCTCGGCGAGGCCAACGGCTTCCGCAACGCGCAGGCCTCCGTGCTCGCGCCCACCGGCACCATCGGCTTCATGATGGACTGCGACACCACCGGCATCGAGCCCGACTTCTCGCTGGTGAAGTTCAAGAAGCTCGTCGGCGGCGGCTCCATGCAGATCGTCAACCAGACGATCCCGCGGGCGCTGAGGAAGATGGGCTACCAGCCCGAGCAGGTCGAGGCGATCGTCGCCTACATCGCCGAGCACGGCCACGTCATCGACGCGCCCAGCCTCAAGACCGAGCACTACGAGGTGTTCGACACCGCGATGGGTGCACGTTCCCTCGCGCCGATGGGTCACGTCCGGATGATGGCGGCCTGCCAGCCGTTCCTCTCCGGCGCCATCTCGAAGACCGTCAACCTTCCCGAGACCGCCACGGTCGAGGAGATCGAGGACATCTACTTCCAGTCCTGGAAGCTCGGGCTGAAAGCGACCGCTTGTTACCGCGATAATTGCAAGGTCGGCCAGCCGATGTCCTCGGGCAAGGGCGAGAACAAGGGCGTCGACTCCAACAAGGCAGCCGACGCCCCCGTGGAGACCAAGGTCGTGGAGAAGGTCGTCTACGCCCCGACCCGCAAGCGCCTGCCCAAGTCGCGCACCTCGCGCACCACGTCGTTCACCGTCGGTGGCGCCGAGGGCTACATGACCTCGGGTGCCCACGACGACGGCCAACTCGGCGAGGTCTTCCTCAAGCTCGGCAAGCAGGGCTCGACCTTGGCCGGCGTGATGGACGCGTTCTCGATCGCGGTCAGCATCGGCCTGCAGTACGGCGTCCCGCTGGAGACCTACGTCTCGAAGTTCACCAACCTGCGCTTCGAGCCCGCCGGTCTCACCGACGACGCCGACGTGCGGATGGCGCAGTCGATCATGGACTACATCTTCCGCCGCCTGGCCCTGGACTACCTGTCCTTCGAGGACCGCGAGGCCCTGTCGATCTACTCGGCCGACGAGCGCCAGCGCTACCTCGAGACCGGCTCCTACGAGCCCGTCGAGGAGACCGGTGGCGCCGCTGAGCTCGTCGACCACCCGATCGTTGGTCGAGCAGCGAGCGAAGCGAGCGTCGTCGAGACCGCTGAGACTGTCGAGGTCGCCGAGGTCGCCGAGGTCGTCGAGACCACCCGACGCGACACCTCCGGTGCCCACACCTCGGCCGAGCTGATGGAGAAGATCACCGGCACCGCCGTCGATTCCCCGCTCTGCTTCACCTGCGGCACCAAGATGCGCCCCGCCGGCTCCTGCTACGTCTGCGAGGGCTGCGGCAGCACCTCCGGCTGCAGCTGATTCACTAGCCGTACGACGACCCCGACGCCCTGATGGTGTCGGGGTCGTTCGTGTTCGGACGGCATAGCCATGGCCTGCGCAACACCAAGCAGATCTACGAGACCTTCGGCCCCCTCGCGCCGACCCGCATGCAGGCCCGCGGCGGCGACGGCCTCGCCGTGCGGTTCGTGCCCGCGAGCCGCGACGACGCGGTCGGGGTCGCCGACGACCAGGTCGAGGCGCTGCTCGAGGACGGTTGGGACCCCGCCAAGGTCGCCTTGCTCACCACCGGGCACCGCCACCCCGTGCAGACCGAGCAGTTCGAGCGGCACGGGCCCATCGGCTACTGGCGCTCCTTCTGGGACGGCGAGGACGTCTTCTACGGGCACGTCCTCGGTTCCAAGGGACTCGAGCGCGCTTGCGTCGTACTGTGCGTCAACGAGGCGGGCGAGCGTGATCGTGCGCGTGAACGCCTCTACGTCGGCATGTCGCGGGCCACCGACGTGTTGGTCGTCGTGGGTGACCCCGAGGTCGTCCGCCGCGTGGGTGGCGACGAGGTCGCAAGAAGATTGGGGATCTGAATGAGCGAGCAGCTGCCTCCAGGGCACCTCTTCGTGGTGCATGGCCGCATCGAGAGCGTGGTGCACGACGCTGCGGTCGTCCCCACATCTGACGGGATGCACTTCCGCTCCTACTGGCACGAGCTCCTCGGCGAACGGCGGCGCGAGGACGTCAGGCCTCCCGGCTGGCCGGGGCCCGGGTGGGGGCGCGCTGCTGATGGCAGCAACCTCTGGTTCGTGAGCGTGGGGGCCACGTCGCGCATCGACGCCACTGCTGTGGTGGCGCGCACCCTCGGTGCGGTGCGCAGCGCGGCAGAGGCTCAGCTCGGCAGACAGGAGAATCGTGTCCTCCCGGTCATCGCCGTCCCTGTCACGGGCATCGCGGGCGGTGGGCACGGTGAGCGGCGTGGTGACCTTCTCAAGGACCTGATGGCCGGGCTCCACGAGATGGCCGCCGAGCTGTGCGTGGACGTGGCGCTCGTGACACCGGACGCTGCGGTGCACGCAGCCGCCCAGCGCCTGCGTGCACCGCTGCTGGAGGACGTCCTGACGGAAGGGCTGAGATCGACGGCTCAACGGCTGGGTGAGCAAGCCAGGCGAGGCGAGCTGGCGTTGTTCCTGGGCGCCGGGGCCAGCATCCCAGCCGGCCTCCCGAGCTGGGACGAGCTGCTCCAGCAGTTGGCCACCGACTATGACGGCTCGCTGGTCGGGCTCTCTCCAGTGGATCAGGCCGAGCTGCTCGAGAAAAGGTTCCCCGACTTCCGTCACCGGGTGGCCGAGCGGGTGCGGGGGGCGGGACGGCCCTCGCTGGCCCATGCCCTGCTCGCGTCGCTGGGGTGCCGCGAAGTCGTGACCACCAACTACGACACGTTGTACGAGCAGGCGGTGACAGCGCGCGGCGCACAGGTCACCCGCATCCTGCCGGGTGCTGACAACCCAGGTTCGACCGGCTGGGTTCTCAAGCTGCACGGGGACGTGGATCGCCCTGGGTCGATCGTTCTGACCCGTCGCAGCTTCGTCCTCTTCGACTCTCGGACCCGTCCCGCAGGAGCCCTCCTCCAGACGTTGTTGATGACCCGCCACCTGCTCGTCGTCGGCGCGTCGATGCAGGACGACAACGTGGTGCGCCTGATGCACGAGGTCGAGGAGTACCGAGAGTCGCACCGCATGACCGGCCGATTCGGGACGCTGCTCGACGTCGACGCGGCAGGGCCTCGTCGCGAGCTGTGGGAGAAGCAGCTCGACTGGGTCAGCCTGCCGGGTACGCCGTTCGCCGAGACCTCACGCACGCTCGAGATCCTCCTCGACCTCGTCGCCCACCACGCCAGTGAGGACGTCCCCTGGCTGCTGGACGAGCGCTTCGCATCGCTCCTCGAGTCGGAGGAGGAACGAGAGATCGCGCAGGCCCTGCGTCGGGTCAGGGAGTCCCTTCCCGACGGACACACGGTCTGGGCTGAGGTTGCTCGCGCCCTGGACGGCTTCGGAGCACGCCCCCGAGGCCGCTCGAGGCCGTGAGGGAAAGCGTCGAGACCTCAGAGCTGGAGGTTCGCGTGGCCGCGCAGATGCGTGAGCAGCTGCAGCATCCGGTAGGCAGGCTCGCCGGTCGTTTTCGTGTGCTTGCTCGCGAGGTCCACCAGCGACTGCACACGCCCCGTGAACTCCTTGTTGGCCACAAGGGTGAACTCCTCGGAGGCGGCGTGCTGCTCGATGCGCTCGACCAGACCACTCGGGACGATCGGTGACCAGAACTCCAGGTGCAGGTTCGCCGTCGGGTAGAGACGCTCGGCGTACCTGCGCGCCGAAGCCATCTTCGTCCGCACCTTTTTCGTGGTGAAGTCGTAGGTGCCGTACTGGAGGCCCTCCAGGTGGATGGCCACCTCGGCGACGAACACGTCGATCTGCTCGCCCAGACGGACTCCGATAACGTCGATCTCACCCTGGGCGTCGGGAAGGAACGTGTTGAAGGTGATCGACTGGCACTTCTCGACGTGACGCAGGTATGCGCCCGCGATGCTCTCGCCCATGTCCATGCCGAGGGACTCTAGGCCCTCGGCGACCTGGGAAGCGGGAACGGCCCGGCCTCAGCGTCACGTACCGAGGCCCGACGCAGCCGGTAGAGCTGCGCCGGGCGACCGACGGTCTCCGAGGTCAGCACCGGCTCACCGCGCGAGTCCAGCTCCGCCTCCAGGTAGGGCAGCATCCGTCGGTTGAACGTGTCGCGCTTCAGCGGCTCGTCGAGGACGGCCTCGTGCACGTGCCGCAGCTGGCTGAGCGTGTACGGCGCCCGCAGCAGGCCGAGCGGGTCGGGGGAGCGCTCGTAGCGGCGGCGGGCGCGGCGTACGGCCGTCGTCACCATCTCGTCGTGGTCGTAGGCCAGCGGTTCGGGTGTGATGCGACGCCCCCGGTCGGCGCGACCGTGCAGGGGGAGCACCTCGGTGGTCTCCTGGGGCAGTCGCGCGAGGTGCTCGGTGAGGAGCGACGTCACGTGGGCGACCGAGACCACCCAGCCGCGCTCGTCCCGACTGGGGTCGTCGTACACGTCGATCATCTGCACGCGCAGACTGCGACGCGGCCGCAGGGAGAGCTTCTCGGCCATCAGCTCGATGACCGTCTCCCGGATCGTCTGGCGCTCGTGGACGAAGCGGCCTGGCAGCACGGCCCGGCCGTCTGGGCGTCGGAGTGCCACCAGACCGAGCTCTAGATGGCGACTGCCTGCTGGCTCCGGGATCGTCAGAACGACGAGGTCCACGGCCAGGTTGGGGCGGGGGTAGTCGGTGAGCGCGGAGGGCATAGCAGCAGATTAGCGCAACGGTGCGCATATCCGTGATATGCTCACATCCTCACAAACTCCGGAGGTCCCCATGACTGCTCAGCCCGAGCCCACCATCGAGCTCTTCCGCACCGCCACCGGTCAGCGGCTGCACATCCTCGGCTGCCCCCACGTGGGCAGCCCCGTGGTCGCTGCGACTGCGAACGACCTCGCGCGCCTGGCGATCTGCACGTGGTGCCGGGCTGAGATCCACGGCACGGGTCGCACGTACTGCCACAGTCTGGATGACGCGATGCGCGTGCTCGGCTGCTGGGAGGGCACCCACCGGCTCATCCGTGACGCGCTGCGCTTCGTTGCCTACGACGAGATCTGGCTGCCGCACAGCGACTCCTACATCGCGCTGGGTCGGGGCGGACGCTGCGTCGCCCGGGTCGGCAAGGGTTACGTCACCATCGCCGCCACCGAGACCTACGTCGAGCTGCCTGGTCACCGCGCGGGCCGGGGTGGAGGCGCCCCCCGGGTCGAACGGCTCGGTCCGATCTGCCCACGCCACTTCCTCGCCACGTCGATCGCCGGCGTGTGCGACGCCTGCGAGTCCTGAGCTTCCTGCTTACATGACCTCAATTTGAGCACATCCTAGAGAAGGAGGTGGGGCAATGAAGCTCCACGTAGGCCAGGGGACCACCATCGGCTCCCTCACGATCTTCCCGGTGTGGCACGACCGCGCCGTGCCTGCCCGACGCCGCTACGACACCGCCCACGACGCGCTCGTGGTCACCGAGGTGACCGACGGACCGGACGTCCCCCAGCTGCAGGTGCACAACCCGGGGGAACGGCCGGTGCTGGTGCTCGACGGCCAGCTCTTCGAGGGTGGCTGGCAGCACCGGATGGCGACGCGGTCCCTGCTCGTCCCTGCTGGCCAGCAGGCCCGCGTCGACGTCGCCTGCGTCGAGCAGTCGCGCTGGAGCGGCGACCTGGAGCAGACCACCCGGGGGCGCCGAGCGCCGACGTACGTGCGGGAGGGCTTCGAGCGGCCCGGCCAGCAGGCCGAGGTCTGGCGCCGGGTCCAGGCGTACGCCGGCTCGTCGCCGACGTCCTCGCTCGTCGACGGCATGGACGCCCTCGACGACCAGGTGGAGCTGCTGCGCCGCCTGGTGCGGCCGCTCGCCGGTCAGACCGGCGTCGTCATCGGGGTCGGCGGCCAGCCGCTGACCTTCGAGCTCTTCGACCACCCGGCGACGCTGGTCGAGCAGCTGCCCCAGCTGCTGCGAGCTGCGGCGCTCGACGGCCACGGCCGGCCCAGCCTGCCGACCCCCGGACGCCGCGCTCGACGCCTGGTCGAGCGCATCGAGCGCACCCGCCTCGACTGGGAACCTGCCGTCGGACAGCTCTCGACCCTCGGTCGCGCGACCACCGGCCACCTCGACGTGATGTCGCTGCGACACGGCTACCGGCCCGTCCACCTGCGCGCCACGCACCGCACCCACCCGATCCTCCAGGAGGCCTGATGAGACTCACCACCGCCCAGCACGACCGCGCCGCCGGCGTGCTGCTGACCACCGCCGTGGGCGACGCGCTCGGTGTCCCCTACGAGTTCGCCACGCCTCCGGGCCCCGGCGAGCTCGCCGAGATGAAGGGCGGCGGGCTCGGGAACCTGCCGCCGGGGGAGTGGAGCGACGACACGTCGATGGCCGTCGCGATCGCCGAGGTCGCCGCCACCGGAGCCGACCTCACCTCCGACGAGGCGCTCGACGCGATCGCCGAGGGGTTCCTGCGCTGGTACGACGGGCACCCGCCCGACATCGGCATCCAGACCAGCGCCGTCCTCGGCCGCACCCGGCGCCGACTCGATGCCGGAGAGACCGGGGCGGCTGGCGTGATGCGTGAGGAGGCGGAGCGGTACGCCCGCGAGAACGCCCACTCGGCCGGCAACGGCGCACTGATGCGCACCGCCGGGGTCGCGCTCGCCCACCTCGACGACCGTGACCACCTGGCGCGCGCGGCCCGGGGCATCGCTGAGCTGACGCACGCCGACCCGCTCGCCGGCGACGCCTGCGTGCTGTGGTGCGAGGCGATCCGCCTAGCCGTGCTGGGCGAGGCAGGCGGCCCCCACGCAGGGCTGGACCTGCTGCCCGATGGCCGCCGCTCGCCGTGGCGCGGCTGGCTCGACGACGCGACAGACGACGGGACGGACCCGGCGCGGTTCCGGCCCAACGGATTCACCGTGACCGCGCTGCAGGCCGCCCTCGCCTCCGTCACCACCACGCCTGTCCCCGACGCGGCGCTCGAACCCCGCTGCCTGCACCTGCAGCGCGCCCTCCACACCGCCGTACGCATCGGCGACGACACCGACACGGTCGCCGCCATCGCCGGTGGCCTGCTGGGCGCGACCTGGGGAGCCAGCGCGGTGCCGTGGCGCTGGCGCCGCGCGGTCCACGGCTGGCCCGGCCTTGGCGGGCGGGACCTGGTCGCCCTGGCGAGCCTCACGGTCTCCGGTGGACGGGTCGACCCGGTGGGCTGGCCCCTCGTCGACAGCGTCGACTACGGCGAGCCCGCTGGGGCTGTCGTGCCCCACCCCTACGACCCCGGCGTGCTGCTCGGGACGTCGGGCACCACGCACCACGACGCCGACGCGGTCGTCTCCCTGTGCCGCGTCGGGCGGCACCAGACCTGCTTCGGCGGCGCCACCGAGGTCGTCGAGTCGCGGCTCGTGGACTCTGACGGCCCCGCCGCCAACCCGCACCTGGACTTCGTGCTCCTCGACGCAGCCGACGCCGTGCGGGGGCTGCGCGCCGAGGGCAAGACGGTGCTCGTGCACTGCGTCTCCGCCCACCACCGGGCCCCCAGCGTGGCCGTCGCGTACGCCGTGCTGCTCGGACACGACCTCGAGCAGGCCCGGCGCGACGTACGCCGGGTGCTGCGCAGCACGCGGGCGTCCGGGGTCGTGTGGGACGGGGTGGCGGAGCTGACAGTCGAAAAAGTGTGGAGTCCTCGATGAACCTGCTTGATCCGCGGCTCCACACTTCCGCCGTCGGCCCTCGCTCGGGACCAGGTCCATGGGACCTTGGACGGGGGCCGTCAGCCACGGTGCAGGTACAGGCCGGGTGCCACCGGCGGGAAGGCCCGTTTGGCGACCCCTCCGATGCCCCGGGTCAGCGCGGCGTCGACGCCACCGCCGACGAGACCGCCCACGCCGGGCACAGCCTTGGACAGGGTGATCATCGACCGCTGGGTTCCGTACTTGGCCACCAGGTAGACGCCGGCGCGCTGGTTGACGGCCCTGATGACCTGCATCGGGATCTTGTCGATCGCCTGCAGAGCGGCTTGCTTGCCGAGCTTCACCCCCATCTCCGACGCGATGGACTGTGCGCTCGACCCCGCGACCGTGAGCATCAGCATCGCTTGGACGTGCGGGTCGTCGAGGTCGTGCCCCCGCAGGTGGGCGATGCTGCCGACCATCCTCGCGTTGATGATCAGGCTGCCCGTGATGCTCGCAGGCAGACTGACCGGGAGCGTGATGAGGCCGCCCAGACCTGTGACGAACCCAGCGGTGCCGGCCGCAACGACCGACTCTCGGACGACCCGGGTCACCGCCTTGTCGACGTCCTCGTGGGCGTGGCGGAGTCGTTCAGCGGCGTACGACCGGGACCCCGACATCGGGCCGACGCCCTTGTCGACAGCGCTGAGCGTCAGCTTCTGCAGCTGCCCGGCCGCCTTCGCGGTCGCCTTGCCGACCGCGGTCCCGGAGGGCTGCCCCTCCGTCGTCGGGTCTTGCATGTTGCCCTCCTGTGTCTGGACGCAGCGCGGTCGGGTCACGGCGGACCCCCTGGAGGCGGCTGGACTGGTGCGTCGCGCTGCGATCGTCGCCCTGGGTAAAACCAACCAGCCGGAACACGCTGGTGGGAACACCCGGGAGGCGGGGCGCCTGCCATCGGTGTCGGGTGGCGTAACGACCATCACGTCGCGCCGTTGGACGGGCATGCTCCCCACCCCACGCGTCCTGCTCGCTCCTGCGATGGTGGCGGGTCTGGTCCTCGGCTTGGGCGCGGCTCCTTCACAGGGGGTCTCGACAAGCTCGACCAACGGGGGAGGCCTGCCCGAGGGTGCCCCGGCCGCGGCGACGAAGGCCGAGCCGAAGCTGGACAAGCCGAAGGGCTGGCCGTTCGCCCAGCGGGTGTCGCGCACGTCGGGCACCGAGCGGCTGCACGGGGGAGCGTCGTACTGGACCGACTTCGTCTACGACGACCACGGCGCCGCGGTGCCGAGCGGGTTCAGCGTCGACAACATCGCGATGCTGGCGCCCGAGCAGGGCGTCTACGAGCAGCCGGAGGAGGCGGCCGGCAACGGGGCTGACGTGTTCGTGGCGGCCACGGGCGCGGACCGGCGGGCGACGTACTGGCGGGTCGACTGGACGACGCTGGCCAGCCGGGACGTGCCGATCGCGGTGTGGGCCTTCGACACCGACCGCGACGCCAGCACCGGCGTCGACACCTGGCCGGCCGCTGCCGGCGTCACGTCGCCGGGGCTCGAGCAGGCGCTCGTGGTCTCCAGCCGCGGCGCCTGGCTGCACGACCTCACCACCGGCGGCGTCACCGACGTGACCAGGAACGGCGGGCGGCTGACCGTCGACGAGTCGACCCGCTCGTTCACGGTGCGGGTGCCCAGGCAGCTGCTGCGCGCCCGCGGCTCCTGGCGCGTCCGGCTCGCCGCCGGCCTCGCCGACGACACCGGTGAGGCGATGGCGGCGCCGACGCTCAGCGGCGGCCTACCGCTGCCGCCCGGCCTGCCGCACGTCTACAACCTCGCCTTCCGCACCCCCGACCAGGAGACCCCGGTCGTCACCGACAGCCAGACCGCCGGCCTCGTCGCCGCGTTCCAGGCCGTCGCGGCCGGCAACCCGGTCACCGACCAGCTCGGCGTCGACGGGCAGGCGCGCTTCGTCACCGGCAACTTCTGGATGGAGGACGCCCAGGCCGACGCGCTCGCCACCGGCGACGCCTCCCCGTTCTCCCACGTCGTGCGCTGGCGCGACCTGCGCCGCAAGAAGCGCACCCGCGAGCCGCTGGTGCACGGCCCCAGCAACCGCTGGTACCTCTCCCGCCTCGACCTCGGCGAGGGCGTCGTAGCCGACGAGGGCCAGGGCAGCGGCGACGGCGCCCCCAACTACCTCTCCCCGGTGCAGCCCTACGCCGTCCACGTCCCCACGTCCTACCGCCGCGGCGACGCCGCCCCGCTCACCTGGACGCTGCACTCGCTGGGCGTCAACCACAACCAGTACGCCGCCTACGACCCCCAGCTGATGCAGCGGCTCTGCGAGGACCGCGACTCCATCTGCGCCGGCACCCTGGGCCGCGGCCCCGACGGCTGGTACTTCGACGAGGCCGAGGTCGACTACTGGCAGGTCTGGCGGGCGCTCGCCGACGGCTTCGACCTCGACCCCCGACGCACCGTCCTCACCGGCTACTCCATGGGCGGCTGGGCCGGCTACCACCTCGGGCTCGCGCACCCCGACCTGTACGCCGAGACCGTCGTGCTCGCCGGTCCGCCCCAGTGCGGGGTGTCCGTCGACGCCGACCAGCTCGTCTCGCCCGCGTTCGGCGGCCGCTGCACCACCGACGGGACGGCCTACGACCTGGTCGGCAACGCCACCTGGCTGCCGTTCCGGATCGGGCAGGGCATCCTCGACCAGCTCGTGCCGTTCACCTCGGTCGAGCGGCAGGTCTCGCGCTTCGAGGCAGCCGGGCTGCGGCACCGATTCGTGCGCTACCCCGGCGAGGACCACCTGATCTTCGCGGTGCAGGACCGGTTCGCGACCGTGATCGACGGGCTCGGGCTGCCGACGGTCATGCGCGACCCGCGCGACATCGACTTCACCTGGCGCCCCCACCTGACCTTCCGCGGGCTCGGCATCGGCGCGACCACGGCGTACTGGACCCGCGGCCTCGCCGCCCGTGACTCCGGCCCCGGCACCCTCGCCCGGGTGCGGGCCACCTCGGAGCGCATCCCCGACCGGGAACACCTGCCCGCCAGCAGCGGCCCGACGCCGGTGGTCAGCCCGCTGCCGGCGCTGCTGCAGGAGACGACCTGGCAGGACGGCGAACGGCTGCCGCTGCGCGACCGGCTCGCGCTGCGGCTGACCAACGTCTCGCGGGTGAGCGTCGACCTCGCCCGGGCCCGGTGGCGCTGCGGCACCCTCGAGGTCGTCTCCGACGGCGACGCCGTCGTCCGGCTGGTGCGCGGCGACCGGGTCGTGCGGACGCTCCGGGTCAGCGACGGGGAGCGGGTCCTGCGCCGCCGCTGCTGAGCCCCTCGCCGGTTATCCACAGACGCGGATCTGCTGGTGTCGCCGCCGCGCGATCCTGGGGAACCTGGAGGCATGACCCACACACCTCCTCCGTTCCCTCCGGTGGTCTACGCACCGACCGTCGAGCGCGACGACACCCAGCGACTGGCCATGCATCGCATGCACGACGACAAGGTCGCGCTGTTCGTCTACTCGGCCATGGACCGCCTCGCTGACTTCTACAGCCCCGAGTCCGCCTGGGTGCTGATGTCGGTGGCCGACCTGCAGGCGGCGCACGAGCAGGCGCCCTACGACCTGCTGTACCTCGACAAGCGGCCCAGCCCGGGGGCCGTCGAGGCGGGTCGGCGATGAGCATCGAGCTGCGGTGGGCGACCGCGGAGTCGATCACCGGCGACCTCGAGCAGGCGCGGGCGGCGATCGAGGACTGCGGGGCGCGGCTGCCGACCGGCCTCGACGCGGGCGAGGTGACGCCGATGCTCACCGAGATGCTGGCCCGCATCGCCGAGACCGCTGCCGAGGTCAGCGTCGGGCTGCTCGGTGCCGTCGACAACGTCCGCTCCGCCGTCGCTGCCCTGCAGGGCGCCGACGTCGCCTCGCAGCAGGCCTTCCGGCCCCAGGCGTGGTGGTGACATGAGCATCGACACCGAGATCCCCGGCTCGCCCGACTCGATCGAGGCGACCGCCGAGTGGCTCGCCGGGTCGCTCGGCGCCGCGCTCGGCGCCGGCGTAGGTCACGTGGCGAGCGCTCGCACGGCCGCCTCCGGGGACTGGGCCGGAGCCGCTGCGGGCGGGTTCGTCGCACGCATGGGGGTGGCCGTCGAGAAGATCGACCTCGTCCAGGAGGGGACCGACTCGGTCGCGCGCGAGCTGGCGGCGTACGCCGGCAGCCTGCGCCGGCTCCAGGAACGGATGAGCGACATCCGGGCCGCGGGCGCTGCGGCCGGGCTGGTCGTCTCCGGCTTCGTCATCGAGCCGCCCGGCGCCGGACCGACCCACCCCGGGCGCCCGCCGGCGGGCCGGGTGAGCCCCACGCTCGTCGACGCCCACGCGGCCTCGCTCGACGCGTGGGCCGACCACCGGGCGAAGGTGGCGGCGTACGAGATCGCGGCCGCGGAGGCGGCGGTGGTCCGGGGCGATCTCGCCCGGAGCACCCGGCGGCTCGAGGACGAGTACCGCGGCCTCGACGGACCCGCCTGGGCGCTGACCGCCATCGACATCGCGGGCGGGTTCGGTGCGGGGGCCCTCAGCAACAAGGCCTCGTCCTTGAGGGTTGCCAGCAGGGCGTTGAGCGACCAGGCCGGCGAGTACCTGGCGCTGATCGAGGCGGACAACACCGGGTTCACGAATCACGACCTCGACTACTGGGAGGGCAGGGGGCGCGAGGCGGCGGAGCAGGCACGGAAGGCCGACGACCTCGACCGCGCCGCCAGGGCCGGTCAGCTCAAGCTCGGTGGGGCGCTGGCCGTGGTCGGGATCGGGCTGGACGTGGCGGCGGGGGAGAGCACGGTCCAGGCGGTCGCGTCCAACGGCGGAGGGTTCGCGGCATCCGTGGCCGCGGGCGTAGGGACGGGTGCCCTGGTCGGCTCCTTCGTGCCGGTCCCTGGTGTGGGGACCGCGGTGGGGGCCGTCGTCGGGGCCGGCGTCGGGATCGTCGCCTCGGGTGCGATCGACTCGCTCTTCGAAGAAGGTCCCGATGTCGCGAATGCCTTGAGCGACGGATGGGAATCACTCACGGACACCGGAGGTGCTGTGGGCGACGGGGTGGGCGCTCTCGTAGACGGTGTCGGTGGACTTCTCGACTGAGGGAGAACGGTGTCTCGCAACGTACGCAACGTGCTCGTCGGCGTGGGCTACGTGTGGTTCCTGCTGATGGGTGTCGGGCTCGTCTCGCTGGGTGACTTCGGGCCGGTGCTGGCCGGGTCGTTCCTCCTGCTGCTGGCGGTGGGCGGGTTCGTCATGGTCGGCATCGACGTGTGGGTGCCGCGGCGGCGTCCCGCGGTGCGGGTGGGGACCGCGCCGTCGGGCGCGGCCGCCACCGTGTTCCCGTACTCGCGGGCCCAGGTGCTGATGTCCGGCGTCGGCATGACGGTCTACATCGTCTGGAGCGCCGTGGGCGCGGTGCTCTCCGCCCGCGAGGGGTACCCGGTCGGCGCGTGGCTCCTCGCCCTGACCGGGCTCGGACTGGTGGTGCCGATGGTGCCGCTGCTGCGGGGCAGGATCGCCGTCGGCGGGTTGTACGTGACCACGGTCGGCCTCGAGCTGCGCCAGGAGGGTGCCGGCTGGTCGGTGCCGTGGGAGGACGTGACCGGCGTCGTCCCTCACGAGCCCGTCCCCGTCCTCGTGTCAGCTCCCCCGAAGCGCCACGACACGACGACGAGGATGTGGCGCCGCGAGCCCCGCACCGGGCCCGGCATGGTCGTGATCGACACCCGTTACCTGGCCGGCGGGCCGGGTGTCGTCGCGGCGGTGATCGGGAAGTGCCTGGTCCACCCCGGCCAGCGCGCGCGCATGGGCGACATGTACGTCGTCAGCGAGATCAACGCGCTGACCACCACCTGACCCCGCGCGCAGGGCCCGTGACCGGTCGACCTGAGCCGATCGATGTGCCCCGCTGACGCGGCGTACTGTCGGAGGGGTGCTGCCTGATGCTCGGCTCCGACCCGCGCTGAAGGTCGCTGCTGCGCCGTCGTCGTGAGGAGCTCCCGCGTCGCTGGAGCCGTCGTCGCAGGGACGCTGCTGCTCGCCACGGCCAGCTGCCTCGGGAGCGTCCCCTCCGAGCGGGTGGAGGAGCAGCCGAGCGTCTCGACGCGCGCCCGGCTCGTCCCCGACTGCCCGGCCCCGCCGGTGGGAGGGCAGGCGCGCTCGGCCGACGAGCTGAACCGGATGATGGCCTCGATCGACCTGCCCGCCTGGCAGTCCGGGGACATCGGGGCCAGCGCCCGGCTGCCCGACGGGCGGATCGCGTGGATCTTCGGCGACACCAGCCGCACCGACGCAGTGCGCCCGTTCCTGGTGGCCAACTCGATGCTCGTCACCTCCCGGCGCTGCGTCTCCCAGCTTCGTACCCCCGACGACGGGCCGGTGGTGCCCGACGCGGCGCCCGGCGTCGTGTACTGGCCGATGTCGATGACCCAGGGCCGCTACGACGGCCAGGACTACCTGGTGGTGCTCTGCTCGCGCATCGACCGCGGCTTCGGCGGGGCGTTCGGGTTCACCTACCTCGGCAGCTCGGCGGCGGTCTTCACCGTCGAGGACGGCGAGGCGCCCCAGCTGCTGGTCGTCGCCGAGCTGACGCGCGACTCCCGCGACCTCGACCAGGTCAACTGGGGCGCGGCCGCCACCCGCGACGGCGACTGGTACCTCGTCTACGGCACCCGGGTCACCGGGCGGGCCTACGAGCCGGGCCGCGAGCTGTACGTCGCCCGCACCCCGGTCGCCACGCCCGCCGAACGGGAGCGCTGGCAGTTCTGGGACGGCTGGCGCTGGCAGCCCCGGGTCGAGCGGGCCGCCCCCGTCCTCGCCGCCGAGGACGGTGTCTCGCAGACGCTGTCCGTCGACGCCATCGACGGCGAGTACGTCGCGGTGTCCAAGCGCGACGGCGACGTCGCCGACTACGTCTACACCTGGTCCGCACCCCACCCGTGGGGGCCGTGGACCGCCGTCAAGCGGCTCCGGGCGCCGGCGGGCCTGGACACCGGGCGGTTGCGCTACGCCCCGCTGGCCCACCCCGACATCAGGCTCGTCTCGGGCGACCTGCTCGCCTCCATCTCCCGCAACACCACCGACCTGCAGGAGCTCAGGCAGGACCCCGCGCTCGGGCGCCCCGAGTTCATCGAGCTGGCCCGCTGATCGGGTGGTCCCCACCCGGGTAGCGTGCCAGCGTGCAGGTGCTCCCCGACCTCGTCCCGGACCGGCCGCTCGTCGTCTTCTGCGGCCTGGCCGGCGCGGCCAGCCAGAAGCACCGCGACCACTACTACGAGACCCCGGGCAACAGCTTCTGGGAGTCGTTGCACCTCTCCGGGCTCTCCCCGCGGCGGTTGCAGCCGCACGAGGACCACCTCGTGCCCGACCTCGGCCTGGGCCTGACCGACCTCGTCGGGCACTGGGACCCGCGCTGGGTGGAGGTCGACGAGCTCGTTGCCAAGTGTGAGAAGTGGCAGCTGGAGTGGCTGGCCTTCACCAGCAAGGCCGTGGCCCACGAGGCCGCCCGCGCGGTGGGACGCCGAGGGCGGCCCGGGCTGGGAGTCCAGGACTGGTACCTCGGGCCGGCGCAGGTCTTCGTCCTGCCCGGGGTCTCCGGCGCCAACCAGCGCCGCGACTACGACGGGCGCCCGAACCGGCTCGCCTGGTGGCGTGACCTGGCGATGATCTGCGGCGCCTGAGCCGGCGCGTCGCTCAGCGGCGCGCGGTCGCCCTGCCCTGCCTGATCTCCTCGACCAGCTGCTCGGGGGACACCGCGAAGGCGGTGATCGGGACGAGCGGGTCCTCGCCCGGGCCCTTCACGTCGATCGCCGCGCCGGCCGGGCGCGCCTGGAGGTGGGCGCCGTGGACCTGGGCCCACGGCCACGTCTGGTCGGTGCGGTAGCCGCGGTAGGTCACCCCCTGCGGACCGATCTCGAGCCGCCACCGGTGCAGGCGGCCGGTGAGCAGGCGGAGCAGGTCGGGCAGCGACGCGATCGCGCCGCCGACGGTGATCAGGGCCCACCCCGGCGACTCCAGGGCGCCGAGGTCCGTCACGGCCAGGTAGGCCCACATCCCCGCCACGACCAGGACGACGCCCCAGGCGCCCAGGAGCGGCCACGTGGTCAGGGCGGGGGCGAGGAACACGCGGGTCCCGTCCGGACGCACCTCGGGCTCACGCCGGCGACGCGGACGGACCAGCGCGGAGACCGCCGCGACCAGCAGCAGCCCGACCGCCACGTTGACGCCACGGATGCTCCACGCCACGAACCCGTCCACCGCCCACGACACGGCTGTGAGGGCCAGCACCACGACCAGGAGCGCCACGACGCCGACGGTGAACCGACGGGGGATCAGTCGCGCTGGTGGGTCGCTCACGCCCGGAGGCTATCGGTGCGCGCCCACCGAAACGTCGTACGCCGCCCGCTCGCGCCGCCCGGGAATGTCGGCGCTCCCGCCTAGCGTGGGGTGCTCGGGGTCGGTGGGGGCCGGCCCGGGCCGAGACACCGGGAGTGACGTGACGATCGATCCGACGTACGACGAGGCGTGGCGCGAGCTGCGCGCCCGGCTGGCCGACCACCTCTTCGCGATGGAGACCGACGACGAGCTGGTCGTCGCGCTGGACGACGAGCAGGAGGGGCAGCGCTACGTGCGGGCGACGGTCGAGGCGAGCGAGCTCTGGCTCGACTCGGTCGGCCCACACCGTCCCGACGGCCCCTGGGAGCGGGACCAGGACGACGCCGGCGACGTCAGCTGGACCCTCGACCTGGCCCAGCGCGAGTGCGACCGCGCGGCCGACCTGATGGTCGCTGCGCTGCGGGTCACGCACGGCTGCCTGCACCCCGCGTTCCTGACCAGCGACCGGCTCGACCTCGGCGGGCTGCGCTGGGAGCGCCCGGTGGCGGTGCTGGCGGCCCAGCGCCCGAGGGTGCTCGCCGACGACGCACCGCTGGCGGTGCTCGTCGAGGACCGCCAGCACCTGCAGCAGATGGTCGACGCCACGATCTCGGAGATGCTCGGCAAGCACCCCGTCGCCCACGACGAGGACGGCGACGTGCCGGTCCCGGCGGGCGAGAGCGTCGTGTGGGTGCAGGTCGTGGCCGACCGGCCCGTCGTGGGGCTGATGGCGATCCTGGTCGACGACATCGCCGACACCGAGGCCGCCGAGCGCGAGGTCCCGGGCCTGCAGGCCCGGCTGCCCTACCTGCAGGTGCGCGTCGTCGGTGACCGCATCCTGGTGCGCCACGAGATCTGCGCCGTCCCGTTCGCGCCCCGCCAGCTCGCGGGCGTGCTCACGCGGCTCTGCGCGGAGATCGACGACATCGCCGGCGAGGTCGCCGGACGGGTCGGCGGCCGCCGGTTCCTCGAGGGCCTCCTCGACGCCGACGACCACGCCGAGGTCCAGGAGCACGACGGCGCCGAGCTGCTCGCACCCCTGCCCGCCGACCTCGACGAACACCTCGCCACCGTCGTCGAGCTGCTCCTCGACGGCCAGGTCGAGCCGAGCCAGGTCGCGGCGGCGTACGACGGGCAGCGCCCGCTGCTGGTGCGGTCCCTGGTGGGGCTGCGCACCGGCACCGTGGTGGTGCCCGACGTCGACCTCGATCTCCTGCTGCACACGCTGCGCTCCGGGCTGCGCCACCTCGTCGACCGGCTCGCCCGCCGCGACGAGGGCCCCAGCCGCTCGCGCGGACCGCGCACCCAGCAGCTCTCGCTGCTGCCCGAGGACGAGCCCGGCCTCGACCTCACCGACCCCGGTCGCTGGGCGGGCTGAGGCGGCGTCGGTGTGCTGGCCGGTGCGGGAACCATCCCAGCGGCGGCTCGGTCGTCGTCCTGACGTTCCGCACCGCGACACGCCGAGCGGGCGTGCGGGACGTCAGGATGACGTGGGGTGGGAGCGCGCTCAGACGGGGATGGCGGTGCCGACCGGTGCCGCGGCGGTGCCGCGCAGCAGGTCGTGGGTGCCGGTGAGCCTCATCAGGCGCAGCGCGGCGGGGCTGGCGGCGTCGACGATGCAGGCGCGGCCGGCGTCGAGCGCCCGGCGGCGGCACCACATCACGGCTCCGAGGCCGGCGGCGTCCATGAAGGTGACGCCGGTCAGGTCCAGGTCGAGCCCCGGTCCGGAGTCGGGCCCGGACAGGGCCGGCTGGTCGAGCGCGGCGGTGAAGCGACGGCGCAGGTCGTGCACGGTGGCGACGTCCAGCTCGCCGGTCACGGTGTAGCGGGTGTGCCGTGTCGGCACGGTGATGATCTCGTTGCCCATCGTGGGCCCCCAAACAGGTGGTGCAGCGCCGAGTCCCGACGCTTGTTCACTTCTTCGACTGTAGGGACCGAACAGGGTTCCTACCAGCCCGCGCCACCGACATCCCCCGTAGGGGTGAACCTCGGACGCCGGATCCCCGACCCCGTCAGCCGCCGGCGAGGCCCAGGTCCACCCGGCCGTCCGGCCGCAGGGCAGTGCCCTCGGCGCGCAGCAGGCCCAGGCCGGTGCCGTCGTGGCAGGTCGGTGGGGTGCCGTCGGCGCGCACCACCCGCCACCAGCACACCTGCGACCCGTGCCGCGCCAGCACCTGCCCGACCTGGCGGGGCCCGGCACGGCCCACGACGGCCGCCACCTCGCCGTACGTCGTGACCCGCCCGCGCGGCACCGCGGCGACCACCGCGAGCACGGCCTCCACGTAGTCGGCGTCCATGACCCCAGGCTAGGAGGGGCTAGGAGGGGGCCGGGGGCGGTGGGCCGTCGTAGTGCAGCCCGTCCTCGCCCACCCGGGCCCCCTCGGCGGGCGGGTGCGGGGTGAGTCGCCCGTCGTGGCCGAGGTGCTGCACGTCGACGCCGTGCAGCAGCACCGCCGCGTCACTGACGATGCGCCGGTGGCAGCGCCACCACACCGTCTCGCTGCACATCACCGCCGTCAGCGCCGCGCCCGCCTCCTCGAGCACCTGCGCCAGCCCGGCGCGGAACTCCTCGGTGCGGGTGTGGGCGGCATAGGCGCGGAACGCCGGCACCCGCCACCAGCCGTCGACCTCCTCGGGCTGGCCCTGCGGCACCCGGCGCCGCCCGCCGAGCCGTTCCTCCCACCGGTAGTCGACCCCGGCGGCCGGCAGCCGCCCCGTCAACGAGTCGCGGCCCACCGACGGGTCGCGCCGGCTGCCGGGGAAGCGGCGTACGTCGACCAGGCGGCGCACGCCGGCGTCGCGGAGCAGCCCGACCAGCCCCTCGGCGTCGAGCGTCCCGTGGCCCAGCGTGAGCAGTCTCGGCGTGGTCATGCCCGCGCTCCTCGCAGCGTCTCGATCCCGATGCCGTCGGTGACGGCCCGCTTCACCTCTCCTGCCCGGTCCCAGTCGTTGACATGCATGGCGGCGCGGACGATCCCGCCGACGCCGTAGTAGGCCACCAGCGAGGTGCCCAGGTCGCCGTGGACGACGACCTCGTCGGGGCCGTCCGGGCCGACGTCACCGAAGTGCTCCAGGCCGAGGTCGTACTGGTCGGAGAAGAAGAACGGCTGCTCCTCGACGAGGGCGTCCTCGCCCAGGGCCGACCGGGCGGCGAGCCGGCCGTGGGCCTGCGCGGTCGCCCAGTGCTCCACGCGCAGCGACCGGCCCAGCGCGGGGTGGGCGAAGCGGGCCACGTCGCCCGCGGCCAGCACGTGCGGGTCGGAGGTGCGCAGGTGCTCGTCGACGACGATGCCGCCGTCGACCTCGAGCCCGGCCCGCTCGGCCAGCTCGGTGCGCGGCGTCGCTCCCACCCCGACGACCAGCACGTCTCCGGTCACGCCGGGCCGCCCGTCCAGGTCGACCATGACCAGCTCGTCGACCACGCGCACCCCGGTGACCTGGGTGCCGAGCCGCAGGTCGACCCCGTGATCGCGGTGCACCTCGGCCAGCCGCAGTGCCACCTGCTCGCCGAGCACCCCGACGAGGGGGAGGGCCTGGGACTCGACGACGGTCACCTCGGCGCCGCGGCCGCGGGCCGTGGCAGCCACCTCCAGACCGATGAACCCACCACCGATCAGCACGACGTGCCGGCCCGGGTGCAGGTGCCGCTGGAGGACGTCGGCGTCCTCGATCGTGCGCAGGTAGCAGACCGGCGCCCCGTGGCTCGCCGCGTCGTCCGCCATCGCGAGGTGGCGGGGCGCGGCGCCGGTGGCCAGCAGCAGCTGGTCGTAGCGGACCCGGTCGCCCGCGCTCGTCGTCACTGTGCGGGCCGCGAGGTCGAGGCCGGTGACCGTGGTCGCGAGGCGCAGGTCCACGTGGTGCTCGGCGTACCAGCCGGGCGGCTGCACCTCGAGTGCCGCGGCGTCCTCGCTGCCGGCGAGGTAGCCCTTGGAGAGCCCGGGTCGCTCGTAGGGCACGTGGTCCTCCGCGCACACCAGCGTCAACGGCCCGCGGTGCCCGCGCTCGCGCAGCGCGACGACGGCCGCGCCGCCGGTGAGACCGCCGCCGACCACCACCACCCGCTGGTCGCGGGGGTCGGGCGTGGTCGTGTCCATCACCGCACCCCCGGGCTGCGGGCCGGGCGGGCGAGGTCGAGGAACTCCGCACGCGCGGCCGGGTCGTGGCGCAGCGTGCCGAGCAGGGTCGAGGTGACCGTGCGCGCGCCGCCGGCGCGGGCGCCGCGCAGCGTCATGCAGGAGTGGTCGGCCTCGAGCACCACCCCGACGCCGCGCGGGCGCAGGTGCTTCTCGAGCTGCCGGGCGACCTGTTGGGTCAGCCGCTCCTGGGTCTGGGGGGCGCGGGCGGTGAAGTCGACCAGGCGCGCGAACTTCGACAGCCCGAGGAGCCGCTCGCCGGGCAGGTAGCCGACGTGGGCCACCCCGACGAACGGCAGCAGGTGGTGCTCGCACAGCGACTGGAACGCGATGTCGCGCACCACCACCAGCTCGTCGTGGCCCTGGCCGTCGTGGCCCTGGTCGTTGGGGAAGGTGGTCAGCTCGAAGGCGGGCGCCGTGAGCATCTCGGCGTACGCCGCTGCCAGCCGGGCCGGGGTGCGCGCCATGTGCACGGTGTCCCAGTCGACGCCCAGGGCGGTGAGCAGCGCCGCGGCCGCCCGGGTCGCGGCCTCGGTGTCCGGGGCCGGGGCGCAGGAGGGCGTCGTCCTGGTCGCCGTCGTCATCGCTGTCAGGGCCGTCATCGGCGAGCAGCGTTGTCGACGGCCTCCGCACGAGCCGCGTGAGCGGCGGGGGAGACGGCGAGCCGGTAGAGCGCGAGGGCGGCGACGAACAGGCCGGCGTCGCGCAGGGCGATGTCGTAGTACTGGCCCATCGAGACCAGGTTGACGATGATGCCGGCCAGCCACAGGGCGACCACGGGCGCGCCGAGGCGCGGGGCGAGGGCGACCAGGACGCCGGCGGCGATCTCCACGACGCCGACCGCGAGCATCGCCTGGTGGGCGGTGCCCGGTGCCAGGTCGTCGATCCAGCCGGCGAGGTAGACGTCCCAGTCGACGAGCACGCCGAAGAACTTGTCCAGCCCGAAGGCGATCGGGGCGATGGTGAGGACGGTGCGCAGCAGCAGGTAGGCCTGGTGGGCGCCACGGTCGTCGCTGAGCAGCGGCGAGGCGTTCCCGGCGGGCCGGGACGAGGGTGAGGCTGAGACGGGGTGCTGGTCGAGCATGGTGGACTCCTTCTAACGGAAACTTATTTACACGTTAGAACTGGAGTAAGGTTTCGTCAATGGATGTATCCGTTAGAGATGTCGCGGCGGCCGCGGCGCGAGAGGGTGAGCGGATGGACGACGACTTCGCAGCAGCCGTGACCGGCGTCGGCGCGCTCAGCGACCCGACCCGCCGTGCGCTCTACCTCCACGTCGTCGACCAGGTCGACGCCGTGACCCGGGAGCAGGCGGCCACCGCGTGCGGTGTCGCGGTGCACACCGCGAAGTTCCACCTCGACCGGCTCGTCGAGGCCGGCCTGCTCGAGGTCGACCAGCGCCGCGCACCGGGACGCACCGGGCCCGGCGCCGGACGGCCGGCGAAGGTCTACCGCCGCGCCGACCGCGAGGTCAGCGTCTCGCTGCCCGAGCGCTCCTACGACCTCGCGGCGCACCTGCTGGCGCGCGCCGTCGAGGACGCCATGGCCACCGGAACCGCGGTCGACGTCGCGGTGCGCGCCGCGGCCCGCCAGCACGGGGTCGAGGCCGGCGGGGCCGCGTCGCGCGCGCACCCCGGGGGTGGACGCGAGCTGGAGCGGGTCGCCCCGGTGCTCGCCGCCCAGGGCTACGAGCCCGTCGAGGACCCCGACGGGCTCCGGCTGCGCAACTGCCCCTTCGACCAGCTGGTCGACGAGCACCTCGACCTCGTGTGCGGGATGAACGAGGCGCTCGTCGACGGGGTGCTCGAGGGGATGTCGTGCTCCTCGCTGCACGCCGTGCTGCTGCCCGCCCCGGACCTGTGCTGCGTCCGGGTGCGGGCCCGCTGACCCGCTCGACGATCAGGGCTCGAAGGTCACCACGAGCTCGTCACCGTCCACGTCGACCTCGACCTGGAGGCTGAGGTAGGACGTGTCCTCCTGCGGCTGGAAGTCCTTCGGGCCGAAGCCGTAGGACTCGTCGGCCTCGTAGGTGACCGCCGCCTCGCCGTCGCTGAGGTAGAGCGTCTCGGGGAACTCCCCGCTGAGGTAGAGGTCGCTGGTGTCCGGTGCCCGCGTCAGCGTCCACTCCACCTTGCGGACGCCGTCGCCGAAGGAGTACGTCGACTGCGGGCAGCCCTCCGGCTCGAGCTCGGTGCTGGCCATGCACTCCTCGAGGTAGGCCCCGACCTGGTCGTCCAGCTGGGCGCGGAACTCCTCGGTGGGCTCCGCCGAGGACGAGACGCCGATGCTGGCGTAGCCGGCCCCCGGCTCGACGACGACCGGGTCGACGTCGGCCTGGAGGAACGGGTCGTCGGCGTAGGGGTCGATGTCGTAGGTGCCGGGCAGCAGCCACTGGTCGGCCTCGGGATCGGTCTCCACCATGATGCCGTTCACCCCGATCGAGTCGGTCTCGCCGTAGCTGCTCCCGACCTGGGCCAGGCCGGCGTCGCCGACCACCCAGTCGGTGAAGAGCCCGAAGCTGCGACCGTCGCGGTAGAGCGTCAGGTCGACGGTCGGCTCGCCGGACAGGCCCTCGAGGCGCACCTCGAGCTCGGCCCGGTCACCGCTCACGTCGGTGGAGAGGATCTCGTAGCCGGTGATCCGCTCCTCGGTCGCCTCGTAGATCTCGCGGGTGAAGAGGTCGGTGCGGGTGTCCTCGTCGCCGAAGCTGACGGCGAAGGCCAGGCCCTCGGGCTCGTAGTCGAACGGGGCGAGCTCCTGGGCCTTGTCGAGGTCGGCGTCGACGACGGCGTCGAGGTAGGCCTCGGCCTGCTTCTCGGGCCCGAAGAACGTCGAGTCGACGACGCGGTAGCCGATCGCGAGCACGGCCAGCGAGGCCACCACCCCGACGCCGATGAGCACCAGGCGCCGGTCACGACGCCGCTCCTCCGGCGTACGGACGCGGGGCTCGGCGCGCTCGCCGCCCGGCTGGTCGGTCGGGTCGCCCTCGTGGAGCGGGCGGGGGTGGTCGAGCAGGCGGGCGATCGGGGCGGGCAGGCCCGGAGACAGGGCGGGGGCGACGGTGCGGCTCAGGCCCTCCGCGGCCAGCGCCCAGACGGCGAGCACGAACATCGACCAGAAGGCCGGCGCGATGACGGCCTGGCCGCCGAAGCCCTCGATGCCGCCGC
Source organism: Nocardioides dokdonensis FR1436 (assembly GCF_001653335.1). Taxonomy (NCBI): domain Bacteria; kingdom Bacillati; phylum Actinomycetota; class Actinomycetes; order Propionibacteriales; family Nocardioidaceae; genus Nocardioides; species Nocardioides dokdonensis. The sequence goes on from NZ_CP015079.1 coordinate 2,024,738, forward strand.
CGACGACCACGAGGCCGGCCAGCCACGCGATCAGCCCGGCCACGAGCCCGGCGAGCGGGAGGACGGCCCAGGACCAGGCGTCGGCGCCGGCGGGACGGACCCGCCGACGGTGCCAGGCCACCGAGACCAGGAGGGTCGAGACCAGCGCCGCGACGGTGAGGATCCCCCCGAGCAGGATGCTCTCGCTCCACACGAAGTACGTCTCGCCGGCCCCGGACACGGCGCCCAGGTGGGCCAGCTCGAGCAGGTAGATCGCGGCGGTCGGACCGGCCGCGAGGACGGTCACGGTCGCGTCCGGACCCTCACCGACGAGCGCGAGGATCGCGGCGACGGGCACGGCGACGACCAGCCAGCCGATGAGCACCGACCACATCAGGCGCAGGGCGACCACGAGGTCGAGGTCGACGGCGCGGTGCCAGCGGCCCCGGGCCGACCAGCGCCCGGCCCACAGCGCACCGAGGGTGAGCAGGGTGGTGCCGATGAAGAGAGTGGGCGAGGCGGTGTGGCTCAGCGTGCCGTTGGCGCGCATCGCCAGCAAGCGCATCAGCGGCAGCAGCACGACGCCGAGCGCGAGCCCCACGATCGCGCCGGAGCGGACCCGCTCCAAGGTGGTGGTGGGCACCGCGGCGCGCAGCTCGGCGCGGCGGGCCAGCACTGCGGTGGTGACCACGAAGGCGCCCGTGACCCAGTAGACCGGGGCGTAGAGGCTGGCGTGCACCCCGGACTCGGTGAGTCCCAAGGTGCCGAGCAGGCCCAGGCCGAGCACCTGGAAGGGCAGGAAGAAGAGGACCGTGACGTTGCCGAGCTCGTCGTCGATCCCGGAGGGGCTGTCCCCGGCGATCGCGAAGCCGAGCAGGACGACCACCGTGACCAGCACGGCCGCGCCCAGTGCGACGGCCAGACCCAGCAGCGCCGGGACGGCCGCCGTCCGGGCCTCGGCCAGCAGGGCTGCCGGGGTCACACCCGTCGACGGGGGTGGCCCGGTCGGCGCAGCGGTGGGGGGCGGAGGAGGGGGACCGGTGGGGGGATCGGTGGGGAGCACGAGCCTGAGAGTAAAGGAGTCGAGGCGTCGGGCCGCCATCCTCCGGCGCGCGTCGTCCTGACCTTCCGCACCGCGACACGCCGCGGCGGCGTACGGAGGGTCAGGCCGGGCCGGGCCGCCCCGGGTGTTTACCCGCACCCGCGGGAGAGGCAGGGTGAGGCCCATGGCTGCTGCTCCCCATGGACTCGTGTTCCCGGTCGACCCCGCTGACGCCGAGGGACGGCGCAGCACCACGACCACCGGCCGCGGTGTGGTCGCCGACGCGCTGCGCCCGGTCGACCCGGTCGGCGCCCGCGCCGCCGAGCGCGAGACCGCCTGGCGCACGCAGTACGTGCCGTGGTTCCGCCGCCTCGTGGAGGCCGGTCTGGGCGCGCCCGACGACGCCGTCGCCGTCGCCCGCGCCGGCCTGGAGTCGCTGCACACCCGGATGCGGGTCGTCGACGGCGAGGACGACCGGCCGCTGGCCGAGTGGCCACGCGCGACGACCGGCTTCGGCCAGGTCGAGATGCACGGCGCGGCCGAGCCGCTGCGCGAGCTGGTGCTGCCCTACCGCGGCGAGCGGCTGCGCGGCGACGACGTACGCCGTCGGGTCGAGGCGTGGGTGCAGGCCGGGGTCGTCGAGCCCAGCCTCGCCGAGGCGGTCGACGCGGTGCTGGCCAACCCCGACTGGCTGCGCCTGGAGGACCACACCGTCGCCGTCGTCGGCGCCGGCTCGGAGATGGGCCCGCTGCAGGCCCTGACCCGCTGGGGCGCCCGGGTCGCGGCCGTCGACCTGCCCCGCGACGACATCTGGGAACGGGTCAGCGACACCGCCGTGGCCGGCGCCGGCACCGTGGTCGCCCCCGCCGTCGACGGACGTCCGGGCGCGGACCTGCTCGCCGACGTGCCTGCGCTGGCCGACTGGCTCGCCGACCAGCCCGGCACCCTCGTCCTGGGCAACTACGTCTACGCCGACGGCGCCACCAACGTGCGCGTCTCCACCGCGGTCGACGAGCTGAGCCGGCGGCTGCTCGAGGCGCGCGACGACACCGCGCTGGCCTTCCTGGCCACTCCGACCGACGTGTTCGCGGTGCCCGCCGACGCCGTCGACCAGGCGCTGGCCTCCTACGCCGGCCGCGGCCGGCTCAGCAAGGGCCTCGGTCGTCCGCTGCGCAGCGTCTCCGGGGGCCGGCTGCTCCAGCGCCCGTACGCCGGACCCGCCGACCCCGGCGTCAACGACTCGCTGGTGCCGCAGCAGGGCCCGAACTACGCGCTGGCCAAGCGCCTGCAGCGCTGGCGCGCCACCGACGCGCGCCACGACGGCCGCCTGGTCTCGATGAACGTCGCGCCCCCGACCCGGACCCGCTCGGTGGTCAAGAACCGCGCCCTGGCCGCGGCGTACGCCGGCGCGCACCGCTTCGGCGTCGAGGTCTTCGACCCCTCCACCTCCAACGTGCTGATGGCGGCGATGCTCGTCCACGACCTGCACACCGACGGCGGCCCGCGCCACGAGCACCCGTGGCAGGACGAGGCGTACGCCGCCGCGCACGGCGGGCTGTGGCGCGCGGCGTACTCGCCCCGCAGCGCTCTCGGGCTGGCCGCACTGCTCGGCATCGGCGGCGCCCGGGGCTGACCCGAGGTCGAGGAGCCGGCCCGGGGTCGGCGCTGGGGGTGGTCGCCCGGGGGCGGTCTGTTCGCCTACGGTCGAGGGATGCGGATCCCCATGCTGCCCCTGTCGGTCCCGGGCCCCGCGGACGTGCGCGTCGTCCTCGACGCGCTCCTCGACGCCGGTCCCCGCGTGCTGCACCTGATCGGCGCCGCGGAGGAGATCGTGCTCGACGTCGGAGGGCTCCTGGACCGGATCGAGGCGACCCGCGTCCGCGCCGACGAGGTGGTCGCCGCCACCGACCGGACGCGGGGCGACGCCGCCACGATGCTGGCCGACCTGGCCCCCCTGTCCGGGCGCCTCGAGGCGCTGCTCGACTGCCTCGAACCGCTCGCGGCGCGCGCGGTCCCGCCGGCCGAGAAGCTGCTGCCCGTGCTCGACCACCTCGCCGAGACCACCTCGCCGCGTGAGGTCGACGCCATGGTCGGGCTGATCGACCAGCTGCCGCTGCTGTCGCAGCGCATGGAGACGCAGGTGCTGCCGATCCTCGAGACCCTCGGCACCGTCGCGCCCGACCTGCACGACCTGCTCGACGTCTCCCAGGAGCTCAACGAGATGCTGGGCAAGCTCCCCGGCATGCGCGGCATCAAGAAGCGGGTCGAGGAGGCGCAGGCGGAGGAGCAGCAGGAGGAGGGGCGCGCGTGACCACGATCCGTGACGGCGGACCTCTCGTCGCCCCGGACGCGGCCTACCGCTCGCTGGGCCGCTACGCCGTGCTGGCTCTCATCGCTCTCCTGGTGCCGATCGGCGCGCTCTTCGCGGTCGCCGGGCTGAGGGCCGAGCAGCCGGCCTTCCCGGTCGCCCTCGGGGCACTGCTCGTGGTGATGGGCGTCGCCGGGGCCGGCAGCCTGACGGCCCCGCGCCACGGGCCGCGGGCCGACCCGCCGCCCGCCGTCGCCGTCGAGGGTGGTCTCGCGCTGCCGCTGCGCCGCGCGCACGTGCTGATGCGCGCCGTGGTGGGTGCCGCGATCGCGGGCCTGGGTGTGGGGATGGTGCTGCTCGGCGGCTCGGCGACCCGTCCCCTGCTGGTGTTCGGGCGGGACGTGGACCCCCGGGTCGTGGGCGTCCTGGTCGTCCTCGGGGTGGTCGCGGCGGCCGTGCTGGCGACGCGCACCGAGAACCGGTTGGTCGTGGGCCCCGACGGAGTGCGGATGCCCGGCGGGCTGACCCGGGCGCGGACCGTGCCGTGGCGCGACATCGCCGAGGTGGGCGCCGTACGCGGGTGGCAGCCGCACCTGGTCGTCGCGTTCAAGGGCCCCGGGCTGGTGGCCTGCCGACTGCTGCCGCAGGCGTGGCCGGCCTCGTCGCTGGTGGCGCTGCTCGAGCACCACCGGCGCAAGGCCGGTGACCGGGGTGCGCTGGTCCACCCCGACGCCGTGGAGCGTTTCCGCACCTGAGCGTCCTCCTGCTGCTTGACTGTGGCCGCCGTCACCGGTCGAGCAGGGGAGAGTGGTCGTGAACGACTCCGCACTGATCAGCGTGGGCCTGCCGGTCGCGCTGGCCGTCATCATGTTCGGCCTCGGCCTGTCGTTGCAGGTCGAGGACTTCCGCCGGGTGGCGCGCAGCCCCCGGGCGGTGGTCGTGGCGCTGACGCTGCAGGTGCTGGTGCTGCCCCTGATCGCGTTCGGGTTGGTGCTCCTGCTGGACCTCGACCCGCTGCTCGCGGTCGGCGTGATGCTGCTGGCCGCCTCGCCGGGCGGCACCACCGCCAACCTCTTCAGCCACCTCTTCCACGGCGACGTCGCCCTCAACGTCACGCTCACCGCGATCAACTCGGTGATCGCGGCCTTCACCATCCCGCTCATCACCAACCTCGCGATCGGGTACTTCGACGCCGACGGCGAGCTCGGCCTGCAGGTCGGCAAGGTGCTGCAGGTGATCGCCATCGTGCTGGTGCCGGTCGTGATCGGGATGCTCGTGCGCCGCCGCTCGGCCGGGTTCGCCGCCCGCGCCGACAAGCCGGTGCGGATCTTCTCGATCGCGGTGCTGGTGGTCGTCGCCGTCGGGGCGCTGCTCGGCGAGCGGGAGAACCTGCCCGACTACGTCCGCCAGGTCGGGCTCGTGACCGCGCTGTTCTGCGCGGCCAGCCTGAGCCTGGGCTACCTCGGGGCCCGGATGCTGCGCCTGGACCAGCCGCAGGCCATCGCCAGCTCGATGGAGGTCGGCATCCACAACACCACCGTCGCGCTCACGATCGCGCTCAGCGTCCTCGACAGCACCGAGGTGGCCATCCCGGCCGCGGTCTACTCGGTGATCATGTACGTCTTCGCCACCGCCTTCGGGTTCCTCCTCACCCGTCGGACCCGGGGGCGGCAGCACCAGCCGGTCGGCTGAGGCGAGCCGGCGGGTCCTCGACGAGCAGGACGTGGGTGCCGGTCAGGCGCATGATGCGGACCGCCGAGGGGCTGGCCGCGACCACCCGGCACCCCAGCCCCACGGCCAGGGCCCGTTGGCGGCACCACAGGATCGTGCCCAGGCCGGTGGCGTCGAGGAAGGTCAGCCCCGCGAGGTCGAGGTCGAGGCGCCGGGGCGCACCGACCAGCGCCTCGGACCAGCGCGCGCGCAGGGCGCGGACCGAGGCGAGGTCGAGCTCACCGACGACGCTGAAGCGGCAGCCGTCGGGTGTCGCGGTGGTGGCGGTGGCGAGCGTGTCGGTGCCCATGGCGGTCCCAAGATGGTGGTGGTGGCGCCGTCGATCCTGGCGTCTGGACCACTCAACGGCCGGCGGCGTGCCGGCGGTGCCGTCGCGGGCCAAGATGACCCGTCTGTGCGTGGATATGACCCGAGAGGACCACACGCCGCCGGTCCGGAGGGGCGGGGCGGGTCGCTCGACCCGGCGGCTCAGTCGAGCAGACCCAGGCGGCGGGCCTCGAGGGTCAGCGCCGCGCCGTCGGCACCCCGCCCGGTGCGCCGGGCGCCCGCCTCGTGGCCGGGCTCGTGCTCGGGATGCGCGGCGCGCCCGAGGTCCGCGGGCTCGTCGTCGGCCTCGTCCGCCTCGCCGTCCAGGCGGCCGTGGCGCACCACCTGCTCGGGCAGGCTGAGCTGGCGGATCAGCACCGCGTCCACCCGGCCCGGGTGCTCGCGGGCGATCTGCGCGTACGTGCTCGGGTCGTGCTGGCCGTCGTCGCCGACGAGGATCCAGGACAGCTGGGGGAAGTCGACGAGCAGTCGCCGCAGCTCGGTGATCTTGTGCTGCTGCCCGGAGCGGAACCAGCCGGTGGGCGCGGGCCCCCAGTCGGTGAGGAGCGCCGGGCCCGGCGGGTAGCCGTGGCGCTGCAGGAAGCGTCCGATGGCGCTGGCGACGTTCCACGCGCCGGTGGAGAGGTAGACGACGAACGTGTCCGGGTGCGCGGCCAGCAGGTCGCGGTACAGCGCAGCCATGCCGGGCACCGGCACCCGGTCGACCTCCCGGCTGACGAAGGCGTTGCGGAAGGCCACCAGCGGGCGCGGCAGCATCGTGACCATCACGGTGTCGTCGACGTCGCTGACCAGGCCGTGGCGGGCGTCGGCGGCGGCGATGCTGAGGTGCGCGGAGGTCGGTGGGCTGTCGTCGAGCAGCAGCCGGGCCCGTCCCCACCCGGCCGGCAGGTCGGCGGGCAGCCGGACGTCGACGTAGCCCTCGCGGTCGGTCTCGACGCTGGTGACGGTGCCACCCACCTCGACCTGCACCGGGATCCCGGAGGCGGACTGGGTCACGAACCGGCGCCAGCCCCGGGCGTCGTCGGGGTGCCGCGAGGCGAGGCTGCCCTCGGGCACCAGCACCACGCGCGCCAGCACCCGGACCCACTCACCCTCGAGGCCGTAGCCGACGTGGGGCACCACCCGGGGCACCCACCCGGCTCGGCGCAGCCCCCGGTCGATCAGGCCGTGGACGGCGTCCTCGACGAGGACGGCCGGATGCATGCGCGGCGACGGGAGGGGGCTCACCGGGCCAGCGAAGCACAGATCCGGCCCGGGGGTGGCCTGGCTAGGCTCACCGCGTGCCCGGGACCCAGACGCTGCTGCTCGTCGGTGCCGGCCACGCCCACCTGCACCTCCTGCGCCACGCCGACCGGCTCCGGGCGGCCGGCTGGGACGTCGTGCTGCTCGCGCCACGCTGGTTCGACTACAGCGGGGTCGCCTCGGCGGTCGCCACCGGGGCGCTGCCGGTGAGCGACGGCCGCCTCGACGTGGCCGCGCTGGCGGCCCGGAGCGGCGTACGACACCTCGAGAGCCTGCTGGGCGACCTCGACACCGGGGCGCGGATCGCGACGAGCGCGACGGGGGAGCAGGTGACCTACGACGTCGTGTCGATCGGGATCGGCTCGGTCACCGCCGGGGGCGGCGGGCCCGTCGGCGAGGACGTCGTCGCGGTGAAGCCGTTGGCGCGGCTGCAGACCCTGGTCGACCGGCTGCCCGCGCACGCCGCCGCGACGGTCAGCGTGATCGGCGGCGGCAGCTCGGGCCTCGAGCTCGCTGCCCAGCTCGCCGTGCGTGACGGGGTCGCCCGGGTGCGGCTCGTCGACGGCGCCGACCGGGTGGGGGCGGGCCTGCCGCCGGGGGCGCGGCGCTACGTCGACCGGCTGCTCGCCGCGCGGGGTGTGGAGGTGCTCACCGACCGTCAGGTCACCCGCCTGGAGGCCACCAGCGTGACCCTCGCGGACGGCCAGGTTTTCGAGCACGACCTCGCCGTCCTCGCCGCCGGCCTCGACGCGCCGCCGCTGCTCGAGCGCCTCCGCCTCGGGGACGCGCGCGGCATCCCTGTGCGCGCCACCCTCCAGCACGTCGACCACGACGACGTGTACGCCGTCGGCGACTGCGCGTTCTTCACCCCCGGGCCGCTGCCCCGCGTCGGCGTCCACGGGGTGCGCCAGGCGCCGGTGCTGCTGGCCGCCCTGGAGGCCCGGGGCCGGGGCGAGAGCACCGCGGGGCACGTCTACGTCCCGCCGCGGCACTGGCTCTCCGTGCTCGACCTCGGCGACGGGCTCGGGCTCGCCGTCCGAGGACGCTGGTGGTGGGGCGGGCGCGGCGCCCTGCGGCTCAAGCGGCGCATCGACCGGCGGTGGATCGACGGCTACCGCGGCACCGCCTGACGGCCCCGGCTGCTGGAGCCCACCCCCGGTTGCGGGCGCTGTTCCTGACGCCGTTGGTGACCAAACGGCATCAAGAAGGCCGGATTCATGCCGTTTGGTCACCAACGGCAGCGTTGACGAGCCAGATGATCCCGAACCGGTCGGCGCACTGGCCGAACATGTCGCCCCAGGGCTGCATCTCCATCGGCACGTGCACCTCGCCGCCCTCGGCCAGCGCGTCGAACCAGCCGCGCAGCGTCGGCTCGTCGTCGCCGGAGAGGCTGATGCGCACGGTGCTGCCGTGCTCGACCACCTCGCCCGGCGCGACGTCGGAGGCCATCAGCGCCAACCCGTCGGGCGTGGTCAGGCTCGCGTGCATGATCTTGTCGGCGAGGTCGCCCTCGGCGCCCATGTCGCCGTACGACATCAGCTCCAGCTCGCCGCCGAGCACCGACCGGTAGAAGGTCATCGCCTCCCGGGCCGTCCCGGCGAGGGTGAGGTAGGGGTTCAGGTGGACGGGCATGGCTGGCTCCTGGTCTCGAGGGGGTCACCTCATCCGACCAGCCCCGGCGGTCGACGTCATCGGTGCGCGCCGGAATCCTCCGAACAGGTGAAGTCGGCCAACCCCATGGTCGGATGCCCGGGTCCGGCCTACAGTTCTCCTGCGGGCCTTCGGGCCCCGCTGGAGAGCGGAGCGAATGCATGCGGGCTGGCGGTCTGAGGAGCGTGGCGGCATCCGGCGCTGCCGCCTGCCTGGTGCTCGCGGCCGGTGCCGTCGCCGCCCCCGCCGCCCCCGCCCCGGTCGCAGCGGGCGCCGGCGCCGAGGGGTCCGGCACCGTCGTGGTGCGCGGCCTCGCCTTCCCCGAGGGGCGGGCGATGCGGCTGGGCTTCGTGGGCTGCCAGAACATCTACGACCGGGCCCCCGAGACACCGCAGGCGATGATCGGGGTGGGCCCCGGCGCCGCGCCCGCGGGCGAGCGCAGCCTGCGCTACGACCTCGCCGGCGGCAACGCCGTGGGCGCGCTGAGCTTCGTCTCCTCCGTCGCCCTGACCGAGTCGGCCGGCCTGACGGCGTACGCCGCCGACGGCACCACCGGTGTCGTCTACGCCGGCTACCAGGAGCCCGCCGACCGTCGCACCGGCCTGGTCTGGTTCGGGCGGGCCGACGTCGTCGTGCCGGCCGGGACCTGGACCCGCATCGAGGCCACCGACCTGACCTACTCGTGGAGCAAGTGGGACATGCACGCCCAGGCGCCCGTCCCGGTGGCGGCCGGCACCAGGCCCGCGCCCGTCGGGACGCTGGCCGACATGGTCGTGCGGCACCGCGGCGACGGCGCCGGGTTCGTGATGACCGGCCTGGGCTGCGACGGCCACGAGTTCGCGATGGACGCCCTGCACCTGGACACCGCCGGCACCGCCACCACCTACGACCTCGAGGGCCTGGCCACCTCGACGCGCATGCTCGCCCCGCCCGTACGCCGCGTGGTCGCCGGGCAGGACCTCGACCTGGGCGGCACCCTGGTCGACAGCACCGGGGCGCCGCTGAGCGGGGTCACCATGATGCTCGAGTCACGCGCGGCCGGCTCCTCGACGTGGGAGGTGGCGCAGGTCGTCGACGTCGACGGCACCAGCCCGAGCGTGGCCGTCGCCCCCGTCACCGGCACCACCTACCGCTGGCGCTTCGCCGACCGACCGATGGCCGAGGGCAGCGTCTCCGCGCCGTTCACGGTGCAGGTCGTCGGGGGCGTCAGCGCCGACCTGGTCGGCACCGGCACCGAGCGCGCGATCACCGGCGCCGTCACCCCGGCCGCGCCGGGCAGCGAGGCGGTGCTGTGGCGCCTCGACGACGGGGCCTGGCGGCGCGTCGCGACCGCCGCGGTCGGGCCGCTGGGCGGCTACCGCTTCGACCTGCCCGCCGACGCGGCCGGGCGCTGGTCGGTGACCCTGCCCGCCGCGCCGGGACGTCTCGAGGGCCGCTCGCCCTGGCTCACCGTGGCCGGCGCGTCGACGCCCGAGGCCTCCCCGAGCCCCAGCGCGACGCAGAGCCCGACGAAGAGTCCTTCGCAGAGCCCCACCAGGAGCCCGTCGACCTCGTCCACCCCGAGCGCGACGGCGAGCCCCACGAAGAGTGCCAGTGCATGGGCGACCGCGAGCCCCACAAAGAGCCCCACCGCGTCCAGCAGCCCCAGCAGCAGCTCGAGCGCCAGCGCGAGTGCCGGTCAGAGCGCCAGCGGGAGCGCGAGCCCCTCGGCCGGCGCCGACACCTCGACCCCCTGAGGTCGCGGCACCGGCGAAATGACGACGAGCGCCGACGAGGAGCTTCTCCTCACCGACGCTCGTCGAGCGTGCGACCCGTGGGTCAGACGCGAGCCTTGCCCTTCGAGGACATGCCCTCCGCGACACCGATCAGCAGCACAGCGGCGACCACGGCGATGACGAAGCCGAGGATGTTGAGCTCGAAGATGTCCCCGGTGCCGAGGGCGCTGGCGGCGATGCCGCCGATGAGGGCGCCGACGACGCCGAGCACCAGCGTCGCCAGGATGCTCAGCGACTGCTTGCCCGGCTTGATCAGTCGCGCCAGTGCTCCGATGATGAGCCCGACGACGAGCAGTCCGATGATGTTGAACATGGTGGTTCCCTCCTGGTCGTCCGACGGTCGAACGTCGGCATAGACCCTACGGGCGCCGGACTCACCCCTGGGCCACCCGCCCCGTAGGCTCCTCGGTCGTGCAGTGCGACTACTTCGACGCCGGCGCGTGCCGCTCGTGCACGTGGATGGGTCGGGCCTACTCCGACCAGGTCGCGGAGAAGCAGCGGCTCGTCGCCGACCTGCTCGCGCCGGCGCTGGCCGGGCGGGGGCCGGCGCGCCGGGCGCCGTTGACCTGGCTGCCTCCGGTCACCGGACCCGAGGAGGGGTTCCGCAACAAGGCGAAGATGGTCGTCGCCGGCACCGTCGACGCCCCGACCCTGGGCATCCTCGACCCCCGCGGGGGCGGCACCGACCTGCGGCACTGCGGCCTGCACGAGCCCGGTCTGCACGACGCGCTACCGGTCCTGGCCGAGCACGTGAGCCGCGCGCGGCTGGCGCCGTACGACGTCACGACGCGCCGCGGCGAGCTCAAGCACCTGCTGGTCACCCGCGCGCCCGGCGGCGAGCTGATGGTGCGCTGGGTGCTGCGCTCGACCGAGCCCGAGGCGCGGCTGCGCAAGCACCTGGCGTGGCTGTGCGAGCGGCTGCCGGTGGCGGTGGCCTCGGTCAACATCCAGCCCGAGCACAAGGCGGTGCTGGAGGGCGAGCGCGAGATCGTGCTCACCGAGCGCGCGACACTGCCGATGGAGCTGCCGATGGAGCTGCCGGTCGACCTGCCGGGCGGCGCCGGGCTGCGGCTGCACCTGCGGCCGCAGTCGTTCTTCCAGACCAACACCCTCGTCGCCACCGCCCTCTACGAGCAGGCTCGGGCCTGGGCCGCCGAGATCGGGCCCGCCTCGGTGTGGGACCTGTACGGCGGCGTCGGCGGCTTCGCGCTCGCCCTCGCCGCCCCGGGGCGCGCGGTCACCGGCGTCGAGATCTCGCCCGAGGCCGTCGCCTCGGCGCAGCAGTCGGCCGCCGAGGCGGGGCTCGCCGACGCCCGCTTCGTCGCCGCCGACGCGACCGCCTGGGCCCTGGAGCAGCCCGCCGCGTCGCACCCGGACCTCGTCGTGGTCAACCCACCGCGACGCGGCATCGGCCCGCAGCTCACCGGGTGGCTGGAGTCCTCCGAGGTCGGTGAGGTCCTCTACTCCAGCTGCAACGCCACCACGCTGGCCCGCGACCTGGCCGCCCTGCCGTCGTACGACGTCGTCACGGCGAGGCTGCTCGACATGTTCCCCCAGACCACCCACCACGAGGTGCTCGTCCGGTTGCGGCGCCGGTGAGGTCGCTCGGCTGGCCTGGAGGTTCATCGGCCGGCCGATGAACCTGACGGGTGGACGACGAAACTTCATCGTCCACCCAGGAGTTTCATCGGCCGGCCGATGAAGCATGCGGGGGCCCTTCCGCTGACCCGGGGGTGCGTGGGTACGGTCGAGGCGTGAGCTCCACCGACTTCTGCGACCTGTGCGAACTCCCTCTCTCGACCTGCGTGCACGGGATGCCCGCCCCGGTGGAGCCACCGCCACCGGTCAAGAAGGCGCCACCGAAGGCCTCCCCGGTGACCCGACGACGTACGACGCCCGCGGCGTCCGGCTCCTCGACGAGCCCGGCCGCGCCCGCCGCCCCCGCGCGTCCGCGCCGCCGCACCCCACAGGCCGACTTCAAGCCCTGGATCGTCAAGATGCTCCAGGAGGCCGGCGGCCAGGCCGAGGCCGATGACCTGCTCAGCGACCTCGAGCAGCGCCTCGGCGACGTGCTGCGCCCCGGCGACCTCGAGACCGGGCCGACCGGTGAGGTCCGTTGGCGCACCGCGGCCCGCACCGCCCGCAAGCAGCTGGCCGATGACGGCCTGCTCCTCGCCCCCCGCCCCGGCACCTGGGCGCTGACCGACCGCGGCAGCGTCGAGTGGGTGCCGGACCTGCCCTCCGCCTGAGGAGTCGCGCCCTGGGTCGTGGCTTGGGTCGTGGCCTGACTCGTGGTCCCTCGACGCGCCCTGGCGCGTCCTGGGACACACGACCCGGACCACGACCCAGACAGGCCGCAGGACAAAGAAAGTGACCCCGGCGCGCTGATCACGGACAATCGCTGACGTGGGTCATGTGGATGTCGCCGGTGTCAGGTACGAGCTCCCCGACGGGCGGGTGCTGCTCGACGAGGTGGCGTTCCGGGTCGGTGAGGGCGCCAAGGTCGCGCTGGTCGGCGCGAACGGCGCGGGCAAGACGACGCTGCTGCGCATCATCACCGGCGACCTGGCCCCGCACGCCGGCGCCGTGACCCGCTCCGGCGGCCTCGGCGTGATGCGCCAGGACGTCAAGGCCGGGCTGCGCGAGGGCGCCACCGTCGCCGACCTGCTGCTCAGCGTCGCCCCGCCGCGGGTGCGCGAGGCGGCCGCGGAGGTCGAGCGGCTCGAGCTGGCGCTGATGGAGTCCGACGACGAGGCGACCCAGATGCGCTACGCCGAGGCGCTGGGGGAGTACGCCGACGCCGGCGGGTACGACGTCGAGGTCACCTGGGACGTGTGCGCCACCGCCGCGCTGGGCTTCTCCTACGACCGCGCCAAGTACCGCGAGCTGACGACGCTGAGCGGCGGCGAGCAGAAGCGGCTGGTCCTGGAGTTCCTGCTGCGCGGCCCCGACCAGGTGCTGCTGCTCGACGAGCCCGACAACTACCTCGACGTGCCCGGCAAGATCTGGCTCGAGGGCCGCATCCGCGAGTCCGACAAGACGGTGCTGATGATCAGCCACGACCGCGAGCTGCTCGACAACACCGCGACCCGGGTCGTGACCGTCGAGCTCGGCGCCGCGGGCAACCGGGTGTGGACGCACCCCGGCGGCTTCGCGTCGTACCACCAGGCGCGCACCGACCGCTTCGCGCGCTTCGAGGAGCAGCGCAAGCGCTGGGACGAGGAGCACGCCAAGCTCAAGGCGCTGGTCCTGCGGCTCAAGATCAAGGCCGAGTACAACGACGGCATGTCGAGCCAGTACCGCGCCTCGCAGACCCGTCTGCGCAAGTTCGAGGAGGCCGGCCCGCCCCTCGAGCAGCCGCGCGAGCAGCAGGTCTCGATGCGTCTCAAGGGCGGGCGCACCGGCAAGCGCGCCGTGGTCTGCGAGGACCTGGAGCTCACCGGGCTGATGAAGCCCTTCGACCTCGAGGTCTGGTACGGCGAGCGGGTGGCCGTGCTGGGCTCGAACGGCTCCGGCAAGTCGCACTTCCTGCGGCTGCTGGCCGCCGGCGGCAGCGACCCCGACGTCGAGCACCGCCCCGTGTCGGAGGTCCCGGTGAAGCCGGTGCCGCACACCGGCAAGGCCAAGCTCGGCGCCCGGGTGCGACCCGGCTGGTTCGTGCAGACCCACGAGCACCCCGAGCTGGTGGGGCGCACCCTGCTCGACATCCTGCACCGCGGCGACGGCCACCCCGGCGGGCGCGGCGGCCTGGGTCGCGAGCAGGCCGCGCGGGTGCTGGACCGCTACGAGCTGGCGCACGCCGGCGAGCAGACCTTCGACTCGCTCTCGGGCGGCCAGCAGGCCCGCTTCCAGATCCTGCTGCTGGAGCTCTCCGGCGCCACGCTGCTGCTGCTCGACGAGCCCACCGACAACCTCGACGTGCAGTCGGCCGAGGCGCTGGAGGAGGGACTCGAGGCCTTCGAGGGCACGGTCCTGGCCGTCACCCACGACCGGTGGTTCGCCCGCGGCTTCGACCGGTTCCTCGTCTACGGCGCCGACGGGGAGGTCTACGAGTCACCCGGACCGGTCTGGGACGAGGGCCGGGTGGTCCGGGCGCGATGACCGCCCCCAGCGGGACGGGCGAGCTGCGCATCGAGGCGGTCGACCCCTTCGACGACGACACGTTCGAGGCGTGGCACGCGGTCTACCTGTCCTCCCAGCGGCACGTGCGCGAGCCGGCCGCGGTCACCGCCTGGACCCTGGGGGAGATGCGGCCGCAGATGCAGGCCCAGGGCAGCAAGCGGTGGGCGGGGGCGTTCCTGGGTCGTGTCGACGAGGTGCCGGTCGCCTCGGGCTACCTCGCGACCCCCTTGCTGGACAACCTCGCCCAGGCGCAGGTGTCCCTCGACGTCGGGCCCGACCACCGGGGCCGCGGCCACGGGTCGACGATGCTGGCCCACCTGCTCCGGCAGGCCGCGTCCCGCGGGCGCGACGTGGTCACCGCCGAGACCTCCTGGGAGTGGGACGCACCGGTCGACGGGGCGGGCCGGGCCGGTCCCGCCCTGCTGCGCCGACACGGCTTCGAGCTGGGCCTGACCGAGGTGCTGCGGGTGCTCGACCTCCCGGTCGCTGCCGAGCGGCTGCACGACCTGGCCGCGCAGGCGGCGCCGCACCATGCGGCGTACCCGCTGCGCTCCTTCGTGGGCCGGGTGCCCGACGAGCTCGCCGAGCAGTGGGCGGCGATCACCGCCAGCCTGTCCACGGAGGCGCCCGTGGGCAGCCTGAGCGTGGAGGCCGAGACCGGCGACGTCGCCCTGCTCCGGGAGGAGGAGGACATGCTGGCGCGCCAGGCCCGCACCCGCTACGCGAGCGTCGCGCTCACCGCGGACGGCCAGGTGGCCGGCTACACCGAGATCGTCACCACCGAGCACGAGCCCGGCAAGGCCTACCAGTGGGGCACCGTCATACGCCGCGAGCACCGGGGTCGACGTCTCGGCTCGGCGGTGAAGACCGCGACGCTGCTGCTCCTGCAGGAGCACGTCGCCGACCTGCACTCGGTGCGGACCTGGAACGCCGACTCGAACACGCACATGGTGGCGGTCAACGACGCGCTGGGCTACCGCCCGGTCGAGCGCCTCGGCACCTTCGAGCGGCGCGTCTGAGGCGAGACCGGCGGACGGTCAGGAGGTGGCGTCGGAGTCCAGGACCAGCTCGACGGTGTCCTCGTCACCGCCGCGCACGTAGGTGATCGTCACGCTGTCGCCGGGGCGGTAGGAGCGGATGGTGGCCACCAGGGAGTCGGAGCTGACGATCATCGTGTCGTCGACCTTGGTGATCACGTCGTCCTTCTGCAGGCCCGCGTCGGCGGCGGTCGAGCCGTCGCCGACCTCGCGCACCAGCGCACCCTGGACGACGTCGGCGCCCGACGACGACTCGTCGGAGCCGCCGCGGAGCGCGACGTCGCTCACCGAGATGCCCAGCCGGGCGTGCGTCGGCGTCTCGCCGGCCGCCATCTGCTCCACGACCCCCATCACCTCGTCGATCGGGATCGAGAAGCCCAGCCCGATGGACCCGCCCTGCGAGGACTCGCCGAAGGGCGAGCCGCTCGAGCCCGCCGTCCGGATGGAGGAGTTGATGCCGACGACGTGACCGTTCATGTCCACCAGGGGGCCGCCGCTGTTGCCGGGGTTGATCGCGGCGTCGGTCTGCACCGCGGGGTAGATGGTCGCGTCGCCGTCCTCGTTGCTGCCCACGCCCACGGGGCGGTCCAGGGCGCTGACGATGCCGCTGGTCACGGTCGCGTCGAGCCCGAAGGGCGAGCCGATCGCGACGACCGCCTGGCCGACCCGGAGGTCCTCGGACTTCCCGATCGTGGCCGGGGTCAGGCCCTCGACGCCCTCGGCCTGGATGACCGCGGTGTCGGTGAGCGGGTCGGAGCCGAGCACCGTGGCCGCCGCCCGCGAGCCGTCGTCGAAGGAGACGGTGATCTCGGCGCCGTCACCCGCCGCGGCGATCACGTGCTCGTTCGTCAGGATCTGCCCGTCCGAGGACAGCACGATCCCGGACCCGGAGCCACCCTCCTGCCCGCTGCGCACGTCGATGCGCACGACCGAGGGCAGGACGTCGGCCGCGACCTGCTGCACCGATCCCGGTTCGGCACCGGCCTCGGGGGTGTCCACGACCTCCGAGGTCTGCACGGCCGGGCTGTCCTGGCTGCTGCCGCCCTCGCCGTCGAAGGCGCTCCACGCGGCCGCCCCGCCGAACCCGGCCACCCCGCCGACCACCAGCGAGGCCGCCACCACCGCCGCTGCGAACCCCTTGCGCCCACGGGCCGGCGGAGCCGCTGCCGGTGCCGGCGTACCGCCCGGGTTCCAGCTGGGCTGGGGCCCCAGGTCGTACGCCGTGGTGTCGCGGTACGGGTCGTGCTGCGGGTCGTGCGGGGGCTGCGGGGCGTCCGACGGCGTCTCGTTCATGTGCCCATGGTGCCTACCGCGGCTGTGAGTCGCCTGAGACGGGCCTGGGGACGAGGCAAGAATGAGCGAACTTCGCGAAGTCCTTGAGCGCGCCTGTGCCCTCGGTCACACTCGGCGCATGACTGCCACGCCGACCCCGGCCACCAGCCCCGAGAACCAGCAGGCCCAGCCCGGGGCGACCCCCGGCCCGACCCCGCGCTTCGTCGACGACCGCCTCGCCCACTGGGCCGCGACCACCCCCGACGCCGAGGCGATGACCTACCTCGCGCGCACCTGGACCTGGGCCGAGCTCGACGATCGCGTACGCCGCTGCACCGGGATGCTGGCCGGCCTCGGGGTCGGGCGCGGCGACGTGGTGGCCTTCCTCGACAAGAACCACCCGGCCTGCGTGGAGCTGAGCATGGCCGCGGGCGCGCTGGGCGCGGCCAACGCGATCATCAACTTCCGCCTCGCCGGGGAGGAGATCGACTACGCCGTCAACGACTCGGGGGCGACGGTGCTGCTGGTCGGCAGCGAGCTGATGGGTCAGGTCGAGCAGATCCGCGACCGGCTGACCCGGGTCGAGCACGTCATCGAGGTGACGCCCGACGGCGGCCTCGAGTCCGACGACTACGAGCGCCGCCTCGCCGAGGCGACCCCGACCGGGCGCGCCGCCGACGTCGACCCGGGCGACACCTGCCTGGTCATGTACTCCTCGGGCACCACCGGCCACCCCAAGGGCGTGATGCTCAGCCACGCCAACATGGTCGCCCACACGACCAACGCCCACGACGGCTGGGGATTCGAGCCCGGCGACAAGTCGATGGTCGCGATGCCGCTCTTCCACGTCGGCGGGTCGTCGTACGTGCTCTTCGGCATCCACGACGGCATCCCCAGCGTGATGACCCGCGACCCCGACGGCGCGTCGCTGGCCGGCGCGATCCTGGCCGGCGCCAACCGGACCTTCCTGGTGCCGGCGGTGCTCGCCCAGGTGCTGCAGTCCGGGCCCGACGCGATCAAGCTCTTCGGGGCCCTCAAGACCTACACGTACGGCGCCGCGCCGATGCCGCCGCCGCTGCTGCGCGCGGCGATGGAGGCCTGGCCCGACACCGACTTCATGCAGGTCTACGGGCTCACCGAGGTCTCCGGCGTGGCCACCCACCTGATGCCTGAGGAGCACCGCACCGCGGTCGCCGACGGCCACCCCGAGCGGCTGGTCTCGGCGGGGCGGGCGCTGCCGGAGATGGAGGTGCGCATCGTCGACCCGGCCACCCTCGAGGACCAGCCGACCGGCTCTGCCGGGGAGATCTGGCTGCGCACCCCGCAGCTGTTCCAGGGCTACCTCGGCAAGCCGGAGGCGACCGCGGAGGTCATCACCCCCGACGGCTGGTTCCGCACCGGCGACATGGGCAAGGTCGACGCCGAGGGCTACGTGTTCGTGGAGGACCGGCTCAAGGACATGATCATCAGCGGCGGCGAGAACATCTACAGCCCCGAGGTCGAGCGGGTGCTCGCCGAGCACCCGGCGGTGATGGAGGTCGCGGTCATCGGCATCCCCGACGACACCTGGGGCGAGTCGGTCAAGGCCGTCGTGGCGCTCAAGGAGGGCGAGAGCGCCACCGAGCAGGAGATCATCGCCTACTGCCGCGAGCACCTGGCGCACTTCAAGTGCCCCAAGACCATCGACGTCCTGGAGGCGCTGCCGCGCAACCCGACCGGCAAGATCCTCAAGCGCGAGCTGCGGGCGCCGTACTGGGAGGGGCGCGACCGCGCCGTCTGACGGCCCCGAAGAGGCGTGGGGCCGCAGGCGTTGGGGTGATCCCGTAGGCGTTGGGGTGATGCACCACCCCAACGCCTACGGATTCCCCGGGTACCCGGGGAATCCGCAGCGGCTCAGAGCGGCAGCCCGAGCCCGGCCAGGTCGACGCGCAGCGCCTCGGCGTCGGTGAACACGAGGCCGGTCATGCCCAGCGCGACGGCCGCGTCGACGTTCTCGGGCCGGTCGTCGACGAAGACCAGCTCGCCCAGCGCCCGCCCGGTGCGCGCCACGAGCAGCTCGTAGACCCGCGGGTCCGGCTTGGCCAGGCCCTCGGTGCCGGAGACGACGACGTCCTCGAGCAGGGCGAGGACCTCGAACATCCGCGGTGCGTGCGGGTAGAGCTCGTGCGACCAGTTCGTCAGCCCCCACTGCGGTACGCCGCCGGCGTGCAGCGCGCGGACCAGCTCGGGGGTCCCGGGCACCTCACCGACCAGGGAGGCGGGGAAGTGCGCCCGGTAGGCGCGGGCGTGCGCCAGCCAGTGCGGGTGGCTGCGGGCGACCGCGGCCTCGGCCTCGTCCCAGGTCATCCCGGAGTCGGGGCCGTGGTTGTAGGCGCGGAAGTCGAAGTCGTCGGCACCCAGGAACCGGGCGGCCTCGTCCTCGCCGACCCCGGCGGCGATGGCCCGGGAGGCGTCCCAGTCGATCAGCACGTTGCCCAGGTCCCACACGACCCCGGCCCCCACGTGGGGGACCGGGGTCGCGACGGGACCGGGGGAGGTGCTCAGGCCCACCGCTCCGAGGCCGGGGTGAACTGCAGCTGACGCTCACCGGTGTAGATCTGCTTGGGGCGAGCGATCTTCTGCTCCTTGTCCTGCACCAGCTCGATCCACTGCGCGAGCCAGCCGGGCGTGCGCCCGATGGCGAAGAGCACGGTGAACATCTCGGGCGGGAACTGGAAGGCCTCGTAGATGAGGCCGGAGTAGAAGTCCACGTTCGGGTAGAGCTTGCGGCTGATGAAGTACTCGTCCTCGAGCGCGATCTTCTCGAGCTCCTTGGCGATCTCGAGGAGCGGGTTGACCCCGGTGACCTCGAAGACGTCGTCGCAGGCCTTCTTGATGATCGTGGCGCGCGGGTCGTGGTTCTTGTAGACCCGGTGGCCGAAGCCCATCAGCTTCTCGTTGCCGTTCTTGACGCCCTCGATGAAGGCCGGGATGTTCTCCTTCGACCCGATGCGCCGCAGCATCCGCAGCACCGCCTCGTTGGCGCCGCCGTGCAGCGGGCCGTAGAGCGCGCCGATGCCCGCCGCGACGGCGGAGTACGGGTCGACCTGCGAGGAGCCGACCGAGCGCACCGCATTGGTGGAGCAGTTCTGCTCGTGGTCGGCGTGCAGGATGAAGAGGATGTCGAGGGCCTTGACCAGACGCTCGTCGACCTCGAACTTCGACTCGCTCATCTTGAAGAGCATCGAGAGGAAGTTGGCGGTGTAGGAGAGGTCGTTGTCGGGGTAGATGTAGGGCTTGCCCTGCGCGTGCCGGAAGGACCAGGCGCCCAGGGTCGGCATCTTCGCGATCATCCGCACGATCTGCATGTGGCGGTTCTGCGGGTCGGAGATGTTGCGCGCGTCGGGGTAGAACGTCGACAGGGCCCCCACCGACGCCATCAGCATCCCCATCGGGTGCGCGTCGTAGCGGAAGCCCTGCATGAACGTCTTCACGTTCTCGTGCACGAACGTGTGGTAGGTGATCTCGTGCACCCACGTGTCGTACTCGGCCTTGGTCGGGAGCGCGCCGTGGATCAGCAGGTAGGAGACCTCGAGGAAGCTCGACTTCTCGGCGAGCTGCTCGATGGGGTACCCGCGGTACTCCAGGATCCCCTTCTCCCCGTCGATGTAGGTCACGGAGCTGCGGCAGGAGGCGGTGTTGACGAAGCCGGGGTCGTAGACGGCCAGGCCGGGCGTCTCGTCGTCAGCCTTGATCTTCCCGATGTCGGCGGCCTTGATGGAGCCGTCGAGGATCGGGACGTCGTACTCCTGTCCGGTGCGGTTGTCACGGACTGTCAGAGAATCGGTCACGCTTCGCGACTGTAGTCCGCGTTCGCGACGAACGTGAACCCGACGTCCCGCGCCTCGAGCGCCCCGGGGCCCCCGGCCCTCGCATTTGGCCGTACGTCGGGCCCGCCCGTAGTCTGGGCTGTCGCGACCCCTGCCGCGTCCCGACGTCCTCGTCGGGGTGCTGATCCGGACGTGAGCCGAGCCCCATCCAGACCCACCGTGGTCGGGGTTGGTCGGTGCGACCCGGGCCGTGTTCGTCAGAGGCCGTGCTCCACCACCCCGTCGAGCAGCTCGACGGGGACCAACGAACGAAGAGAGTAGATCAGCCGTGCGTACCTACAGCCCGAAGCCTGGGGACATCCAGCGCGAGTGGCACATCATCGACGCCACCGACGTCCGCCTCGGACGCCTCGCCGTCCAGGCCGCCACCCTCATCCGTGGCAAGCACAAGCCGATGTTCGCCCCTCACGCCGACACCGGCGACTTCGTCATCATCATCAACGCCGAGAAGGTGTCGCTCTCCGGCGACAAGGCGACCAAGAAGATGGCCTACCGCCACTCCGGCTTCCCCGGTGGCCTGTCCGCGACGCCGATCGGTGAGGTCCTCGAGAAGGACGCCCGCCGCGCGATCGAGATGGCCGTGTGGGGCATGCTGCCCAAGAACAAGCTGGGCCGTCAGGTGCTGAAAAAGCTCAAGGTGTACTCGGGTCCCTCGCACCCGCACCAGGCCCAGCAGGCCGTCCCGTTCGAGATCAGCCAGATCTCCCAGTAATCGTCGTCGTCGAGAAAGACTGAGTGAGGAACATCGTGGCTGAGACCACCGAGAACGAGAAGACCGAGAACACCGGCGAGGTCGAGGAGACCTTCACCCCCGACGAGCAGGGCGTTGCCTACAGCTCCGAGAGCACCCCGAGTGCCGAGGCTGTCGCCGAGCGTCCCGCGACCATCGCGCCTGGCGCGGCCACCGGCCGTCGCAAGCAGGCCGTGGCGCGCGTGCGCATCGTGCCGGGCACCGGAGTGTGGACCGTCAACGGTCGCGCCCTGGACTCCTACTTCCCGAACAAGCTGCACCAGCAGGTCGTCAACGAGCCCTTCGCTGCGCTGCAGCTCGAGGGTCGCTTCGACGTCATCGCCCGCATCCACGGCGGCGGCATCACCGGCCAGGCCGGCGCGCTGCGCCTGGGCGTGGCCCGGTCGCTGAACGCGATCGACGTCGACGCCAACCGCGCGATCCTGAAGAAGGACGGTCTCCTGACTCGTGACGCCCGCGTCATCGAGCGCAAGAAGGCCGGTCTGAAGAAGGCCCGCAAGGCGCCGCAGTTCAGCAAGCGCTGATCAACGAGGTCGCGTGAGCACTTCTGTGACACGCCTCTTCGGCACGGACGGGGTCCGGGGTCGGGCCAACGGTGTACTCACCGCTGGCCTGGCCCTGGACCTTTCCGTTGCCGCGGCGCGCGTGCTGGCCGACGCCGGCGAGTTCGAGGGCCACCGCCCCCGGGCCGTCGTGGGTCGCGACACCCGCATCTCCGGTGAGTTCCTCGAGGCCGCGGTCGTGGCCGGCCTGGCCTCCGCCGGCGTCGACGTCGAGCTCGTCGGCGTGCTGCCGACCCCCGGGGTCGCGCACCTGACCGACGTCCTGGACGCCGACCTGGGCGTGATGATCTCCGCCTCGCACAACCCGATGCCCGACAACGGCATCAAGTTCTTCGCCCGCGGCGGGCGCAAGCTCGACGACGCCCTCGAGGAGCAGATCGAGCAGCGGATGCACGCCGACGAGGCGCTGCCCACCGGTGCCGCGGTCGGCCGGGTGCGCTCGCACCCCGAGGCCGTGCAGCGCTACGCCGACCACCTCGTCTCCACGCTGGCCACCTCCCCGGGCGCCCCCGGGGCCGGCCCGCTCACGGGGCTGCGGATCGTGCTCGACTGCGCCGAGGGTGCGGCGTACGACGCCGGGCCGCGTGCGCTGCAGGCGGCCGGGGCCACCGTGGTCGCCATCCACGCCGCTCCCGACGGGCTCAACATCAACGACGGCTGCGGGTCCACCCACCTGGAGCCGCTGCGCCGAGCGGTGCTCGAGCACGGCGCCGACGCCGGCTTCGCCCTCGACGGCGACGCCGACCGGATGCTCGCGGTGGACGCCGCCGGTGAGGTCGTCGACGGCGACCAGGTGCTGGCGATCCTGGCGCTGGCCGGTCTCGAGGACGGTTCCCTGGTCGACTCCACCGTCGTGGCGACGGTGATGAGCAACCTCGGGTTCGTGCAGGCCATGGAGGCCGCCGGCATCAAGGTGGCGCTCACCAAGGTCGGTGACCGCTACGTGCTGGAGCAGATGGGCGCCTCGGGCTTCGTGCTCGGCGGCGAGCAGTCCGGCCACGTGATCATGAGCCGCCACGCCACCACCGGCGACGGCCTGCTCGCGACGCTGCACGTGGCGGCCCGGATGGCGGCCACCGGCCGCTCCCTGGCCGACCTCGCCGGTGTCGTGACCCGCCTGCCCCAGGTGCTGGTCAACGTCCCCGACGTCGACAAGTCGCGTACGCACGACGACGTGCTCGTCGCCGCAGTGGAGCGCGAGGAGGCCGCGATGGCCGGTTCCGGCCGCGTCCTGCTGCGCCCCTCCGGCACCGAGTCCCTGGTGCGGGTGATGGTCGAGGCCCCCACCCAGCAGCAGGCCCAGGACGTCGCCGACCGGCTCGCCGACGTCGTGCGCGAGCGGCTCGCGCTGGCCTGAGCGCCCGTCGCGCGTACCCCGGTGGGTATGTAAGCACCCTGACTTGATTAGGTGGGTGCATGATCGACGCACCCCCGCTGGTCCTCGAGGGACTGGGCAAGAGGTTCGGTGCGGTGCAGGCGGTGGAGGACCTCTCCTTCACGGTCGCGCCGGGCCGGGTCACCGGATTCCTGGGCCCCAACGGCTCGGGCAAGACCACCACGCTGCGGATGCTGCTGGGCCTGACCAGGCCCACCACCGGCCGTGCGCTGGTGGGGGACTCGGCGTACGCCGACCTGGCGGTGCCGGGCGCCGTCGTGGGCGCTGCGCTGGAGCCGGGCTTCCACCCCGGGCGCACCGCGCTGGGCCACCTGGAGGCCTACGCGCCGCAGGTCGGCGCCCACCGCGCGCGCTGCCGCGAGGTGCTGGTGATGGTCGGGCTCGACGAGAGTGCCGACCGTCGCGTCGGCGGGTTCTCGCTGGGCATGCGCCAGCGCCTCGGTCTGGCCACCGCCCTGCTCGCCGACCCGCCGGTGCTGGTGCTCGACGAGCCCGCCAACGGGCTGGACCCCGAGGGCATCAAGTGGCTGCGCGGCCTGCTGCGCCACTTCGCCGCCGAGGGCCGCACGGTCCTGGTCTCCAGCCACGTGCTCGGCGAGGTGCAGCACACCGTCGACGACGTGGTCGTCATCGCCCACGGACGCCTGGTGCACGCCTCGACCCTGGAGGGCCTCGCCGAGCTGGCGGAGGCCCGCACCTACGTCGAGTCCGCCGACCCCGAGGGCCTCGCCGCCGCGCTCGCCTCGGCCGGCTGGGACGCGGAACCCTCGGGGCCGCAGGGACGCGGCCTCGTGGTCAGCGGCGTGCCTGCCGCCCAGGTCGGGGCGCTCGCCCACGCCGCCGGGCTCGAGCTGCACCAGCTGACCTCGCAGGGCACCGACCTCGAGGACGTGTTCTTCCACCTCGTCGAGCAGGCCGGGACCCGGCAGGAGGTGGTCGCATGAGCAGCCCAGCCTCCAGCCCCGCCGCCTCCCGGTCGGTCGCCTCCCGGGTGGCCAGCGCGTTCGTGGCCGAGCACCGCAAGCTCGTCAGCACCCGCATGTGGTGGATCCTCGCCCTGGTGATGGCGGTCTACCTGGCCTTCATCGGGGGCGTCCTGGCGCTCAGCATCACCGTCACCCCGCCGGGCGAGAGCGCGCCGCCGCTGGTCGGCATCGACGCCGCGCTGTCGACGTACGGCGTCATCAACGCCATCGGCTACGTGTTCCCGCTGGTCGTCGGCACCCTGGCCGTCACCAGCGAGCACCGGCACGGCACCATCGACCAGACCTACCTCGCCGAGCCGCGCCGCGGGGTGGTGCTGCTGGCCAAGCTCCTCGGCACCGTGCCCGTGGGTCTGTTCCTGGGCGTCGTCGGCACCCTCGGCCTGGTCGCCACCGCGGCCCCGGTGCTGGCCTGGCAGGGCCAGGGCGCCCACCTCGACAGCGGCCGGGTCTGGCAGACGCTGCTCCTCGGCGTCGTCGTCACCGCGCTGTGGGCGGTGCTAGGCGCCGCCTTCGGGGCGGTGCTGACCAACCAGGTCGCCGCGATCGTGGTGGTCCTCGCCTTCACCCAGTTCGTCGAGCCGGTCGCCCGGGTCTCGCTCGCCGCGTTCGAGGGGGTCTCCGGGGTGGCGGCCTACCTGCCGGGCGCCGCCGCCGACGCGGTCGTCGGTGCCAGCATCTTCAGCGGCTTCGGCGGCGGGGACCTGCTGTCCCGCTGGGCCGGCGCCCTGGTGCTGCTGGCATACGTCGCCCTGCTCGGCGCGGTCGGCTGGTGGCGGTCCACCCGCAACGACGTGCGCTGAGTGTGAGCGTCGGCGGCGCGGGGTAGACCCCAGCCATGGGGACCCGCGCCGACCGGCTGCCGTGGCCGCTGGTGGCGCTCGCGGTCCTGACCAGCGCGCTCGTGCTGGTCACCGGTGGCGTCGTCGTCGCCGGCTGGGTCGCCCGGCCCGGCGACGGACCCGCAGGGCCGACCGCCGGGGAGGCGACGGCTGGCACCCCGGTGGTGCGCGACCTGGGGCCGGGTGCGGCCGCCTTCGACTTCAGCGGCGACTGGTCGTTGCGCCCGCCGGGCACCTCGGTCTTCTACACCGACGCGGAGGGGCGGATCAGCGCCGCCCTCGACGGTGCTGCGGTCTACCGCGACGGCTTCTGCGACCGTGCCGGCGCCGCCCACCGCCCCTCCAACCGGGCGGTCGCCGGCTTCGGGCGGGTGTCACGCCTGGGCGCGCGGCGCACGAGCCGGGCGGTGGCGCAGCAGTGGCGCGCGGCCATCGCCTTCGACAGCCGCACCGGCACCGTCCACGAGACGTCGCGGGTGCGCACCCGCGACGTCGAGCTCGCCGACGGCGCCGCGGCGGTGCGCTCCGACTTCACCCTGCGCATCGCGGAGCCGAGCGCCTGCGAGGCGGCCCGGGTGCGCACCAGCGTGGTCAGCCTCGACACCGGCGGCTGGACCGCCAGCCTGGTGCTGGTGCGCGACGTCGCTGTGCCCGACGCGCTGGGCGACGCGGAGGCCGAGCGGCTGCTGGCGAGCCTGCGTCCGGCCTAGAGCTTGCGCAGCCGCACGTAGCGCACCGAGTGGTCGATGTCCTTGCGCAGCACCAGGTTGGCGCGGGAGCGGGTCGGGAGCACGTTCTGCACCAGGTTGGGGCCGTTGATGGTGTCCCAGATCCGCTCCGCCTCGGCGACCGCCTCGTCCTCGCTGAGCGCGCCGTACTTCGCGAAGTACGAGCCCGGGTCGCGGAACGCGGTCTTGCGCAGCCGCAGGAACCGGTCGACGTACCACTGGCGGATCTTGTCGCGCCCGGCGTCGACGTAGACGCTGAAGTCGAAGAAGTCCGAGAGCACCAGGCCGGCGGTGCCGTCCTCGCGGACGCGCGGGGGCTGCAGGACGTTGAGACCCTCGATGATGACGATGTCGGGCCGCTTGATCACGACCTTCTCGTCGGGCACCACGTCGTAGACCAGGTGGGAGTAGGTCGGGGCCAGCACCTCGTCGCAGCCCGACTTGATGTCGACCACGAAGCGCAGCAGCGCACGGCGGTCGTAGGACTCCGGGAAGCCCTTGCGGTCCAGGATGCCGCGCCGCTCGAGCTCGGCGTTGGGGTAGAGGAAGCCGTCGGTGGTCACCAGCGCGACGTTGGGGTGCTCGGGCCAGTGCGCCAGCATCTGCTGCAGCACCCGCGCCGTGGTCGACTTCCCGACCGCCACCGACCCCGCGAGCCCGATCACGAAGGGGGTGCGCGGCGGGGTGCGCCGGTGCAGGAAGTCCTCCTGGTGGCGGTGCAGCTGGCCGGCCGACTCGACGTACAGGCTCAGCAGCCGCGACAGCGGCAGGTAGACCTCGCGCACCTCGTCGAGGTCGAGCTCGTCGCCCAGACCGCTGAGCTCGGCGACCTCGCGCTCGGAGAGGGGATCCTCGATGCCGGAGTCGGCGAGCGCGGCCCAGGCCGACCGGTTGAGCTCGATGTACGGCGAGGACTCGCGGCCGTTGTCGTCGTGGCCGCCCTGGGGGTGGCCCCGACCGTGCGAGGACATGACGAGGATTGTTGCAGCACCGGCGCCGGCGGTGGGGCGGCGGCCCCGCTCCTCGATAGACTCACCCTCCATGTGCGGGATCGTGGGATACGTCGGGCAGCGCCCCTCGGAGCTGGTCGTGGTCGAGGGACTGCGGCGCATGGAGTACCGCGGCTACGACTCCGCCGGCATCGCGGTGGTCGCCGACGGGGTGCTGGCCACCCGCAAGAAGGCCGGCAAGCTGGCCAACCTCGAGCAGGTCGTCGACCAGGACCCGCTGCCGCCGTCGACGATCGGGATCGGGCACACCCGGTGGGCCACCCACGGCGCGCCCAACGACGTCAACGCGCACCCGCACCTGGGCTCCACCGGCAGGGTCGCGATGGTGCACAACGGGATCATCGAGAACTTCGACGACCTGCGCGCCCGTCTCGAGGCCGACGGCCACCAGCTGCACTCCCAGACCGACACCGAGGTCGTCGCGCACCTGCTCGAGCTGCAGGTCGTCTCCGGGGTCGACCTGACCACCGCCATGCAGCGGGTGTGCAGCCGGCTCGAGGGCGCCTTCACCCTCGTCGCGATCGAGGCGGAGGACCCCACCAGGGTCGTCGCCGCGCGCCGCAACAGCCCGCTGGTCGTCGGGCTGGGGGAGGGCGAGAACTTCCTCGGCTCCGACGTCGCGGCGTTCATCGAGCACACCCGCGAGGCGCTGGAGCTCGACCAGGACCAGGTCGTCACGATCACCGCCGACGACGTCAGCGTCACCGGCTTCGACGGCACCCCGACCCAGGGCCGGCAGTACCACGTCGACTGGGACCTCTCCGCGGCCGAGAAGGACGGTCACGACTGGTTCATGCGCAAGGAGATCTTCGAGCAGCCCCGCGCCGTGGCCGACTCCCTGCTGGGGCGGCGTACGCGCGAGGGGGCGCTGCACCTCGACGAGATGCGGCTCTCGGACCAGGAGCTGCGCGACGTCGACAAGATCATCATCATCGCGGCCGGCACCTCGTTCTACGCCGGCATGGTCGCCAAGTACGCCATCGAGCACTGGTGCCGGATCCCGGTCGAGGTCGAGCTGTCCTCGGAGTTCCGCTACCGCGACCCGATCCTCGACTACTCCACCCTCGTCGTCGCCATCAGCCAGTCCGGCGAGACCGCCGACACCCTGCAGGCGATCCGGCACGCGCGCACCCAGCGCTCGAAGGTCCTCGCGATCTGCAACACCAACGGCTCGACCATCCCGCGCGAGTCCGACGCGGTCATCTACACCCACGCCGGCCCCGAGATCGGGGTCGCCTCGACCAAGGGGTTCCTGACCCAGCTGGTCGCCTGCTACCTGCTCGCGCTCTACCTCGCGCAGGTCAAGGGCACCCGCTTCGGCGACGAGATCGCCGAGGTGGTGAGCCAGCTCGAGGAGATGCCGGCGCACATCGAGACCGTGCTCTCGCGCGCCGAGCAGGTCTACGAGCTGGCCCGCGAGCACGTCGACACCCGTGCGGTGCTGTTCCTGGGCCGGCACGCCGGCTACCCGGTCGCGCTCGAGGGCGCGCTGAAGCTCAAGGAGCTCGCCTACATCCACGCCGAGGGGTTCGCCGCCGGGGAGCTCAAGCACGGCCCCATCGCACTCATCGAGCAGGACCTGCCGGTGTGGTGCGTCGTGCCGCCCCGTGGGCGCGACCAGCTGCACGGCAAGATGCTCAGCGGCATCCAGGAGGTCCGCGCCCGCGGCGCCCGCACCATCTGCCTGGCCGAGGACGGCGACGAGTCGATCGCGTCGTACGCCGACGTGCTGGTGCGCCTGCCCCAGGTGCCGGTGCTGCTCCAGCCGCTGGTGGCGGTGGTGCCGCTGCAGCTCTTCGCCTGCGAGCTGGCCACCGCGATGGGCCACGACGTCGACCAGCCGCGCAACCTCGCCAAGTCCGTCACGGTCGAGTGAGCGCGCCGTGCCCGTGATCGGCGTCGGCATCGACGTCTGCGACATCGAGCGGTTCGCCGAGTCCCTCGAGCGCACCCCCGCCCTGCGCGAACGCCTCTTCACCCCCGCCGAGGCCACCCGCCCGCTGGCGTCGCTGGCGGCCCGCTTCGCCGCCAAGGAGGCGCTGGCCAAGGCCCTCGGCGCGCCCATCGGGATGGCGTGGCACGACTGCGAGGTCGTCAACGAGTCCTCCGGCCGCCCGCTGCTCGAGATCCGCGGCACCGTGCTGGCCCGCGCCGACGCCCTCGGCGTCGCCCACCTGCACCTGTCGCTCTCCCACGACGCCGGCATCGCCTCCGCCGTGGTGGTCCTCGAGGCGTGACCCTGAGGGTGACTCCTGCGTCACCCTCAGGGGCACGACCCGGTGCCGGTGCGGAGGACGCCCAGGCGCAGCAGGTCGTGGGCGACCCGGTAGGCCTCCTCGCGCAGCTCGCGGGCGGTGCAGCGCACCACGATCCGGTCGGTGGAGACCAGGGAGCGCTCCCGAGCGATGTCGTCCTCCCAGTTCTCGGCGTGCATGTGGAACGCGCCGTCGATCTCCAGCACCAGCACGCCACCGCCAGGTAGATCCCACTCGCAGTCGGTGTAGCGCAGCCGCCCGTCCGATCCGCGCCGACGTACCTGCCGGTGCGGCGGCGTCAGCCCGTGCTCGCGACACAGCCGGGCCACGTCGAGCTCGGAGACCGAACGGGCCCCGCCCTCGATCTCGTCGAGCGCAGTCCGCAAGAGCCCCGCCCAGCGCAGCGGCCGCATCCGGCGCACCCACTCGTGCAACCGCTCCGGGGTGGTCAGCTGCTGCTGGACCACGGCGGCCAGCACTCCCTGCGCCGTACGCCGCGAGTGCTGGTAGTCCGCGAAGTGCAGCACCGCCGGCTCGAGCCGCATCACCGGCAGGTGGCTGGACGCGGACATCGGTCCCAGAGCGCGCCGGGTGCGGCGGAAGACCACTCCCTCGACGTCCTCGTCGAGCTCGAGGCCCTGCGGCACCACGATCGTGACGTCGTCGCGGTGCCAGCGCTCGAGCCCGTGCACCTCGGCGGCGCTGAGGTCGCCGACCAGGGCCTCCGGCCCGGCGTGCAGCACTCCCAGCCAGCGCACCTGAGCGCGACTCAACGGCCCGGTGGTGGTCGAGACGACCATCGGTGTGCGCAGCGTCCACCGCTCGGCGCGCACCTGTGAGCGCACCGCCCACCGGTCCACCCCGAGCTCGCTCAGCTGTCGCCGGCTCAGCAGCCCTTCCTGGCGGAGGGCGAGCGCGCGCCATGCCTCGTCCGGTCCTCGTCGCATGCCAGGAGGGTGCCCCGTTCGCCGCTGCGGCGGGCGCGTCTTCCACAGGCACCGGGTCGTGCCCCTGAGCGTGACCCAGGAGTCACCCCCAGGGGCACGACCGGCGGGACTAGGTTGGGGCGGCATGAGGCAGGCGCACACGGTGGAGCAGGTCCGGGCGGCGGAGGCGGCGCTGATGGCGCGGCTGCCGGAGGGCGCGCTGATGATGCGCGCGGCGCACGGGCTGGCGCAGGCGGTGGCGGACTGGCTGGGGTCGACGTACGGCCGGCGGGTGCTGCTGCTGGTCGGCTCCGGGGACAACGGCGGCGACGCGCTGCATGCCGGGGCGCTGCTGGCGCGGCGCGGGGCCGGGGTGGAGGCGTGGCTGCTCTCGGACCAGGTGCACGCAGGGGGTCTCGCGGCGCTGCGGGCCGCCGGGGGCCAGGTTGTGCCCGCAGGAGTGCAGACGGGGCCACGTTGGGGGACTCGTTGGGGGGCACGTCCCGAGGTGGTGGTCGACGGCATCGTCGGCATCGGCGGGCGCCCCGGGCTGCGACCCGCGGCGCAGGAGGCGCTGGCCCGGGTCGAGGGCGTGCCGGTGGTGGCGGTCGACGTGCCCAGCGGCGTCGACGTCGACACCGGCGAGGCCCCGCAGCCGCACGTGCGGGCCACGTTCACCGTCACCTTCGGCACCCACAAGGCCGCCCACCTCGTCGACCCCGCGGCCCGCGCCGCCGGCACGGTGCACCTCGTCGACCTGGGCCTCGACCTGCCGGCACCGGGAGTGGAGAGCCTCCAGGCCGCCGACGTCTCCCGGCTGCTGCCGCGCCCCAGCGACGACGCCCACAAGTACACCCGCGGCGTCGTGGGGGTGCGCGCCGGCTCGGCGACCTACCCCGGCGCCGGGCTGCTCAGCGTCGCCGGCGCCGCGTGCGGGCTCGCCGGCATGGTCCGGTACGTCGGCGACGCGGCCGTCGCGGACCGGGTGCGGCAGGCGCACCCCGAGGTGGTCGGGGCCGGTCGGGTCCAGGCCTGGGTCGTCGGCTCCGGGACCGGCGACGACGCGGCCGCCACGCTGGCCGAGGCGCTGGCCGACGCCCGCGAGCACCGGCTGCCGGTCCTCGTCGACGCCGACGCCCTGCACCACCTCACCGGCCCGCTGGACGTCCCGGCGGTGCTCACCCCGCACGCCGGCGAGCTCGCCGCGATGCTCGACGAGGACCGCGCCGAGATCGAGGCGCGCCCGCTGCACTTCGCCCGGGAGGCCGCCCGCCGCTACGGCTGCGTGGTGCTCCTCAAGGGCCGCCACACCCTGGTCAGCACCCCCGACGGACGCACCCGGGCCACCACCACCGGCACCCCGTGGCTGGCCACGGCCGGCGCCGGCGACGTGCTCGGCGGCGTCATCGGCGCGCTGCTCGCCGCGGGGCTCGACCCGTTCGACGCCGCCAGCGTCGGCTCGTGGCTGCACGGCGCCGCGGCCACGCTGGTCTCCCGCGGCGGCCCCCTGGTGGCCGGCCAGGTGGGCGGCGCCGTGGCCGACGTGGTCCGGGCCCTCCCCGCGCCGTGAGCCGCAGGGTGGAAGGATGGCGGTGATGAGCCTCCTGCCCCCACACGTCGCCCGGCGTGCCGAGATCGTCGTCGACCTGGCGGCGATCCGGCACAACGTGCGCCTGCTGGCCGGCGAGATCGGGCCCGACGTGGCCCTGATGGTCGTGGTCAAGGCCGACGGCTACGGCCACGGGATGGCCCAGGTGGCCGCGGCGGCCCGCGAGGCCGGAGCCCCCTGGCTCGGCGTGGCCACCTTCGACGAGGCGCTGGCGCTGCGCGCCGCCGGCGACACCGGCCGCCTGCTGGCCTGGCTCACCGTGCCCGGTGAGGACTGGGCGCCTGTGGTGGCCGCCGACGTCGACGTGACGGCGTACTCGCTCGCCGACCTCGACCAGCTCGTCGACGCGGTCGCCCGCGCCGGTCGCCCCGCCCGGCTGCAGCTCAAGATCGACACCGGCCTGCGCCGCGGCGGCTCGCTGCCCGCCGACTGGCCGGCCCTGGTCGCCGCCGCCCGCGCCGGGGAGGAGGCGGGCCACTGGCGAGTCACCGGCATCTGGTCGCACCCCGCCTCGGCCGACGACCCCGCGCACCCCGCCAACGACGCCCAGGAACAGGTCTTCCGCGACGCGCTGGCCACCGCGGAGGAGGCCGGGCTGCGCCCCGAGGTGCGTCACATCGCCAACTCCGCCGCCACCCTGCTGCGCCCCTCGATGCACTTCGACCTCGTCCGGGTCGGCATCGCGACCTACGGCCTCGACCCCGCCCCCGGCCACACCCGCGACCTGGGCCTGCGCCCCGCGATGAGCGTGGAGGCGACGCTGGCGATGACCAAGCGGTTGGCCCCCGGCGACGGGGTCTCCTACGGCCACACCTGGGTCGCCGACGCGCCGGTCACCGTCGGCCTGGTCCCGACCGGGTACGCCGACGGCGTGCCGCGCCACGCCGGCAACACCGCCCACATCGGGGTCGCCGGCGTACGCCGACCGGTGCGCGGCCGGATCTGCATGGACCAGCTGGTCGTCGAGGTGGCCGGCGAGGGCGAGGAGCCGGCGGTGGGGGCGGGGGACCGGGTGGTGCTCTTCGGCAGCGCCCCCGACCCGACCGCGCAGGACTGGGCCGAGGCCTGCGACACGATCTCCTACGAGATCGTCAGCCGGATCGGCGGCCGCTTCGTGCGGCGCTGGACCGACAGCGAGCGGGACTCGTGAGCAGGGCTCGACGCGTCCTCGGCGTCGCCGGGGCCGTCGCGGGGGTCGCCGCGGCCGGCACCGCCGCCGAGCTGGTCCGCCGCCGCCGCGACATCGCGAGCCGCGACGCCCTCGACGCGACCCCGCTCGGCTCGCTGCGCGCCCCGGGCCGCACCGTGATCGCCGACGACGGGGTGCCGCTGCACGTCGAGGTCGACGAGCTCGATCCCGAGGCCGCCGCCGACCAGCGGTCGGACCTGACGATCATCTTCGTGCACGGCTACGCGCTGAGCATGGGCTGCTGGCACTTCCAGCGCGCCGCCTACCGCGGGCTGGTGCGCTCGGTGTTCTACGACCAGCGCTCGCACGGCCGCTCGGGGCGCTCGTCGATGGAGAACGCCACCATCGACCAGCTCGGCTCGGACCTGGCCCGGGTGCTCGAGGAGCAGGTGCCCGAGGGCCCTGTCGTGCTGGTGGGCCACTCGATGGGCGGGATGACGATCGTGGCCCTCGCCGAGCAGCACCCCGAGCTCTTCGGGTCCCGGGTGGTGGGCGTCGGGCTGGTCTCCACCACCGCCGGCGGCCTCGACGTCGGGCGGCTCCTGCTGCCGGTGGTGCCCGCCAAGCTGGCCGGGCCGCGCCTGGGCCGCGCCCTGGGCAAGGCGATGGTGCCGATCGCCCGCGGGCACCGCGTCATCGACCTGGCCCGGCGCTGGGGCGCCTCGATGGCGATGATCGGCACCGACCTGTTCGCCTTCGGCGGCGAGGTGCCGGAGTCCTACGTCCGCTTCGTCGACCGGATGCTCGCCGAGACCCCCTTCGAGGTGGTCGCCGAGTTCTTCCCCAGCTTCAGCGAGCTCGACAAGTTCCACGTGGTCGACGTGCTCAGCCGGGTGCCGGTCTCGATCATCTGCGGCACCGCCGACCGGATGACCTCCATCGGCCACAGCCGCAAGCTGCACGCCCGCATCCAGGGCTCCAGCCTGCTGGAGGTCGCGGGCGCCGGGCACATGGTGGTGATGGAGAGCCACGACCAGGTCAACGCCGAGCTCGACCAGCTCCTCGCGGCCGCGGCCGAGCGGGCGGCACGCCCATGACCGTCGTCGTACGACGCGTGGGCCCGGAGGCGGCCGAGCAGGTGCAGCAGGTGGTCCAGGCCGCGTTCTCGGCGCGCCCGCCGCTCGACCCGCCGCCCGGTGCGCTGAAGGAGACGGTGCACACGATCCGCGGCAAGCTGGCCGACGGCGGGGGACTGCTGGCCTGCCTCGGCGACGAGCCGGTCGGCGCGCTGATCCTCGACCCGATCGGGTCCTCGACCTACATCCGTCGCTTCGGCGTGGTCCCCGGGCACCAGGGGATGGGCATCGCGGGGCGGCTCATCGACGCCGCGGTCGACGCGGTCGCCGACTCCGGGCGCGGCACCGACGACCTGATCGTGCAGGCGCGTGAGGAGCTGCCGGCGACCGTGCGGTTCTGGGACCGCCAGGGCTTCCGCGAGATCCGGCGCTACTCCCCGCTGGTGGAGATG
Source organism: Nocardioides dokdonensis FR1436 (assembly GCF_001653335.1). Lineage (NCBI taxonomy): Bacteria > Bacillati > Actinomycetota > Actinomycetes > Propionibacteriales > Nocardioidaceae > Nocardioides > Nocardioides dokdonensis. Next base: position 2,058,812 of record NZ_CP015079.1, read on the forward strand.
CGCCGGCCGTTGCGCACCGCGGTCTTCCAGGCCCCGACCGCCGACGCGATGCGCAGCATCGGCCGCTCGTTGGCCGGCCAGCTCACCCACGGCGACCTCGTCGTGCTCACCGGCGACCTCGGGGCCGGCAAGACCACCTTCACCCAGGGCCTGGGTGCGGGGCTGGGGGTGCGCGGCAACATCACCTCGCCCACCTTCGTGATCGCCCGGGTGCACCCCACGATCGTGGACGGCCCGGAGCTGGTGCACGTCGACGCCTACCGCCTCGACGGGCTCGAGGAGCTCGACGACCTCGACCTCGACACCTCCCTGGAGGACGCCGTCACCGTGGTCGAGTGGGGCGAGCACCTCGCTGAGGGGCTCTCGGAGTCGCGGCTGGAGATCCGGATCGTGCGTGCCATCGGCGAGCCCGACCCCGAGCCCCCGCCCGACGGTCGGGCCGCGGGCCAGCCCGACGAGGAGGCCGACGAGCGGCCGCCCTTCGACCCGCGCCGCGTCGAGGTCACCCCGGTGGGCCCGCGCTGGCACGCACTCTCCTTCCGCGCCCTGGGCTGAGCCCGCGCAGCGCTTTCGGTGCGCGTCGGGGCCGGTCGTAGACTCGTCCGCGCTGCCCCACCCACCCCCGTCTCGGTCCTGAGCGGGGGCGTTCCCCGTGCTGGGGGTCAGCCCCACCACCACCCAGGAGCCCTCGCCCCGTGTCGACCACGACCACCGATGTCCACCTCGCCCCCGGCCCCGCCGGGATCGCCGACGCGGTGCTCGCCGACCCGACCCTGCTCGACGTGCTCTCCGACGCGGGGGAGGGCCGGGTCCGCGCGCTCGACCTGACCGGTCCCGAGGCGCTGCGCCCGTTCGTGATCGCCGGGCTGGTGCGCGCCGGACGCACGGTGCTCGCCGTGACCGCCACGTCGCGGGAGGCCGACGACCTCGTCACCGCCCTGGGCGACCTGCTCGACCCGCACACCGTGGCCTCCTACCCGTCGTGGGAGACCCTCCCGCACGAGCGGCTCAGCCCGCGCTCCGACACCGTCGGGCGCCGCCTGGCCGTGCTGCGCCGCCTGCAGCACCCCGGCACCGACCCCAGCAACGGCCCGCTCCAAGTTGTCGTCGCCCCGGTCCGCTCGATCCTCCAGCCGCAGGTCAAGGGGCTCGGCGACCTCGAGCCGGTCGAGCTGGTCCCCGGGGCCACCGCGCCCCTCGACGACCTGGTCCAGCGCCTGGCCGATGCGGCGTACTCGCGCGTCGACCTCGTCGAGCGCCGCGGCGAGTTCGCGGTCCGCGGCGGCATCCTCGACGTGTTCCCGCCCACCGAGGAGCACCCGCTGCGCGTGGAGCTGTGGGGCGACGAGGTCGAGGAGATCCGCTCGTTCTCCGTCGCCGACCAGCGCACCCTCGAGCCCGTCGAGAGGCTCTGGGCGCCGCCGTGCCGCGAGCTGCTGCTCACCGACGAGGTACGCCGCCGCGCCGCCGCCCTGGGCCAGGCCCACCCGCAGCTGCTCGAGCTCACCGACAAGATGGCCCAGGGCATCGCCGTCGAGGGCATGGAGTCCCTCGCCCCGGTCCTGGTCGACGACATGGAGCTCCTCGTCGACCTGATGCCCCCCGACACCCACGTCCTGGTGCTCGACCCCGAGCGGGCGCGCCGCCGCGCCCACGACCTGGTCGCCACGAGCGAGGAGTTCCTGGGCGCCAGCTGGGCCGCGGCCGCGAGCGGCGGCAGCGCGCCGATCGACCTCGGGGCGGCGTCGTACCGCAGCCTGGCCGACGTGCGCGAGCACACCCTGGGCCAGCACAAGCCCTGGTGGACGGTGAGCCCCTTCGGGATCGACGTCGAGGGCGCGGACTCACCGGTGCTGCGCGACGAGGCCGGCGCCATCACCGGCATCGACGTCGACGTGACCGTGGGCGCGGTGCCGAGCCGGGCCCTGTCGGCCAAGCCGGTCGACGCCTACCGCGGCGACGTCGAGCGCGCCATCGCCGATCTCGACACCTGGCGCTCGGAGGGCTACCGGGTGCTGGTGCTGCACGAGGGCCACGGCCCCGCGCAGCGGATGGTCGAGGCGCTGGCCGAGCACGACGTGCCGGCCCGGCTCGTCGAGCCGCACACCGGCGGCGACGACGCCCGGATGGGTCCCGACGTCGTCACCGTGACCTGCGGTGGGCTCTCCCACGGCTTCGTGGACGAGACCAACCGCCTGGTGCTGCTGACCGGCGAGGACCTGTCGGGGCAGAAGTCCTCCACGCGCGACATGCGCAAGATGCCCACCCGGCGCAAGAAGCAGATCGACCCCCTCGAGCTGAAGTCCGGCGACTTCGTGGTGCACGAGCAGCACGGCGTGGGCCGCTTCGTGGAGATGAAGCAGCGCGAGGTCGGCGGCGCCACCCGCGAGTACCTCGTCCTCGAGTACGGCGCCTCCAAGCGCGGCGGGCCCGCCGACCGGCTCTACGTGCCGGCCGATGCGCTCGACCAGGTCACCCGCTACGTCGGCGGCGAGCACCCCAGCCTCGACCGCCTCGGCGGCGGCGACTGGGCCAAGCGCAAGGGCCGGGCCCGCAAGGCGGTGCGCGAGATCGCCGCCGAGCTGATCAAGCTGTACGCCGCGCGGCAGGCCACCCAGGGCCACGCCTTCGGCCCGGACACGCCCTGGCAGCGCGAGCTCGAGGACGCGTTCCCGTTCCAGGAGACCCAGGACCAGCTGACCACCGTCGACGAGGTCAAGGCCGACATGCGCCGGGTGATCCCGATGGACCGGCTGGTCTGCGGCGACGTCGGCTACGGCAAGACCGAGATCGCGGTGCGCGCGGCGTTCAAGGCCGTCCAGGACGGCAAGCAGGTCGCGGTGCTGGTGCCCACGACGCTGCTGGTCACCCAGCACCTCTCCACCTTCAGCGAGCGGATGGCCGGCTTCCCGGTCGTGCTCAGGGGCCTGTCGCGCTTCCAGACCGACAAGGAGGCCAAGGAGGTCCTGGCCGGGCTGGCCGACGGCAGCGTCGACATCGTGGTGGGCACCCACCGGCTGCTCAACCCCGACACCCGGATGAAGGACCTCGGGCTGATCGTCGTCGACGAGGAGCAGCGCTTCGGCGTCGAGCACAAGGAGCAGATGAAGCGGCTGCGCACCTCCGTCGACGTGCTGTCGATGAGCGCGACGCCGATCCCGCGCACCCTCGAGATGGCGATCACCGGCATCCGGGAGATGTCCACGATCACCACCCCGCCCGAGGAGCGGCACCCGGTGCTGACCTACGTCGGCGCCTACGAGGACCGCCAGGTGACCGCCGCCGTACGCCGCGAGCTGCTGCGCGAGGGCCAGGTCTTCTACATCCACAACCGGGTCCAGTCGATCGAGAAGGCCGCGGCGCGGATCCGTGAGCTGGTGCCCGAGGCGAGGGTCGCCACCGCGCACGGCCAGATGGGCGAGCAGCAGCTCGAGCGGGTGATGCTCGACTTCTGGGAGAAGAGCTTCGACGTGCTGGTGTGCACCACGATCGTGGAGTCCGGCCTCGACGTCTCCAACGCCAACACGATGATCATCGAGCGCTCCGACACCTTGGGCCTCTCCCAGCTGCACCAGCTGCGCGGGCGGGTGGGCCGCTCGCGCGAGCGGGCCTACGCCTACTTCCTCTACCCGACCGAGAAGCCGCTCACCGAGACCGCGCACGAGCGGCTGGCCACCCTGGCCCAGCACTCCGACCTCGGTGGCGGCATGGCCATCGCGATGAAGGACCTCGAGATCCGCGGCGCCGGCAACCTGCTGGGCGGTGAGCAGTCCGGTCACATCGCCGACGTCGGGTTCGACCTCTACGTGCGCCTGGTCGGCGAGGCGGTCGCCGAGTTCAAGGGCGACGGCGGTGAGCCCGAGCTCAACGAGGTGCGCATCGAGCTGCCTGTCGACGCCCACCTGCCGCACGACTACATCGGCACCGAGCGGCTGCGCCTGGAGATCTACAAGCGGCTCGCCGAGGTGCGCACCGACGAGGACGTCGACGCGATCAACGAGGAGCTGCTCGACCGCTACGGCGAGCCGCCGATCGAGGTCGTCTCGCTGCTGCTCGTCGCGCGCTTCCGCGCCCGGGCCCGTCAGGCCGGCATCGCGGAGGTGACCATCGCGGGCAAGAACGTCCGCTTCGCGCCGGTCAGCCTGCCCGAGTCGCGCCAGGTGCGCCTGCAGCGGATGTACCCGAAGTCGCTGATCAAGCCCCAGACCGACACGATCCTGGTGCCGCGCCCGCAGACCGCGGTCATCGGTGGGCGACCGATCGACGGCATCGCGCTGCTCGAGTGGGCCCGCCAGGTCATCGACCAGGTGATCGACCCGTCCTGACAGACTGGTTCAATGGGCCCCAGCTGTGAGCCAGCCCTCACCCTGATCTACCTCTAGGAGCACCCGTGCGTCTGTCCCGTCCCCTCGCCGGTCTCGCCGCCGCGGCCCTGCTGGGCATCGGTGCCCTGTCCGGTTGCGGCGTCTCGGAGATCCAGGCGGCTCCCGGCGTGGCCGCCGACGTCGACGGCACGGAGATCCGCGTCGACGAGGTCGACGAGCTGTCCTCGACGACCTGCGCGGTGCTGCGCAGCAACCCCGAGCTGCTCGGTCAGGGCTACACCGGTGCCACGGTGCGCGACACCGTGCTGGCCCAGCTGGTCTCGCGCGAGATCGCCGACAGCATCGCCGCCGACAACGACATCGACGGCGCGGTCCTCTACGGCCGCTCCGCCCAGCAGGCCCGCCTCGGCCTGGGCCAGTCCGACTCCGCCGAGCTCGAGGAGGTGCTGCCGGTCTTCGCCTCCAGCAGCTACCTGCGCTCGGTGCTCGCGGCGGTCGCCGACCCGACCCTGCCGGCCGACACCGACGAGGCCACCGCGGCGGCGGCGTACCAGCAGGTGCTCGCCGACTGGCAGGCCGAGCACGACCTCACCACCAACCCGCTCTTCACCCCGGTCGACTTCACCGCGACCTCGAAGCAGAGCTCGGACCTCTCGGTGGCGGTCAGCGACGAGGCCGTCGAGCTGCAGTCCCTCGACCCGGCCGCGGTGCGCATCGAGGACCGGCTGCCCGCCTCCCAGCGCTGCAGCTGAGCCTCCGGGCGACGCCGTGACCACCGAACCGCTGCTCGAGCTGCGGGCGGTGATGGCCCGCCTGCGCGCCGAGTGCCCGTGGAAGGCCGAGCAGACCCACCGCTCGCTGGTGCGCTACCTGCTCGAGGAGACCCACGAGACGATCGAGGCGGTCGACCGGCTCGAGAGGGGTGAGCCCGGGGCCGTGGAGCACCTGCGCGAGGAGCTCGGCGACCTGCTCCTGCAGGTCTACTTCCACGCCGCCGTCGCCGCCGAGAGCGACTCCTTCGACATCGACGACGTGGCCCGCGGCCTCACCGAGAAGATGGTGCGCCGCAACCCGCACGTCTTCGGCGACGAGGCCGACCAGGGCCGCGACGCCGCCGCGGTCAACGAGCGGTGGCAGGAGATCAAGGCCGCCGAGAAGGCCGGCCGCACGCGCGTCGACGAGGGCGTCCCCGCCGGTCTGCCCGCGCTGCTGTACGCCGACAAGGTGCTCGACCGCCTCGCCCGCGCCGGCCACGAGGTGCACCTCGACCCGGCCTCGGCCGACCTCGGCGAGCGCCTGCTGGCGCTGGTCGCCGAGGCCCACGCCGATGGCCTCGACCCCGAGCAGGCGCTCCGCGACGCCGTCCGCCGCCGCACCTGACCCGGCCCGGATGTCGCGCCGACCCGGCCCGGATGTCGCGCCGACCCGGCCCGGATGTCGCGCCGATCCGGCCCGGATGTCGCGCCGACCCGGCCCGGACCGACCCCCGCGTCCGGGCAGTAGGTCCGGGCCGACTCGAGGGGACATTCGGGCCGGCTCGGGGTGACATCCAGGCCGACTGGGCGGGACATCTGGGCCGACTCGGCGCCCCGGGGGGAGGGGATCAGAGGGGCGGGCGGCGGTCCCACCAGGGCGCGGCGTCCTCGAGCTGCGCGGCCAGGCGCAGCAGCAGCCCCTCGCTGCCGAGGCGACCCACGAGCTGCACCCCCATCGGCAGCCCGTCGGGCGTCCAGTGCAGCGGCACGCTCATGGCCGGCCGGCCGGTGAGGTTGGCCAGCTGGGTGTAGGGCACCCAGCCGAGGTTCTCCTTGACCATCTGGTCCACCAGCGGCGTGAAGCGCAGCAGGCCGCCGCCGCGGGCGGAGAGCAGCGCCTTCTGGACCTTCTGCAGGGCGGCCGGCTGGTCGAAGGCGCCGACCCGCGGTGGCGGCGTGGCGGTCGTCGGCGTCAGCAGGAGGTCGTACGACGCGTGCAGCTCGGCGAGGCGGCGCACGTGCCGGTGCCGGTCCTCGACGGCCTCGATGAACCCCACCGCGCCGGTGGCCCGGCCCAGCGCCGCCATCACCCGGGTGTCGGGCTCGAATTGGTCCTCGCCGCACCCGGTGTCCGCGCGGGCCTGGGCCACCGAGACGGCCGTGTGGGCGAACCACGTCGTCAGGAAGCTCTTGGCCAGCGCCTCGTCGTCGACGGGCGGGGTGTCGAGCTCGACGACCTCGTGGCCCAGCCCGGCCAGCAGGTCGGCGGCCCGCGCGACCGCGGCCCGGGCCTCGGGGTGCGGGTCGGGGTTGATCGCGCTGCGCCAGCTCATCACCACGCGCAGCCGGCCGGGGTCGCGGCCTACCTCGGCGGCGTACCCGTCGACCGGCCCGGGCGCCGGCAGGTACGGCGACTCGTCGGTCGGCCCGGCGAGCACGTCGAGCATCGCGGCGGAGTCGCGGACGCTGCGGGAGATGACGCCGTCGGTGGCGGTGCCGCCGAAGAGCTCGCTGTAGACGGGGCCGTAGGGCAGCAGCCCGCGCCCGGCCTTGAGGCCGAAGAGCCCGCACGCCGAGGCGGGGATCCGGATCGAGCCGCCGCCGTCGCTGGCCGCGGCGCACGGCACGATGCCCGCCGCGACCGCGGCGGCGGAGCCGCCCGACGAGCCGCCGGGGGTGTGGTCGGTGTTCCAGGGGTTCCGCGCGGCGCCGAACAGCTCCGGCTCGGTGACGCCCTTGGTGCCGAACTCGGGGGTGTTGGTCTTGCCGAACACCTGCAGCCCCGACTCGATCCAGCGCTCCACGACCGCCGCGGTCTCGGTGGCCGGCAGCTCCGCGAGCGACCGGCTGCCCGCGCTGGTCGGGACGCCCGCCAGGTGCTGGTGGAGATCCTTGAGCAGGAACGGCACGCCCTCGAAGGGACGCCCGCCCTCGGGCGCGGGGCCGCTGGGGGTCGGCGGCTCGAGGTCGCGCACGACGGCGTTGAGCCGCGGGTTCACCTCCGCGGCGCGGGCCCGGGCCGCGGCGAGCAGCTCGGCGGGAGTGGTGGTGCCCTCGCGCACCAGGGCGGCGAGGGCGACGGCGTCGTGGTCGAGGTAGTCCTGCATCGCCCCACCGTAGCCACCCGACGGGTCCGCGTCCGCGGACCGTGCGAAGCCCACGGCCCGCGACGGTCTAGGCTCGTCTGGACGTCCCAGCACCCCGACCCCGTCCCAGGAGCAGACCACCGTGGCATCCATCGAAGCAGTCGGCGCCCGCGAGATCCTCGACTCCCGCGGCAACCCCACCGTCGAGGTCGAGGTCGTCCTCGACGACGGCACCTTCGCCCGGGCCGCGGTGCCCAGCGGCGCCTCCACCGGCGCCTTCGAGGCCGTGGAGCTGCGCGACGGCGGCGACCGGTACGCCGGCAAGGGCGTCCAGCAGGCCGTCGACAACGTGATCCGCGTGCTCGGTCCTGCGGTCGAGGGCCTCGACGCCGACGACCAGCGCCTCGTCGACCAGGCGATGCTCGCCGCCGACGGGACGCCCAACAAGGCCGAGGTCGGCGCCAACGCCATCCTCGGCGTCTCGCTGGCCGTGGCCCGCGCGGCCGCCGACTCCGCCGGCCTGCCGCTCTACCGCTACGTCGGTGGCCCCAACGCCCACGTGCTGCCGGTGCCGATGATGAACATCCTCAACGGCGGGTCGCACGCCGACTCCAACGTCGACATCCAGGAGTTCATGATCGCCCCCGTGGGCGCGCCGACCTTCCGCGAGGCGCTGCGCTCCGGCGCGGAGGTCTACCACGCGCTGAAGACGGTGCTCCAGGAGCGCGGCCTGGCCACCGGCCTGGGCGACGAGGGCGGCTTCGCGCCGAACCTCGACTCCAACCGTGCCGCCCTCGACCTGATCGCCGAGGCCGTCGAGCGCTCCGGCCAGCAGCTGGGCACCGACATCGTGCTGGCCCTCGACGTGGCCGCCACCGAGTTCTGCACCGACGGCGTCTACTCCTTCGAGGGGCAGTCGAAGACCGCCACCGAGATGAGCGCCTACTACGCCGAGCTCTGCGACGCCTACCCGATCGTCTCCATCGAGGACCCGCTCGACGAGGACGACTGGGAGGGCTGGAAGACCCTGACCGACCAGCTCGGCCACAAGATCCAGATCGTCGGCGACGACCTGTTCGTCACCAACGTGGAGCGCCTGCAGCGCGGCATCAGCGGCGGCCAGGCCAACGCGCTGCTGGTGAAGGTCAACCAGATCGGCTCGCTGACCGAGACCCTCGACTCCGTCGACCTCGCGCACCGCAACGGCTACCGCTGCATGATGAGCCACCGCTCCGGCGAGACCGAGGACGTCACCATCGCCGACCTCGCCGTCGCCACGAACTGCGGGCAGATCAAGACCGGTGCCCCGGCACGCTCGGAGCGGGTGGCCAAGTACAACCAGCTGCTGCGCATCGAGGACGAGCTGGCAGATGCAGCGCGCTACGCCGGTGTGTCGGCGTTCCCGCGCTACACCTCCTGAGCGACCCTGGGACACATGCCCGAGAACCGACGCACCCCGTCGCGGGGCAGCGGCCCGCGCGGGCGCACCGGCCCGGGCCGGGGCGGCGCCCCGCGCTCGACCGCGCGCCCCGCGGCCGGAGCGACCCCGCGTGCCTCGTCCCGGCGCCGCCGCCCGCCCCGACTGACCGGGCGCGCCGCGGTGCTGGTGCTCGTGCTGGTGCTGCTCGCGGTCTCCTACGCCAGCTCGGCGCGCGCCTACCTGCAGCAGCGCGGCGAGCTCGAGGCGCTGCGCGCCGACATCGCCGAGAAGGAGTCGAGCATCTCCGACCTCGAGCGTGAGATGCGTCGGTGGGAGGACCCCGCCTACGTCACGCAGGAGGCACGCGAGCTCGGCTACGTGATGCCCGGCGAGACGTCGTACGTCGTGCTCGACGAGAACGGCGACCCGCTGGAGCCGGCCGCGGAGCTGCCCGACCCCGAGGAGGTGGGCCCCGAGGTCGAGCCGGCCTTCTGGGAGGCCGCCTGGGGCTCGGTGCTGCTGGCCGGCAACCCGCCGCGCAACACCGGCACCCCGCCGCTGACCGAGATCGACGGCTCCGAGGAGCAGGAATGAGCGGTCCGCAGCCGGGGATCGACCCGGCGGACCAGGCGGCCGTCGACGAGCAGCTGGGCCGACCCGCCAGCGGCATCGCCGAGGTCGGGCACCGCTGCCCCTGCGGAAACCCCGACGTCGTGACCACGCAGCCGCGGCTGCCCAGCGGCACCCCGTTCCCGACGACGTACTACCTGACCTGCCCGCGCGCGGCCTCGCGGATCGGCACCCTCGAGGGCTCGGGGCTGATGAAGGAGATGGAGGCGCGCCTGGGCGAGGACGAGGAGCTCGCGACGGCGTACGCCGCCGCCCACGAGCGCTACCTCGAGGCGCGTGCCGAGATCGGTCGCGCCGCGGGGCTCGACGTCCCCGAGATCGAGGGCGTCTCCGCGGGTGGGATGCCGCACCGGGTCAAGTGCCTGCACGTGCTGGCCGGGCAGTCGCTGGCCCAGGGCCGCGGCGTGAACCCGCTCGGCGACGAGGTGCTCGACGCCCTCGGTCCCTGGTGGGAGCCCGGCCCGTGCGTGTAGCCGCCATCGACTGCGGCACCAACACGATCAAGCTGCTCATCGGCGACGTCGACGTCGCGACCGGGAGCACCACCGACGTGGTCCGCGAGGCCCGGATGGTGCGCCTGGGGGAGGGCGTCGACCGGACCGGGCGCCTCTTCGAGGCCGCGCTGGAGCGCACCTTCGGCGCCGTCGAGGAGTACGCCGCCCTGGTGCGCGAGCACGGCGTCGACCCGGCGCACACCAGGTTCTGCGCGACCTCCGCGACCCGCGACGCCGACAACGCCGAGGACTTCGCCGACGGGGTCGAGGCCCGGCTCGGGGTGCGCCCCGAGGTGCTCACCGGCGGCGAGGAGGCCCGCCTGGCGTGGGCCGGGTCGGTGCGGGTGCTGCGGGAGACGCCGCGGGCCCCGGTGCTGGTCATCGATGTCGGCGGCGGCTCGACCGAGCTGGTGCTGGGTCACGACGGCGCCGACCAGGACCGGCCGGACCAGGCGCACTCCATGGACATCGGCTCGGTGCGGCTCACCGAGCGGCACCTGCACTCGGACCCGCCGACGCCCGAGGAGGTCGCGGCCTGCGTGGCCGACGTGGACGCGGCGCTCGACGAGTGCCCCGTCGCGGTCGCCGACGCCCTGAGCGTCGTCGGGGTCGCCGGCACCATCACCACGCTGGCGGCGGGGGTGCTGGGCCTGGCGGCGTACGACCGGGTCGCGATCGACCAGAGCGTCCTCGACGTCGCCGCGGTGCACCGCGAGTGCGACCGCCTCGTCGGGCTCAGCGTGGAGCAGCGCCGGGCCGAGCCGTGGATGCACCCGGGCCGCGCCGACGTCATCGCCGCGGGCGCCCTGATCGTCTCCCGGGTCCTGGCCCGCACCCGGGCCACCCGGCTGGTGGTCAGCGAGAGCGACATCCTCGACGGCATCGCCTGGGACCTCGCCGTCTCCACCCCGTGAAGGTGGATTGAGGATCGCTGCACCGGGTATGCGGGTCGGGACACCGACGAGAGGAACGACCCATGAAGAAGATCCCGATGCTCCTCGCTGCCGGAGCCGGCTACGTCCTCGGCGCCCGCGCCGGGCGCGAGCGCTACGAGCAGATCAAGTCGCAGGCCTCCCGCGTCGCCCGGGACCCGCGGGTCCAGGACGCCACCGAGAAGGCCAAGGAGAAGGCCGGCGAGGTCGCCTCCGACGCGGCGGACGCCGCCCGGCGCCAGGCCTCGTCCTCGACCCCCTGACGGGCCGAACCCGGTGCCTCGGGGGAGCCCCGAGGCACCGGCGGCGGGTCGCTCAGGGCGTGAAGACGGCCTTGATCATCCCGTCCTGCTTGTCCCGGAAGGTCCGGTAGGCCTCCGGCGCCTCGGCGAGCGGGAGCCGGTGGGTCACGAAGTCCTCGGTGCCCAGCGGGTCGGTGTCGTCGAGCAGCAGCGGCATGATCGCGTCGGTCCAGTGCCGGACGTTGGCCTGGCCCATCCGCAGCTGCAGCTGCTTGTCGAACATCTGCATCAGCGGCATCGGGTCCATCGCTCCGCCGTACACGCCGAGCAACGAGACCGTGCCGCCGCGGCGCACGGCGTCCAGGGACGCGTGCAGGGCCGCGAGCCGGTCGAAGCCGGCCTTCTTCATCAAGGGCTGCGCCACCGCGTCGGGCAGCAGCCCCACGGCGCGGATCGCCTTCTCGGCCACCGGGTTGCCGTGCGCCTCCATGCCCACCGCGTCGATCACCGCGTCGGCGCCGCGGCCGCCGGTGCGGCTGCGCACCTCCTCGCCCACGTCGTCGACGGCGTCGAGGTCGATCGTCTCGGCGCCGCGGGCGCGCACCCGGGCGAGCCGCTCGGGCACCCGGTCGACCACGACGACCCGGAGGCCGCGGTGCAGGGCGATGCGGGTGGCCATCTCGCCGATCGGGCCCGCGCCCATCACCAGGAGCGTGCCGTCGGCCGGGCAGTCGGCGTACTCCACGCCCTGCCAGGCCGTCGGCAGCACGTCGGAGAGGAAGACGAACCGGTCGTCCGAGGGGCCCTCGGGCACCTTCATCGGCAGGAAGTCGGCGAACGGGACGCGCATCAGCTCGGCCTGGCCGCCCGGCACGGCACCGTAGAGCGCGCTGAAGCCGAACAGGCTGGCACCGGTGCCGTGCTGGTGGTTCTGGGTGGTCTCGCACTGGCTGTGCAGACCGCGGGCGCAGGTCCAGCAGCTGCCGCAGCTGATGTTGAACGGCACCACCACGCGGTCGCCGACCCGCAGGTCGCGCACCTCGGGGCCGACCTCGCGCACGATGCCCATCGGCTCGTGGCCGATGACGTCACCGGGGGTCATGAACGGCGACAGCGGGTCGTAGAGGTGCAGGTCGGACCCGCACAGGCCGGTGGTGGTGATCTCGATGACCGCATCGGTGGGGTCCTCGATCGTGGGGTCGGGGACCTCCTCGACGCTGATCTTGCGGGGGCCCTGCCAGGTCACTGCCTTCATGTTGCTCCGTTCGGTGCTGACGTCCCCGAGGGGCGAAGGTCCCACCGTGCGTGGCGCTCGCCGCGCACAGGACCTCCCTGCGGGTGAGTCGTGCCGGGCACCCGCTGGCCCAGGCTGGGCCGCATCGAATGGCGACCCCGACAACAAGGAGTGCACGTGAGCGCGCAGAGCGTGTGGTGGCAGCGCCGGGGCGACCCGCCGACCCAGCCCGAGGGCCCCGACAGCCCGGGGCCGGACGAGGTCTTCGACGCCGTGGTGGTCGGCGCCGGCGTCACCGGCCTGGCGACAGCGCTCGAGCTGGTCCGCGCGGGCCGCTCGGTGCTCGTCGTCGAGGCCCGGCACCCCGGTGCGGTCACCTCGGGCCGCACCACCGGCAAGGTCTCGGCCCTGCAGGGCACCACGCTCTCGGAGCTGCGCCGCAAGCACGGCGACAGCGCCCGGGTCCCCGCCTACGTCGACAGCTCGCTGGCCGCGCTCGACTGGGTCGCGGCCTTCTGCGAGGAGCACCGGGTGGCGACCTCCCGCCGTGACGCGCTCACCTACGCCGCCTCGCGCGACGAGGTGCCGACGGTGCGCGAGGAGCACGAGGCGGCGCTGTCCCTCGGGCTGCCGGTGCGCTACGAGACCGCGCCCGACCTGCCGGTCCCCGCGCACGCCGCGACCGTGCTGCCCGACCAGCTGCAGCTCGACCCCGTCGAGCTGGTGCTCGCCATGCTCGAGCAGGTCCGATCGGGAGGCGGTCGCCTGCTCACCGGTCGCCGCGTGCAGCGGCTGCGCCAGCGCGGCGAGGTCGTGCACGTGCTGGGCGAGGACGGCCTCGACGTGCGCGGTCGCCACGTGGTGCTCGCCACCGGCGCGCCGGTGGTGGACCGCCGGATGCACTTCGCGCGCCTCACCGCGCAGCGCAGCTACCTGATGGCCTTCAGCCACCCCGACCCGCCCGAGGTGATGGCGCTCTCGGCCGGGTCGCCGGGCCGGTCCTGGCGCGGCGGCGAGCTCGACGGGCGCCGCCTGCTGCTGGTCGGGGGAGAGGGGCACGAGACCGGCCGCGGCCCCCGCGAGAGCAGCCGCGTCGACCGGTTGCGCGAGTGGAGCCAGGAGCACTTCCCCGACGCCGTCGAGCTCGGCGCCTGGTCGGCGCAGGACTACATGTCCCTCGACGGGCTGCCCCTCGTGGGTGGGCTCGGCGGGCCCAGCTCCTCGGTGAGCGTGGCGACCGGCTACCGCAAGTGGGGCCTGACCAGCGGCATCGCCGCGGGCATCGCGCTGGCCGGCGCGCAGACCGGCTCGCCCGCCCCCTGGGCCGACGAGCTGTACACGCGCCTGCCGCGGCTGCGCGACCTGCCCGCCTTCCTGGGCGTCCAGGCCGGGGTCACGCTCGGTGAGGTCGGCGCGCTCGCCAGCGGCGTACGACGCCCGCCCTCGCGGGCCGCGGTCGAGGCGGGCGGCTGCGCGGCGCTGCCGGTGTGCACCCACCTCGGCGGCACCCTGCGCTGGAACGACCACGAGCAGACCTACGACTGCCCGCTGCACGGCTCGCGGTTCTCCGCCGACGGCGAGGTCCTCGAGGGCCCCGCCACCCGGTCGTTGGCCCGCGTGCCCGCGCTGCCCCGGCTGCCCGGCACGGGAGGGCGCTCGAGCACGTGAGCGACCGGAGCCACCAGCGGATCGTCGACGACCTGCTCGAGCAGCACGGGCACACGTTCGCCGCGCAGGCGGGGATCACGCTGCGCGACAAGCCGGCCCCGCTCTTCCAGCTGCTGGTCCTGGCGACGTTGTCCGCGGCCCCGATCTCCGCCGAGGTCGCGGCCGCCACCGCGCACGAGCTCTTCCGGGCCGGGTGGCGCACGCCCGAGCGGATGCGGGCCGCCACCTGGCAGCAGCGGGTCGACGCCCTCGGCCGCGGTGGCTACCGCCGCTTCGACGAGCGCACCGCGACCGTCCTCGAGGAGTCGGCAGGGCTGCTGCTGGAGCGGCACGGCGGCGACCTGCGCCGGCTGCGGCGTGCCGCTGACGGCGACCTCGACCGGCTGCTCGACGCACTGGAGGACCTCCCGCGGGTGGGGCCGTCCGGGTCGCGGATCTTCGCCCGCGAGGTGCAGGCGGTCTGGCCCGAGGTGGCGCCGTTCTTCGACGACCGGGGGCTGGACCGCGCCGGCGCGCTGGGGCTGCCCACCGACGTCGCGGAGCTCGCGGCGACCGTCGGCGGCGACCCGGCGGAGGTGGCGCGCCTCTCGGCCGCGCTCGTGCGGTCCGCGCTGGGCGCCGGTCGCCGTGGCTGAGCGGCCCGAGCCGCGCCAGCGAGATGGCCTGGGCGAGCTCGAGAGCCGCCTGGTGCAGTGCCGCGCCTGCCCCCGCCTGGTGGCGTGGCGCGAGCAGGTGGCGCGCGAGAAGCGAGCGGCGTACGCCGAGCAGGAGTACTGGGGGCGACCGGTGCCGGGCTGGGGCGCGGGCGACCCGCGGATCCTGGTCGTGGGCCTGGCCCCGGCGGCGCACGGGGCCAACCGCACCGGCCGGATCTTCACCGGTGACCGGTCCGGCGACTGGCTCTTCGCGAGCCTGCACCGCGTCGGGCTGGCCGCGATCGCGACCAGCACCCACGAGGGCGACGGGCAGGCGCTGCGGGGGACCCGGCTGGTCTCGGCGGTGCGCTGCGCGCCGCCGGAGAACAAGCCCACGCCCGCCGAGCGCGACACCTGCGCGCCGTGGCTGGACGAGGAGCTCGAGCTGGTGCTGCCCGGGGTCGAGGTGGTGGTGGCCCTGGGTGCCTTCGGGTGGGCGGCGGCGCTGACCGCGCTGGCCCGGGTCGGGGCCGAGGTGCCGCGTCCGCGGCCCCGCTTCGGCCACGGGCTCGAGGTCCTGCTGCCCGTCGGCGGGCGGATGCTGACCCTGCTGGGCTGCTACCACCCGAGCCCGCACAACACCGCCACGGGGCGCCTGACGCGGCCGATGCTGGACGAGGTGTTCGGGCGCGCGCGGTCTCTTGCGAGGATGGAGGCGTGAGCACCGACCCCGCCGCCCCCACCAGCCTGCACGCCGTCACCGTCCTGGGCCACGACCGGCCCGGCATCATCGCCGAGGCGACCGGTCGCCTCGCCGAGCTGGGCCTCAACCTCGAGGACTCCTCGATGACGCTGCTGCGCGGCCACTTCGCGATGACCCTGGTGTGCGCGGGCCCGGTCCGGGCGCTCGAGATCGAGCAGGCGCTCGCCCCGCTGACCGGCGACGGCACGCTGACCGTGACGGTGCGCGACGTGCCCGACGAGCACGCGCAGTCACACCACACCGGATCCGGCTGGGTACTGACCGTCCACGGCGGGGACCGGGCCGGCATCGTGTCGGCCGTCGTGGGCCGGGTCGCCGAGGTCGGCGGCAACATCACCGACCTCACCACCCGCCTCGCCGGCGAGCTCTACCTGCTGATCGCCGAGATCGACCTGCCCGCGGACGCCGACGTCGCGGCCCTGGAGCGCGCCATCGGCGACGCCGCGACCGGGCTCGGCGTGGGCGCCACCCTGCGCGCTGTCGAGGCCGACGAGCTGTGAGCGAGCAGCCCGCTGCGACCACCGAGCACCCGGTCGCGGCCTGGAGCGAGGACGACCTGGGCGTCGAGGGGCGCGTGCTCGACGTCGTACGAGCGCCGGCGGTGGTGCTCTCGACGGTGGGGGAGCCGGTCGACCCCTGCAGCCCGGACAGCGTCCAGCTCGCCGCCGACCTCGTCGCGACCATGCGCGTCAGCCCCGGCTGCGTGGGCCTGGCCGCCCCGCAGGTCGGTGTCAGCGCCCAGATGTTCTGCGTCGACGTCTCCGAGCACCCCAAGACCCGCGGGCACCACGGCACCTTCGTGCTGTGCAACGCCGAGGTGGTGGCCTCGAGCCGCAACGAGAAGGCCCGCGAGGGGTGCATGAGCGTCCCCGACCTGACCGGCGACGTGAAGCGCGCCTCGCGGCTCACCGTGCGCGGCCGGCTGCCCGGCACCGGCGAGGAGGTCGAGATCGAGACCTCGGCCTTCGAGGCCCGCGCGCTGCAGCACGAGATCGACCACTGCCAGGGCCTGCTCTTCGTGGACCGGGCCGCCGGCGCGCACGCGATCTACTCCCGCAAGACCTACCTGTGATCCGCCCCTGACCCCGCCCGCGGGACGTCATACGCTCGGCACCGACGTACGTCCCGCCCGTATGACGTCCCGCGGCCGGGACGGACCGGCCCCCGTATCCCAATCGGCAGAGGAAACCGCCTTAAAAGCGGCTCAGTCTGGGTTCGAGTCCCAGCGGGGGCACCACGCGCAGGGGGTAGGCTCGCGGGTGGGGAGGGATAGAGCACCGGCCGCGAATGCCCCCCATCCTGTGGTCGATGCTCCTGCCCCCGGCAGGGCCGTGCGTGGGCCCCGGCCCGCGAGAACCACCCCCCGGCCCTGCCGTCACCCACCCGGTTGCATAGTGGAGCAATGAGCGAGCACGGGGCCGGTCCGATGTGGACCGCGGAGTTCTGGGACGAGCGCTACGCCGAGAAGTCGGCCATCTGGAGCGGGCGGCCCAACGCGCGGCTGGTGGAGCACGTCGCCTCGCTGCCACCCGGCACGGCGCTCGACGTCGGCTGCGGGGAGGGTGCCGACGCGCTGTGGCTGGCCGGCCGCGGCTGGCAGGTCACCGGGGTCGACCTCTCGCAGGTCGCCCTGGACCGGGCGGCCGCCCGGGCCCGCGAGGAGGGCCTCGAGATCGACCTGCGCCAGCGCGACCTCATCAGCGCCCCGGTGCCCGGCACGTTCGACCTGGTCTCGGTGTTCTTCATGCACGTCCCGCGCCCGGTCTTCGACGGCCTCTACGCCAAGCTCGCCGCGGCGGTCCGTCCCGGCGGTTCGCTGCTCGTGGTGGCCCACCACCCCGACGACGAGCACACCGGGGTCCGTCGTCCGCGCGGCGAGGACCTGCTCTTCGGCCCGGAGCGGGTCACGGCCCTGCTCGACGACGGCGAGTGGGACGTGCGGGTCGCCGACACCCCCACCCGCAGCCAGGACCTCGACGGCGCGCCGGTGACGGTCACCGACACGGTCGTGCACTCCGTACGCCGCTGACGGCCCCCAGTTCTCGGGAACTTCTCAGCCGGGCCCGACACGTTCCGGGAACGTCGACGCCCGGCCCTGCGTTGCACACAGCAGAGCCACTACAGTGGAACGATTGCAGCGGCCGCGAGAGCGGCCACCACCCGGCCTCCAAGGAGAGACCATGAAGAGCAGCAACCCCGTGTTCTCGCGCTCGGAGTCGTTCAACCGCTCCGGCGCGAACGCCTACAGCAGCCCGACCCACACCGGCGGCTACGGCTCCGACCCCTCGACCTGGGGCACCGGCACTCCCGGTGACACCGGCTACGCCGCCCCCCAGGCGCCCGCCGCCCCCATGACCATCGACTCGGTGGTCCAGAAGACCGCGATCACCCTCGGCGTCGTCGTGCTCGCCGCGTTCGTGACCTGGATCCTCACCCCCGACCTCACCGACAACACCCAGGCCGGTGGCGCGCTGTACGCCGCGCTGATGTTCGGCAGCCTGGGCGCCTTCGCGCTGTCGATGGTCCTCTCGTTCAAGAAGGTCATCAGCCCCGCGCTGGTGATCGCCTTCGCCGTGCTCGAGGGCGTCGCGATGGGCGCGTTCTCGAAGTTCATCGAGCAGACCTTCGTGCCCGAGGGTGCCGGCTCGATCGTGATCCAGGCCGTCGTCGGCACCTTCGCCGCGTTCGCCGGCACCCTGGCCGCCTACAAGTTCTTCAACATCCAGGTCGGCCAGAAGTTCCGCACCTTCGTGGTCGCGGCGATGTTCGGCATGGTCGCCCTCGGTCTCCTCGAGATCGTCCTGGGCATGTTCGGCAGCGCGGTCGGCTTCCTCGGCTTCGGCGGCTTCGGCCTGCTGTTCGCGGTCGCCGGCCTGGTGCTCGGTGTCTTCATGCTGATCCTCGACTTCGACTTCGTCGAGCAGGGTGTCGCCAACCGGATCCCCGAGCAGGAGTCCTGGCGTGCGGCGTTCGCGCTGACCGTCAGCCTGGTCTGGATCTACACCAACCTGCTGCGCATCCTCGCGATCCTGCAGAGCGACTGACCCACCTCGCTGCGCCCGTCCCGGGCGTGAGAGCACCAGAAGACCCCCGGAGCACCGCTCCGGGGGTCTTCTGCGTGGCCGGGTCCTCCCAGGCGATCAGACCTCGGCGGGGGCGTCCGGCGCGTCGGTCCCGTCGCCCCGGGCGGGCTGGTCGGGCTCGTCGTGCTCGTCGGGGGTCTCGCCCGCGGTCTCGGGGTGGCGGCGGCGGTGCCGCAGCTCGACCCACAGCCCGCGCACTCCGCGCCGGTCGCCGCCGACCTGGGTGCCGCCGAGCTCGGTGCCCGGGGTCTTGACGGCCTGGATGGCGGCATCGGTGATGGGCAGCACGCCCTCGCCGCGCAGCGACTCGAGGCCGTGGTCGTCCTCGATGACGCCGAGGGCGGCCAGCACGCTGGGCAGCAGCACCGTCACCAGCGACCGGTAGCCGGTGGCGGAGGGGTGGAACTGGTCGGGGCCGAAGAGCAGCGCCGGCGCCGCGGCGAACTCGGGTCCGAGGATCGAGCTCAGCGAGACGGTGCGCCCACCTTCCTCGATGACCGCGATCGTCTGGCCGGCGGCGAGGCGGCGCGACCAGGCGCGGGCCACCTGCTTCAGCGGCGGCGCGATCGGCTTGAGGGTGCCGAGGTCGGGACAGGTGCCCACCACGACGGCCACGCCGGCCTCCTGCAGGCGGCGTACGCCCTCCTGCAGGTGCCGGATCGAGGTGGCCGGGGTGACGATGTGGGTGACGTCGTTGGCGCCGACCAGGATCAGCGCCACGTCGGGCTCGATCGGCAGCGCCCGGTCGATCTGGTCGTCGAGGTCGGAGCTCTTGGCGCCCACCACCGCGAAGTCGCGCAGGTAGACCCGCCGGTCCGCGTGCTCGGCGACGCCGCTGGCCACCAGGGCTCCCGGGGTCTGCTCGACCCGGTCGACGCCGTAGCCGGCGGCGCTGGAGTCACCGAGCAGCGCGACCTTGATCGCGGGGCCGGGACGCCCGCGGCCGTACCAGCCGGTCGGGTCCGGGGGCGGGTGGTCGTGGATCGGCCCGATGGTCTTGCGGGCGAGCTTGGCCTCGGCGGTCAGGACGCCGTACAGGCCGGCTCCGAGCACGGAGAGACCGCCGCCGCCGTAGGCCGCGGCCGACGCGAGCTTGCGTGCTGCCGCTGCCTTCCCCATGGCCTGGAGTCTAGAGGGACGGCCAGGTTTGGTCGCGATCGCCCGCACGCACCTAGATTGGGGCCATGCAGTACGTCGACTCCGTCCTGGACCTGATCGGCAACACCCCGCTCGTGCGGCTGCGTCGCACCCTCGACGGGCTGGCCGATGGCCCCCTCGTGCTGGCGAAGGTGGAGTACCTCAACCCCGGGGGGTCGGTGAAGGACCGCATCGCCACCCGGATGATCGAGGCCGCCGAGGCCTCCGGGGCGCTGCAGCCCGGCGGCACGATCGTGGAGCCCACCTCGGGCAACACCGGTGTCGGGCTGGCGATGGTGGCCCAGGAGAAGGGCTACCACTGCATCTTCGTGTGCCCCGACAAGGTCAGCGAGGACAAGCGCAACGTGCTGCGCGCCTACGGCGCCGAGGTGGTGGTCTGCCCGACCGCGGTGGCCCCCGAGCACCCCGACTCCTACTACAACGTCTCCGACCGCCTGGCCTCGCAGCCCGGCGCCT
Source organism: Nocardioides dokdonensis FR1436 (assembly GCF_001653335.1). Classification (NCBI taxonomy): domain Bacteria; kingdom Bacillati; phylum Actinomycetota; class Actinomycetes; order Propionibacteriales; family Nocardioidaceae; genus Nocardioides; species Nocardioides dokdonensis. The sequence goes on from NZ_CP015079.1 coordinate 2,078,913, forward strand.
GGAAGCCCGACCAGTACTCCAACCCGCACAACCCGCGCAGCCACTACGAGACCACCGGACCCGAGATCTGGGCGCAGACCGAGGGGCGGATCACGCACTTCGTCACCGGCATGGGCACCGGCGGGACGATCTCCGGGGTCGGGCGCTACCTCAAGGACCAGAACCCCGACGTCCAGGTCGTCGGCGCGGACCCCGAGGGCTCGGTGTACTCCGGGGGCACCGGTCGGCCCTACCTCGTCGAGGGCGTCGGTGAGGACTTCTGGCCCGATACCTACGACCGCTCGGTCGCCGACCGGGTCATCGAGGTCTCCGACGCCGACTCCTTCGCCATGACCCGGCGCCTGGCCCGCGAGGAGGCGCTGCTGGTCGGTGGCTCGTGCGGCATGGCCGTGGTCGCCGCACGGCAGCTGGCCCACGAGCTTGCCGAGGACGGCCGCACCGACGCGGTCATCGTGGTCCTGTTGCCCGACTCCGGGCGCGGCTACCTGACCAAGATCTTCAACGACGACTGGCTGGGCCAGTACGGCTTCGCCACCAGCGAGAACCAGGACCACACCCGCACCGTCGGCGAGGTCCTGCGCGGCAAGGCCGGGGAGCTCCCCGACCTCGTGCACACCCACCCGAACGAGACGATCGCCGAAGCCGTCGCGATCCTGCAGGAGTACGGCGTCTCCCAGATGCCGGTCGTGCGCGCCGAGCCGCCGATCGTGGCCGCGGAGGTCGCCGGCTCGGTCTCCGACCGGGCCCTGCTCGAGGCCGTCTTCGCCGGGCACGCCCGCCTCACCGACAAGGTCGAGGACCACATGTCGCCGGCCCTGCCGACGATCGGGGCCTCGGAGGAGGCGTCGTCGGCCGTGGGGATGCTGGAGTCCGCCGACGCGGTGCTGGTCCACGAGGACGGCAAGCCCGTCGGCGTCCTGACCCGTCAGGACCTGCTGGCCTACCTCGCCCGCTCCTGAGCCTGTGGAGGAGCGGATGCGCTTCTCCTCGCGTCCCCCCAGGGTGGGGGCATGGACGTCGTGGACCTCGTCGCCGACCTCGGTGGGGTCGCGCGCCGCTCGGTGATCCAGAAGGTCGTGCCGCGCGCCGACCTGGATCGTGCCGTGGCCGGAGGCCTCCTGGTGCGCGACGCTCGCGGCCTCTACGTGCTGCCCGGTGTGGACGATGCCCGGCGGGCCGCGGCGCGGCTCGGCGGGGTGCTGTGCGGGCCGAGCGCGGCGCTGCTGCACGGCTGGGGGGTCAAGACCGCACCGGACCGACCGCACGTGCTGGTCAGCCGGGGGCGACGCGTGCCACCGCGAGAACGCCACCGGGTCCACCTCCACCGCGGCGACGGGGTGCCGCACGAGGACGGCGTGGTCGTCGCCGAGGTCGCCCTCGAGCAGTGCCTGCGGTGGCTGCCCTTCGACGAGGCGCTCTGCGTCGCGGACTCGGCACTGCGCGAGGGGATGGCCCCCGGGGTACTGGCGCGCCTGGCCGACGGTGCCGGTCCCGGGGCGCGGAGCCTCGCGAGGGTCTGCGCGCTGGCCAGCCCGCTGGCGGCCAACCCGTTCGAGTCGACGCTGCGCGCGATCTGCGCCGGGGTGCCGGGGCTCCAGGTCGTCCCCCAGGTGGTGATCGCCGGGCTCGGGGTGCGTCCGGACCTCGTCGACGAGCGGCTGCGCATCGTGCTGGAGGCCGACTCCTTCGAGTGGCACGGCGGCCGGGCGGCGCTGGCCGCCGATGCGCGGCGGTACAACCTGCTGGTGGTGGAGGGGTGGCTGGTGCTGCGGTTCAGCTACGAGGAGGTCATGGGCGAGCCCGACCGCGTGCAGGAGGTGCTTCGGCAGGCGGTGGCGCTCGCCGAAGTGCTGAGGGAACGTGGTCGGCGCAGGGGCGGCGCCGCGTGAGGCCGTGGGTCCCGACCAGCTCGTGGACCCTTTGCTCAGCACTTCGGCGAAGGACCCGTGCGCCCTCGGCGTCGACCCAGTGAGACGCCGGTGGTGGGCGTGCGTCGGGGCCTCTAGGGTCGAGAACCCGTTCTACCTCTGGAGCTCGTATGACTGCACCGGCCATCGAGGGATGGTTCACGACCGGACCCGACCCGACCTTGACGGGGGAGCGGTGCACCACGTGCACCACCGTGTACTTCCCCCCGACGATCGCGGCCTCCGGTTTCTGCCGCAACCCCGCCTGCAGCGGCGAGGAGTTCGAGCGCGTGCAGCTCTCGCGCCGCGGGCGCGTCTGGTCCTACACCGACGCGCAGTACCAGCCGCCGAAGCCCTACTCGGCTCCTGAGCCCTTCGAGCCGTTCGCGCTCGCGGCGGTCGAGCTGCCCGAGGGCATCGTGGTGCTCGGCCAGGTCGCGCGCGGCTACGGCGTGGGCGACCTCAAGGTCGGCGCCGAGGCCGAGCTGGTCGTCGAGCCGGAGGCCGTGGGCGACAAGCTGATCTGGAAGTGGCTGCCCCTGGGGTCGGGCCACGTCACCGAGCTGGGCGAGGAGGCCGACCAGTGAGCGCTCGGACGAGTGGACCGGGCGTCGCCGTCGCGGGTGTGGGCATGCACCCGTGGGGCAAGTGGGGCCGCAGCTTCGTGCAGTACGGCGTGCACGCCGCACGTGCGGCGCTCACCGACGCCGGCGTCGCGTGGACCGACGTCGACCTGGTGGTCGGCGGCGAGACCGTGCGCAACGGCTACGGCGGCTACGTCGCCGGGTCGACCTTCGCGCAGGCGCTGGGCTGGAACGGCGCGCGGATCGCGACGTCGTACGCCGCGTGCGCCACCGGCGCGCAGGCGCTCGACACCGCTCGGGCCCGGATCCTGGCCGGCCTCAGCGAGGTCGCGCTGGTCGTCGGCGCCGACACCACTCCCAAGGGCTTCCTGGCGCCCAACGCCGGTGAGCGCTGGGACGACCCCGACTGGCTGCGCTTCCGCCTGCTGGGGATGACGAACCCCGCCTACTTCGCGATGTACGCCCGCCGGCGGATGGACCTCTACGGCGCGACGTCGGAGGACTTCGCGCAGGTGAAGGTGAAGAACTCCAAGCACGGGTTGAACAACCCCAACGCGCGCTACCGCAAGGAGGTCGCCGTCGAGGACGTGCTGGCCAGCGCGGTGGTCAGCGACCCGCTGCACCTGCTCGACATCTGCGCCACCTCCGACGGCGCGGCCGCGGTCATCCTGGTCTCCGACGACTACGCCCGTCGCCACGGCCTGGTCGACCCGGTCCGGATGAAGGCGGTCTCCACCGTCACGCCGACCTTCCCGAACACGGTGCTCGACATGCCGATGCTCTCCACCGACTCCAGCGGCGGCGTCGAGCCCGAGCGCACCTTCAAGGAGTCGCTGGCGCTGGCCGCTTACGAGGAGGCCGGCCTCGGCCCCGAGGACGTCGACGTGGCCGAGGTCTACGACCTGTCCACGGCCCTCGAGCTGGACTGGATCGAGGACCTGGGGCTGTGCAAGCGCGGTGAGGCCGAGTCGCTGCTGCGCGCCGGCGACACCACCGTCGGTGGCCGGATCCCGGTCAACCCGTCGGGTGGACTGGCCTGCTTCGGCGAGGCCGTGCCCGCCCAGGCGCTGGCCCAGGTCTGCGAGCTCACCTGGCAGCTGCGCGGTCAGGCCGAGGGCCGCCAGGTCGAGGGCGCCCGGGTCGGCATCACCGCCAACCAGGGGCTCTTCGGCCACGGCAGCGCGGTCGTGCTCACGCGCTGACCCAGCGCTGCGCTCAGACGACGGCGGGGAGGACCATCAGCAGCAGGTCCTCCTCGCTGTCGGGCAGCCACGGCGGCCGCATCCGGCCGACCTGCTGCCAGCCGCGGTGGAGGTACACCTCGAGCGCGGTCCCGTGGCTGGTGACGACGTCGAGCACCGGGGTGCGTCCCGCCGCGTGCAGCCACGCCACCGCCGTGTCGAGCAGCAGCCCGCCGATCCCGGTGCCGCGCACGGCGACGTCGGTGAAGAGCACCTCGACGATGCCGAGGCCGGCCGCGTCCGGCAGGTCCAGCGCGTCGAGGAACGCCTGCTCCACGCCGCCGCGGGGCGGCCCGACCGCGACGTGACCGACGGGTCGGCCCCCGACCTCCGCGACCCAGGCGCGCTCCTGGCCGTCGCGCACCACGAACTGCTCGACGGGGAACGGCAGCGGCCAGCGCATCGGGTACGACGACGTCGGCTGCTGCGCGGCCAGTGCGGCGACCAGGTCCGGCAGGTCCGCGTCGCGGCGCTCTCGGACGGTGGGGGTGGGGTGCACGGCGGCCATCGTGCCCGACGACCGCGCGCACCGGACGCCCGAGGTGATAGACGTACGAGGACGCATCCGTCACCGAGGAGCCCACCATGGCTGAGCAGACCACGACCGACACCGACTCCGGGACCGCTCCGATCCGGGTCTTCCTGCTCGACGACCACGAGGTGGTGCGCCAGGGCCTGCGTGCCCTGCTGGAGGCCGCGGGCGACATCGAGGTGGTGGGGGAGTCCGGGCTGGCCGCGGAGGCCACCGCCCGCATCCCGGCCCTGCAGCCGGACGTCGCGATCCTCGACGCACGCCTGCCCGACGGCTCCGGCATCGAGGTGTGCCGTGCGGTGCGCGCGGTCGACCCGTCCGTGCGCGCCCTGATCCTGACGTCGTACGACGACGACGAGGCGCTCTTCGCCGCGATCATGGCCGGGGCGTCGGGCTACGTGCTCAAGGAGGTGACCGGGATGAACCTCGTCGGCGCGATCCGCCAGGTCGCCGCCGGCAACTCGCTCATCGACCCGTCCCTGACGGCGCGGGTGCTGGAGCGGGTGCGCAACGGCCCGGCGACCGCGCCCGAGCTGGCCGACCTCACCGAGCGCGAGCTGGAGCTGCTGGCGCTGATCGCCGAGGGGCTGACCAACCGCCAGATCGGGGAGCGGATGTTCCTGGCCGAGAAGACGGTGAAGAACTACGTCTCCGCCATCCTCGCCAAGCTCGGCCTCGAGCGGCGCACCCAGGCCGCGGTCCTGGCCAGCCGCCTCCTCGGCCCCGACGACCGGACCCGCTGATGGCGGGACCGGCGGACCTGCGCAGCGCCCTGCGCCGCCTGCCGGCCGACCCGCGCGTCGTCGTGGCCGGCAACTACGCCACGCCGTGGCACACGCTGGGCCTCGTCGACGAGGCGCTGGCGTCGTACCGGCTGTGGATGCTCAACGCCCAGACCGGGGTCCCGGACCGGGACGGCGTGACCCTCGAGACGTCGTTCGTGGGACCGGGCATGCGGCGGAACCCGCGGCTGAGCTACATCCCCTCGCGGCTCTCGATGGTGCCGACCCTCTTCGCCACCGCGCTGCCGCCCGACGCCGTGGTCCTGCACACCACCCGGCCGCGCGGGGGCCGGGTGTCGCTGGGCGCCGAGGTCAACGTGCTGCCCGCCGCTCTCGAGCAGGTACGCCGCCGCGGCGGGGTCGTGGTCGCGCAGGTGTCGCGGCACGTGCCGTGGACCTTCGGGGACGCCGAGATCGACGTCGACCAGGTCGACGTGCTGGTCGACGCCGACGAGCCGCTGCTGACGACCCCCGAGGCGGCCATCGGCGACGACGCCGCCCGGATCGGTGCGCTGGTCGCGGAGCGGGTCCAGGACGGGGCGACGCTGCAGACCGGGATCGGGGCCGTGCCGGACGCGACCGTGAGCGGCCTGGTCGAGCGCCGCGGGCTGCGGGTCTGGAGCGAGATGTTCTCCGACTCGGTGCTGCGGCTGGAGCGGGCCGGGGCGCTGGACACCTCGGTGCCGATCACGGCCTCGTTCCTCTTCGGGTCCGAGGAGCTGCTGGAGTGGGTGGACGGCAACGACCGGGTCCACCTCGCCCGCACCGAGGTCACCAACGACCCCGGGCGGATCGCGCGCAACCCTGCGATGGTCAGCGTCAACACCGCCCTCCAGGTCGACCTGTTCGGCCAGGCCAACGCCTCCCGGATCGACGCCCGCATCCACTCCGGCTTCGGGGGCCAGACCGACTTCATCGTCGGGGCCCTGCACAGCCCCGGTGGCCAGGCGATCCTCGCGCTGCGCTCCTGGCACCCCAAGGCCGACTGCTCGACGATCGTGGCGATGGTCGACGAGCCGGTGACGTCGTTCCAGACGAGCGCCGTGGTGACCGAGCAGGGGGTCGCCGAGGTGTTCGGCAGCTCCGAGGGCGAGCAGGCGCGTCAGCTCATCGAGCACGCCGCCCACCCCTCGGTGCGAGAGGAGCTGCGCGAGGAGGCCCAGGCCCTCGGCCTGCGCTGGTGAACGCAGGCCGACGACCCGGGCGGGACGTCGCTGCTCAGCGCAGGGCGGGCATCTTCTGCACCAGCGGCGTACGGCGCCAGGTGCGGCCCAGGCCCCAGGTGTCGCCGGCGTGGAAGAGCGCCAGGACCACGAGGGTCAGGCCGCCCAGCAGGTGCTCGTCGAGCACGGGGTTGTTGGCCGGGGGCAGGGCGACGGTCCACATCAGCACGTAGAGCAGCGCGCCGCTGGCGGCCGCGATCCGCATCCCGATCCCGAGGGTGAGCGCCAGGCCGATGCCCAGCAGGCCGACCATGAACAGGACGTCGGCCCAGGCGGCGCCGGCGACCGAGCCGTAGAGGTCGGCGAAGGGTCCCTTCGCACCGAAGGCGAGGAACCCCTCGGTGGGGCTGCCGCCGTTCACCCAGGCCGCGTCACCGAAGCGGTCGACGACTCCCTCGGGGTTCTTCCCGGTGGCGAAGCCCAGGGCCAGCAGCTTGTCGAGGAACGCCCACAGGAACGTGAGGCCGAAGCCGATGCGCAGCAGCGCGAGCGCCCGGTCCCCCAGCGTGCCGCCGTGCGGTGCCGCGGTGCCCCCCGTCGCTGCGCCCTCCCCGGACGGGTCGGAGCGGGGTGCGGACTGGGACTGCGTGGTGGTGCTCACAAGGGGCCTCCGGACGTCGGGGCGCCCTCAGGTCGGGGCTCCTCCGCGTTGATCCTCGGGGTCGCCGGCGCCACGGCCCAGGGGACTGGGTCACCGCTCGAGGTGCCATAGGTCCCGGTGGGCGTCAGCCGACGGGCACCCGCCACACGAACGACGTGCCGCGGGGCTCACGGCGGCTGATGTGGCAGGACCCGCCCAGGGCCGCGGCGCGGCGCCGGGCGTTGCGCAGACCGCTCTCGTCGACCTGGGCGGGCAGCCCGACGCCGTCGTCGTCGACGCGCAGCACCAGCTCGACGTCGCCGAGGCTGAGGTCGACCTCGGCGTGGTCGGCCAGCGCGTGGCGCGACAGGTTCGACAGCGCCTCGCGCAGGACCGGCACCAGGTGCTCGGCCACCGTGGTCGGCACCCCGGTGTCCAGCGGCCCGGCGGTGCGCACGGCGGGGGTGAAGCCGAGCGCGGGGACGTACTCGCGCACCAGGGTGCGCACCTCCGAGCGCAGCGAGCCTCGGGTGCGGTGCTGGAGCTCGAAGATGGAGCCGCGGATGTCACGGATCGTCAGGTCGAGGTCGGCCACGGCCTTGTCGAGGCGCCCGGCCAGCTCGGGGCCGGCCATCATCTGCGCGCCCTGCAGCTGCAGGCCGGTGGCGAAGAGGCGCTGGATGACGACGTCGTGCAGGTCGCGGGCGATCCGCTCGCGGTCGGAGATCACCGCGAGCTCGGCCCGCTCCTCGAGCGCCTGGGCCCGGTCGAGCGCCAGCGCGGCCTGGTCGGCGTAGGAGATCATCAGCTCGCGCTCCTCGACGTCCAGCGAGCCGTGCCCGCCCTCGAGGAGCAGCACCAGCGCGGTCCGCTCGACCAGGTGGGCGCGCAGCGGCACCACCAGGGCGTGGTACGCCGCCACCTCGCCCTCCGTCGGCTCGGTGCCGGAGGTGAGCAGGCCCAGGGCCGCGGTCACGGCCGCCCGCACCTCGTCCTCGTCGGAGCGGTCCCCGGCCAGCACCGCCGCCTGCACGGCCTCGTCGACCGGTCTGGCCAGGGCGACGACGGCCGCCGCCCGGGCGTGCGCCAGGGTGCACGCCGACCGCGCGATGTGCTCCAGCGCCTGCTGGCGCGCCACGGGCGGCTGCAAGGCGTCGCTGAGCTCGGCGGTGGCCTGCAGCAGCTGCCGACGCCGCTCGCTGAGTCCGTAGGCGCGGGCGTTGTCGATCACGAAGCCGGCCGCCGACGCGAGCGCCTCGACCAGGCTCGTGTCGGCCTCGGTGAACTCGGCGGCGCTCTCCTTCTCGGTGAGGTAGAGGTTGCCGAAGACGATGCCGCGGATGCGCACCGGCACCCCGAGGAACGACCCCATGGGCGGGTGGTGGGGTGGGAACCCGAACGACCCGGGGTGCTGGGACAGGTCGGGCAGCCGCAGCGGCTCGGGGTGGTCGATGAGCAGCCCGAGGATGCCGCGCCCGCGCGGCAGGTCCCCGATCTGCTCGCGCACGTGCGAGTCCATGCCGGAGGTGATGAACTCGCTGAGGTCCCCGTCGGGACCCACCACCCCCAGGGCGCCGTACCGGGCCCCGGTCAGCTCGCGGGCCGACTCGACGATCCGGGTCAGCACGCTGGGCAGGTCGAGGTCGGAGGAGATCGCGACGACGGCGTCGAGCAGGGCCTGGGCCGAGCCGGCGAGCTCGGGGTGGCGCGAGACCTGGCGGTGGGGCATGGCCCCATCCTCACAGGTGCCCGCTCACCGGGTGTGGGCTCACAGGTTCCGGCGCGCGGGCATGGCGGACATCGGGTCCCACGTGTCGCCCAGCCGGCGCCCGGAGATCTGGGTCCACCCGATCGCGACGTACAGCGAGCGGGTGCCCGCCGCCCAGGGCCGGGGCTCCCAGACCTTGCGCACCACCTCGAGGTCGGCGGCGTCGCTGATGACCTCGCTGCGACCGCGGGCCACCACGCTCCACCCGCGCTGGCGCTCGTGGTCGAAGCCGTCGACCTCGAAGGCCAGCACCGCCCCGCGCGCGTTGCTGCCCAGCACCGAGTAGGGCGTGGTGCGCAGGATGATGCGGCTCTCGACGACGGCGTAGTTGACCGGCACGATGTGCGGCCCGTCCGGGGTCGAGATCGCCACCCGGCCCACGAGCCCGGCGCGCAGCAGCGCCTCGCACTCGCTCTCGGACAGCTCGACGGACTCGGGCACGGCGACCTCGCAGGTAGGTGGGGTGGTGGCGCCACCCATCGTGCCGCCGCCGCGGGGAGCGCCGCAGGGTCCTTGGTCCCGACCTGGGGGGCCGCTGGTCGGGTCGCGGGTCGGGGCTCAGCCGCCGAAGGTGCCGTCGACGTAGACCCAGTGCCCCGCGCGCTTCTCGAAGCGGCTGCGCTCGCGCATCGTGCCGGGCCGGCCGCCGTCGACGTAGTGGGCGGCGAACTCCACCCAGTCCTCGCCGTGGTCGAGCACCTCGAGCCCGGTCCAGGTCCGCGCGGGGTCGATCCCGTTCTCGATGAGATCGGCGGGCCGGGTGCGCGGGTGCCAGGTGCGGAACAGGTGGTCGACGTGGCCGACGACGAAGGCCGAGTAGCGGCTGCGCATCAGCTCCACCGCGCTGTCGGCGCGGCGGGCGCCGCGGTGCAGCGGCCCGCAGCAGGCGTCGTACGCCGCTCCGGTGCCGCACGGGCAGGGCCCCGGGGTGGGCCGGGTGCCGAACAGGCTCACGTCTCCACCACCAGCCGCCACAGGGCGTGCTCACCCGGGAGGCCCTTCAGCTCGACCTCGCCGGCCTCCTCGAAGCGCATCCGACGCTCGTCGGTGCCCTCGACCTCGAGCCGCACCGCGTCGGTGACGAGCACCTCGCCGCCGTCGGCGAGGTCGGCGACGCGGGCGGCGATGACCACGTTGCGCCCGAAGTAGTCGCCGTCACGGGTGATCACCCGCCCGCTGTGCACGCCGATGCGCACCTTGACCGCCGCCAGGCGCAACCGCGGGTCGAGGGTCCGCGCGAGCGTGCGCTGGATGCCGCGGGCGGCCCGCACGGCCGAGTAGGGGTCGCGGAAGGCGACCATGAACCCGTCGCCGGCGCTCTTGACCACCTGGCCGTGGTGCCGCGCGACCCGGGCCCGCACCACCTGGTCGTGGGCCTCGAGCACCTTGACCCAGGCGCGATCGCCGAGCCGGTGGTTGAGGCTCGTCGAGCCCTCGATGTCGGAGAACATCAGGGTGACCGTGCCGTCGGAGGAGGCCATCTGCAGGACGTCGGGCCGCTTCTCCAGCGCCCAGGTCTGGAGGTCCTCCAGCGACGATCCGACCATGCCGACGACGCCCTGCCGGCGCACCCTGCCGGCGGTGCCGACGACGGCCCGCAGCGCGCGCTCGGCCGGGGAAGGGGCGGCGGCGGGCCGCAGGGCGGCGTCGAGGTCGGCCTCGAGCTGCTGCAGCATCCGCCGGGCCACGTCGAGCTCCCGGCGGGCCTGGGCGAGCAGGTGCAGCGCGACGACCAGCCCGACCACCAGCGCGGCGACCAGGACGACGGCGAGGACCACGCTGGTCACCACCGTCGCCTCGAGCACCCCCGCAGCCTAGGGCTCACGACCGGGACCGCAGGACGTGGATCGGGACCTTGGTCCCACCGGGTCCCGACCTGGGTCCCTTCGACCCGGCGGCGCCAGCGGGGAGGGTGGGCCCATGACGACCTCAGACGACGCCACCCCGACCAGCACCGCCACCGGACCGGCCCTGGCCACCGAGGTGTCGTCCCACGGCGCCGTCGTGGTCGCCGTGGACGGCAGCGAGCACGGCGAGCGGGCGCTCGCGTGGGGGGCCCGCCAGGCGGCGCTGCACCACCGGACCCTCGCCGTGGTGCACGTCTGGGAACCGGTGCCGAGCATGTGGCTCGACATCAGCGGCATCGACCACGCCATCCTGTACGCCGAGCTGGCCCAGCAGGGTCGGGACTTCGCGCTCGCCGCCCGGGACAGGGCGCTGGAGCTCCACCCCGACCTCGAGGTCGAGGCCGTGGTCGGCCGTGGCGACGTGCGCGGCGAGCTGATGCGGATCGCGAAGGAGGCCTCCGTGCTGGTGCTGGGCTCGCGTGGCCACGGCCCGGTGCGCTCCCTGCTGCTGGGATCGGTCAGCGCGGCCGTGGCCCGGCACGCGCCCTGCCCCGTGGTGGTCGTACGTCCCGGCGGCACCGGCGGCGGCGGCATCCTGGTGGGCATCGACGGCACCGAGCGCTCGATGGGCGCCGTGGCGGCGGCGTACGACCAGGCGGCGGCGACGGGGGAGAAGCTCACCGTCCTGCACTGCTTCTGGGACGCCCGGGTCGCCTACGCGGGCGTGATGGAGGTCGAGGACGAGAACGACGTCGCCGACGTGCGCAGCCTCGTCTCCGAGACCCTGGCCGGGCTCTCGGACAAGCACCCCGACGTGGAGGTGGAGGTCCGCCTGGTGCGCGGGCTCGCCGACCAGGTGCTGGTGGCCGAGTCCCAGGGCCGCGACCTGGTCGTGCTGGGCTACCACCGCCAGTCGGCGGTCGGCGAGGTGCTGTTCCCCTCGGTGGTGACCTCCGTGCTCGAGCACGTGCACGGTGCGGTGCTCGTGGTGCCCTCCCACGCGTGATCCGGCCGGGCGAGGTCCCGACCGGGGAGCGGGCCGTGGGCACGCGCAGTAGCGTGGCGCTGTGACCACCGCCGCGACCGCGACCACGTCCACCCCGCGACCGGGCCCCGCCACGCTCGGTGAGCTGCGGGCCTCCGGGCACGAGCACCGGACGCTGCGCGTCGAGCTGCGTGACAACCTGCTCGCCGCGCTGCGCGAGGGGCGGGACCCCTGGCCGGGCCTGCACGGCTTCGAGGACACCGTGGTCCCCCAGCTCGAGCGGGCGCTGATCGCGGGTCACGACGTCGTCCTGCTCGGTGAGCGCGGCCAGGGCAAGACCCGGCTGCTGCGCACCATGGTCGGGCTCCTCGACGAGTGGACGCCGGTCATCGCCGGCTCCGAGCTCGGCGAGCACCCCTACGACCCGATCACCGTGGGCTCCCAGCGCCGCGCGCTCGAGCTCGGCGACGACCTGCCGGTCGAGTGGCGCCGGCGCGAGGAGCGGTACTCCGAGAAGCTGGCCACCCCCGACACCTCGGTGGCCGACCTGATCGGTGACGTGGACCCGATGAAGGTCGCCGAGGGGCGCTCGCTGGGCGACCCCGAGACGATCCACTTCGGCCTGATCCCGCGCAGCCACCGCGGGATCGTGGCGATCAACGAGCTGCCCGACCTCGCCGAGCGCATCCAGGTGTCGATGCTCAACGTGATGGAGGAGCGCGACATCCAGATCCGTGGCTACGTGCTGCGGCTGCCGCTCGACGTGCTCGTGGTCGCCAGCGCCAACCCCGAGGACTACACCAACCGCGGCCGGATCATCACCCCGCTCAAGGACCGCTTCGGCGCCGAGATCCGCACCCACTACCCGACCGAGCTCCACGACGAGGTCGCGGTGATCCGCCAGGAGGCCGCACTCCCGGCGGACCTGGTGCACGTGCCCGACCACCTGGTGGAGATCCTGGCGCGCTTCACCCGGCACCTGCGCGGCTCGACCGCGGTCGACCAGCGCTCGGGGGTCTCGGCGCGCTTCGCCATCGCCGGCGCGGAGACGATCGCCGCCGCCGCGATCCACCGCGCCACCTCGCAGGGCGAGGACGCCGCCGTCGCGCGGGTCGTCGACCTCGAGACCGCGGTCGACGTGCTCGGCGGCAAGATCGAGTTCGAGAGCGGCGAGGAGGGGCGCGAGGCCGAGATCCTGACGCACCTGCTGCGCACCGCCGTCGCCGAGACCGTGCGCGAGCACTTCCGCGGTCTCGACATGTCGCTGCTCGTCGACGCCCTCGAGGCCGGCCAGATGATCACGACCGGCGAGCAGGTCACCGCGCGTGACCTCCTGAGCGGGCTGCCCGTCCTCGGCGAGTCCGAGCTCTACGACGACATCTGCGACCGGCTCGAGGCCACCACCGACGGCGAGCGTGCCGGCGCGATCGAGCTCGCCCTCGAGGGACTCTTCCTGGCGCGCAAGGTCAGCAAGGACAGCTCGCGCGGAGAGACGGTGTATGGCTGACATCTGGTCCCAGCGACGGGCCTCGCGCTACGGCCGCTACCACGGCGGCCCGGACCCGCTCGCGCCTCCGGTCGACCTCACCGAGGCCCTCGACGAGATCGGCGAGGACGTGATGGCCGGCTACAGCCCCGAGCGGGCGGTGCGCGAGATGCTGCGACGCGGGGGGCGCGACCACGACGGTCTCGACGAGCTCGCCCGCCGGGTGGCGAAGAAGCGGCGCGAGCTGCTCGAGCGCCACGACCTCGACGGCACCCTGCAGGAGGTCCGCGAGCTGCTGGACACCGCGGTGCTCGAGGAGCGCAAGCAGCTGGCCCGCGACGTCGAGATGGACGACGGCGACCGGGCGCTGCGCGAGATGCAGATCGACAGCCTGCCGCCGAACGCCGCCGCCGCGGTCAGCGAGCTGGCGTCGTACGACTGGCGCAGCCGCGCGGCGCGCGAGGCCTACGACCAGATCAAGGACCTGCTCGGGCGCGAGCTGCTCGACCAGCGCTTCCAGGGCATGAAGGAGGCGCTGGAGAACGCCACCGACGAGGACCGGGCGGCAATCGACGCGATGCTCTCCGACCTCAACGAGCTGCTCGAGAAGCACGAGCGCGGCGAGGACACCCAGGAGGACTTCGAGGAGTTCATGGCCCAGCACGGCCAGCACTTCCCCGAGCAGCCGCAGGACCTGGAGGAGCTGCTCGACGCCATGGCGGCCCGGGCGGCCGCCGCGCAGCGGATGCTGAACTCGATGAGCGCCGAGCAGCGCCAGCAGCTGATGGAGCTCTCCGCCCAGGCCTTCGGCTCACCGGAGCTGATGGACTCCCTGGCGCGCCTCGACGCCAACCTGCAGAGCCTGCGCCCCGGCGAGGACTGGTCCGGGTCCGAGCAGATGGGCGGGTCGGAGGGCGTGGGGCTGGGCGACGGCACCGGCGTCTTCCAGGACCTCGCCGAGCTCGACGCGCTCTCCGAGCAGCTCTCCCAGTCCTACGGCGGGGCCCGGATGGACGACCTCGATCTCGACGCGCTCTCCCGCCAGCTCGGGGACGACGCCGCGGTCAGCGCGCGCACCCTGCAGGAGCTCGAGCGGGCGCTGCGCGACTCGGGCACCCTGCAGCGCAGCTCCGACGGGCGCCTGCGGCTGAGCCCCAAGGCGATGCGCCAGCTGGGACGCTCGCTGCTGCGCGACGTGGCGCAGCGGCTCTCGGGGCGCCAGGGCCAGCGCGACATGGACCGCGCCGGCGCGGCCGGCGAGCGCTCCGGGGCGACCCGGTCCTGGGCCTTCGGCGACACCGAGCCGTGGGACGTCACCCGCACCGTCACCAACGCCCTGACCCGCACCGTCGGCGAGGGCGGGTCGATGGCCGGCGGGGTGCGCCTGAGCATCGACGACGTCGAGGTCCAGGAGACCGAGGCCCGCACCCAGGCCGCGGTCGCGCTGCTCGTCGACACGTCGTTCTCGATGGCGATGGACGGGCGCTGGGTGCCGATGAAGCGCACCGCGCTGGCGCTGCACACCCTGATCCGCAGCCGCTTCCGCGGCGACGCGCTGCAGCTCATCGGGTTCGGCCGGCACGCCGAGGTGCGCGAGATCGAGGAGCTCACCGCCCTCGATGCCCGGTGGGAGAAGGGCACGAACCTCCACCACGCGCTGCTGCTGGCCAACCGGCACTTCCGCAAGCACCCGAACGCGCAGCCGGTGCTGCTGATCGTCACCGACGGCGAACCGACCTCGCACCTGGAGCCCGGCGGCGAGATCTACTTCTCCTACCCCCCGCACCCGCTCACCGTCGCCTACGCCGTGCGCGAGCTGGAGGCGTCGATGCGCCTGGGCGCCCAGACCACCTTCTTCCGCCTCGGCGAGGACCCGGGCCTGGCGCGGTTCGTCGAGCAGATGGCGCGCCGCGTGGACGGGCGCGTGGTGGCCCCCGAGCTCGACGACCTCGGCGCCGCGGTCGTCGGCTCCTACCTGGGGGACCGGACCGGTCGCGGCGGACGGGAGAGCGGCGGTTCGCTCGGGGACTGGTTCGGTGGGCGCGGCTTCTGGGTCGGCGACTGAGTCAGCCGGCGGTCCGCGAGCCGTGAGTGGAGCGCGGGCTCCGCTCCCAGTGCCGGCACGGCCGGCTGCTGGTCGGGCCGACCCCGGCACAGCCGGGCCAGTGCTCGGGCTCCTCGAGCTCGTCGGTGTGCACGTCGCGCACCAGCACCTCGCGCACCGGGCGCAGCCCGTCAGCCAGCACGCCGCAGTCGCAGCCGCCCAGCGCGAGCAGGCGGCGTACGAGCGAGTGGGCGCCGGGCGAGCGAAGCTCGCGGAAGCGCACCGCCCAGCGCAGGGAGTGGTCGCACCCCTCGTCGGCCACCATCCGCCGCAGGTAGCAGATCACGCACTCGTCGGGGTAGGGCTCCGGGGCATCGGTCCCGGTCGGCGGCAGCAGAGGCACGGGACCACTTCTAGCAGTCGGCGCCGACAGCCGGACCAGACCACGTCCGGCACGAGGTAACCGTCGCCACCCACGATTGCCTCACCGCGGCCTCGGTCGGGCAACGGCTCCGCCACAGCTGCGCCACGCCCGTCCTCGCCGCTGGCATTCGCCCGGCGCCGGTCCCGGGCCGCGCGAGGATCGACCCGCGCCCGCCGGGAGGGTCGTGGCGCACCGATCACGCGGTGCCCCGAGCGGGCGCCGGCAGCTGGAGGGC
Organism: Nocardioides dokdonensis FR1436; assembly: GCF_001653335.1. Lineage (NCBI taxonomy): Bacteria > Bacillati > Actinomycetota > Actinomycetes > Propionibacteriales > Nocardioidaceae > Nocardioides > Nocardioides dokdonensis. The sequence continues at coordinate 2,094,551 of NZ_CP015079.1, forward strand.
TGAGCGATGCCGACGACACCTCGCACACACCGACACCCACGGGCGCGGCGCTGGACCCCGACGCTGGTCAGCCCGGTGCTCGGCACGGCTGTGAGCCTGGTGCTCGGCGCCGCGGGCCTCGCGCTGCTGCCCGCCGGCCCTGCGGCGGCGACGTCGACGACGGTGCCGGCCTTCAGCTGCGTCGACAACGCGGTCTACAGCGTCGACGGGGACAAGCCGTGGGCGATCCGCAAGATCACCAGCACCACCGGGGCCTCGAGCAGCAACGGCGCCTTCAGCCTCGACGACAAGGACAGCCGGGCCAACGCCCTGGCCCTGCCCAAGGGCGGCGGCGACCACATCTGGGCCTTCGACCGCGACGACAACGAGGTGCTGCGCTACACCCGGACCGGCACCACCAAGCGGTTCGCCCTGACGAAGAACAGCAACGCTACGAGCGTCGTGGCCGGGGCGATCAACCCCGTCACCGGCATCTACTACTACGCCGCCAGCGGCGGCAGCTGGACCGTCTACGCCTTCGACACGACCACCGAGAAGGCGATCGGTCAGGTCGCCACGATCTCCGGCAGCGGTCTCGGTGGCAACGGCGACTTCGCCTTCGACAGCACCGGGACCCTGTGGGTCGTCAGCAACAGCGGTGGCACCGGCGCCGGCACCCTGGCCCGCGTCGACCAGGGCGTCCCCGCCACCTCCGGGGCGACGGCCCTCTCGCTCACCACCCTCACGGCCACGCCGGGCGACGCCGGGCAGTACCACTCCATGGCCTTCGACTCCTCCGGCAACCTGGTGATCGGCACCAGCCTCGGGTACGTCGCCCGGGTCAACCCCGCCTCCGGCGCCATGGTCGGCAGCGCGGCGCAGGTCAGCAAGGACTTCGTCGACCTCGCCTCCTGTGCCCTGCCCAGCACCGGCCAGGCGCGGGTGGACCTGCCCCAGGGCCGCTACGCCGGCACCGACCAGTTCCGGGTCGAGCTGAGCGGCGGCGGCCTGGGCGGCCCGGTCACCGGCACCACCGCCGGCACCGACAGCGGCCTGCAGGCCGAGACCGCCGAGGTCGCCGGCCCGGCCGTGCTCGTGCCCGGCCAGACCCACACGATCACGCAGAGCGGGGTCGGCTCCACCGCGCTGGGCGACTACACGACCACCTGGCGGTGCACCGACGCCGCGGGCACCCAGGTCGCGGCGGGCACCGGCAGCACCGGCACGTTCACCATGCCCGGCGCCGCCGGCGCCGCCCTCACCTGCACCTTCACCAACCTGCCGATCAAGCCGGCCGTGCGGCTCGACAAGACCGCCTCGTCGATCGCCGACCTCGACGGGAACGGACCGGACGCCGGGGACACGATCACCTTCGCCTTGAAGGTCACCAACACCGGCAGCGCCGCCCTGGACCCGGTCACCGTGCACGACCCGCTGCTCAGCGGCGCCACGCCCAACGTGGTCTGCCCCGGCGGCGCCCTGGCGCCCGCGGCGTCGCGCACCTGCTCCTCGCGCACCTACACGCTGACCCAGGCCGACGTGGACGCGGGCACGGTCGAGAACACCGCCACCGTCACCGGCCGCGCGGCCAACGGCCGCACCGTCACCCACAGCGCCAGCACGAGCACCCCGGTCGGCGCCGCCCCGGCGATCCACCTGACCAAGCGGGCCACGCTCGTGGACCTCGCCCCCGTCGGGGCCAACGCGGGCGACACGATCACCTACGAGTTCAGCGTCCGGAACACCGGCAACACCACGTTGTCCGCGATCACGCTCACCGACCCGCTGCTCGGCGGGCTCGTCACCTGCGCCGCGACGGCGTTGCCGCCCGCCGCCGCGACCACCTGCACCACGACGTCGTACGTCGTGAGGCAGGCGGACGTGAACGCCGGCACGGTCGACAACACCGCCACCGTCGCCGGCACCTCGCCGAAGGGCGCCACGGTCCAGGACCGCAGCTCCACGAGCACCCCGCTCGACGCCGAGCCGCGCGTGATGCTCGACAAGACCGCAGGGCCCGTCGTCGACCTCGACGCCAACGGCCCCGACGCCGGCGACACGATCACCTACTCCTTCGAGGTCACCAACACCGGTGGCGTGACGCTGGACCCGGTCACCGTCGCCGACCCGACGCTCGGCGCCGTCACCTGCCCGGCCGGGGCCCTGCTGCCGGGCCGCAGCGTGCGCTGCGCCGACCGCTCCTACGTCCTGACCCAGGCCGACGTGGACCGCGGCAGCGTGGCCAACCGAGCCACCGCCACCGGCACCGCGCCCGGTGGCACGAAGGTCGCCGACGACGACGACACCCGCACGTCGGTGGTCGGCACGCCCGGGCTCACCCTGGTCAAGAGTGGCGGACCCGTCGTGGACGCCGACGGCAACGGTCCGGACGCCGGCGACACGATCACCTACTCGTTCGAGGTGACCAACACCGGCACCGTGACGCTCGACCCGGTCACCGTGCACGACCCGCAGCTGGGCGGGCCGGCCCCCAGCGTCACCTGCCCCGGCGGTGCGCTGGCACCCGGCGCGACGCGCACCTGCACCGACGCGACGTACGTGCTCACGCAGGCCGACGTGGACCGCGGCAAGGTCGTGAACACGGCGGTCGCCACCGGCACGCCGCCGAGCGGCCCGAAGGTCACCGACGACGACACGGTCACCACCCCCGTCGTCGCCCGGCCGGCGATCCGGCTCGACAAGACCGCCTCCTCGATCGACGACCCGGACGGCAACGGACCCGACGCCGGTGACACGGTGACCTTCACGCTGGAGGTCACCAACACCGGTCCGGTCGCGCTCGACCCGGTCACCGTCCACGACCCGCTGTTCGGCGGCGCGGCCCCGAACGTCACCTGCCCCACCGGCCCGTTGGCCGCCGGCGCGTCGAGGACCTGCACCGTCCTGACCTACCCGATCACCCAGGCCGACGTCGACACCGGGCGCATCGACAACACCGCGACCGCGACCGGCACCGCCGGGGCGACGACGGTCACCGACGACGACTCGACGACCACACCGATCGTCCCGGTCGTCGCGCAGGACACCGACCTGGTGCTGACCAAGGAGGTCGACCGCGCCGCACCCCGGGCCGGGCAGGACGTCACCTACACCCTCACGGTCCGCAACAGCGGACCCGGCGACGCCGCCGACGTGGTCCTCACCGACGTGCTGCCCTCCGGAGTCACGTTCGGGTCCGCCACCTCGCCCTGCACCCAGAGCGCCGGCACCGTCACCTGCGCCTGGGAGTCGGTGGCCGCCGGTGCGAAGCGGGCCGTGAGCATCACGGCGACCGTGAAGGCGCTGCCCGCCGGCGGGGGCGACCACCAGCACCAGCTCGACGTGCAGAAGGTGGAGGCCCACCTCGACCTGGAGCCGGGTCAGCAGCGCACCCTCGCGGTGACCTGCCCGACCGGCTACCTGGCCACCGACGGCTCCGGCCGCATCGACCACGTGGACCAGGGGACCGGGACCGTGGCGTCCGTGGGCGTGCTGCGCAGCGCGGCCACCGGCCTCGGCACGTGGGAGGTCCAGGCGCTCAACGAGGCCACCGGCCGCGCCCAGGCCAAGGTCTTCGCGGTCTGCGTGCAGACCCCGACCGTGAGCGAGGCGGGGCACCGGCACCCGCTGGAGGTCGGCCCGGTGCTCACCGGCGCCGTCGACCTCTCCTCGGGCGCGGGATCCACCACCCTGCAGTGCGACCCGGGCTCGCGCCCGGTGCAGCCGGGCTGGTCGCTCGACGCCCGCGCGGCGACCGTGACGTCGTACCCGGTGGGGACCACCGGGTGGCGATTCGGCTTCGCGCCGGGCGCCGCGACGGCGGCCGACGTCTCGATCCGCTGCCTGGGCGAGCAGGTCGGGGCGGCCGGCGGTCACACCCACCCGCTCGCGCTGGGCGAGGTCGCGGAGACGGTCACCGTCCCACCGGGTGCGGTGCGCGAGGTGACCCTGTCCTGCAGCGGCGACGCCAAGGGCGTCGTGGCCGGCTGGGACCTCGACCCCGGTCTGGTGGGTCTGGGCAACGACCCGCGACCGGTCGTGCGGGTGTTCAGGCTCCACAACCCGACGACGACACCGCTCGAGGCAGACCTGTGGCTGCTCTGCCTGTCGACGCGCACCCGTGGCGGTGACACGCCCGCCCAGGTCACCAACCGGGCGAGCGTGCGCACCACCACCGCGGAGACGAGCACCTCGAACAACACCGCCGAGGCCACCTTCACCGTGGAGCCGGGCGCCCCCGGGGCGTCGCTGGCCAGTCCGACCGTCCTGGTCTCGGGCAGCAGGGTCGCCGCCCAGGTGGTCTGCTCCTCCGGTGCCGACGGCTGCCAGGGCACGGCGAGGCTCGTCGCCCTGCGCACCCAGGTGGTGGGCGGCACCCAGGTCCGCCGGGGCGCGACCCTGGCCACCAGCCGCTACGCCGTGAGCGCGGACAGTGCCGGCAGGGTCGTCCTGAAGGCCTCGAAGGTGGGCCGCAAGGCGCTGCGCTCGACGAAGCTGAGGAAGGCCCGTCTCCTGCTCGGGGGCGAGGCCCGCACGGTCCGGTTGCGTCGATGAGCGGGTTCCACGAGGGCGGCGACGCTGGCAGACTGCTGAGATGGATCTCGGGGAGCTCCACGAGCTGGCGACGTCGTTCGACGGTGTCACGCGCACGACCCGCGAGGGGCGTGCACGCTGGGAGCTGGGCGGCCGGCTGATCGCTCGCGAGGTCGATGCCACGCAGGTCGTGGTCCGGGTGCCGTTCGACCTGCGTGACCAGCTGGTGCTCCAGCACCCGGACGTCTTCTCGGTGCCGCGCCGGTTCGCCTCGCACATGCTGGTCGTCGCCGCGCTCGACAGCGACGACCCGGACACCCGCGGGGCGCTGGAGGAGGCCGTGGCCGGGGCGTGGGAGCTGCAGCGCCATGAGTGAGCTGGCGGGCCGGGTCGCGCTGGTCGCCGGCGCCACCCGGGGTGCCGGACGGGCGCTGGCGGTCGAGCTGGGCCGCGCGGGCGCCTTCGTCCACGTCACCGGGCGCAGCAGCCGTGCGCACGGTCCCTCGGACATGGACCGGCCCGAGACCATCGAGGAGACGCTCGGGCTGGTCGAGGCCGCGGGCGGCCGGGGCGTGGCGCTGCGCGTCGACCACCAGGAGCCCGACGAGGTCCGCGCCCTCGTGGAGCGGATCCGGGTCGAGCACGGACGGCTCGACATCCTGGTGAACGACATCTTCGGTGGCGACCGCTACGCCCAGTGGGACCGGCCGCTGTGGGCCCACGACCTCGAGGGCGGGCTCCGGATGCTGCGGATGGGCATCGAGACCCACATCGTCACGAGCGTGCTCGCGCTGCCGTTGATGCTCGAGACCGGCCCCGGCCTGCTGGTCGAGATGACCGACGGCACCCGGGAGGTCAACGCCCGGGTGCGGGCGGGCGTCGGCTTCTACTACGACTTCGTCAAGGCCGGCGTCGACCGGTTCGTCACCAACCTGGCCGTCGAGCTGGCCGAGCAGGGCGTGACCCCGGTCGGCGTCACCCCGGGCTGGCTGCGCTCCGAGCGGATGCTCGAGAACTTCGGCGTCACCGAGGCGACCTGGACCGAGGCCTGCGAGCAGGTCCCGGGCTTCGCCGTCTCCGAGTCACCGACGTACGTCGCCCGCGGCGTGGCCGCCCTGGCCGCCGACCCGGCGCACGCCCGGTTCGCCGGGCAGGTGCTCACGGCCCGGCAGCTGGCCGAGACCTACGACCTCACCGACACCGACGGCTCGCGCCCGGACTGCTGGGGCCTCATCGAGGCGCACGGGTGGGACGACCAGCCGCCCGAGGTCGTCGCGCGCTACCGCTGAGACCGCGCCGACGGCTCAGGAGCCGCGTGCTAGACACCTGGTGTGACCCTCCTGCTCGGCCGCCACGAGTTCGACGACCACCAGACGCTGATGATGGCCATCGTCAACCGCACCCCGGACTCGTTCTACGACAAGGGCGCCACCTGGGCCGAGGACAAGGCGTTCGAGCGGGTCGCGACCGTCGTCGCGCAGGGAGCCGAGATCGTCGACATCGGTGGCATCAAGGCAGCGCCGGGCGTCGAGATCGGGGCGGCCGAGGAGAAGAGCCGGGTCGTGGACTTCGTGGCCCGCGTCCGTGCGACCCACCCAGGCCTGGTCATCTCCGTGGACACCTGGCGCGCCGAGGTCGGCGACGCGGTGTGCCGGGCCGGCGCCGACATCCTCAACGATGCCTGGGGCGGGGCCGACCCCGAGCTCGTCGACGTCGCCGCCGCCCACGGCGCTGCGATGATCTGCACCCACACCGGCGGTGCCACCCCGCGCACCCGGCCCTACCGGGTCGAGTACGACGACGTGGTCGCCGCCGCCATCGCCGACACGATGGCCTACGCCGACCGGGCCGTCGCTGCCGGCGTCGACCCGCGCAGCGTGGTCATCGACCCCGCCCACGACTTCGGCAAGAACACCTTCCACTCCCTCGAGCTGACCCGGCGCCTGGGCGAGATGGTGGCCACCGGCCGCCCGGTGCTGGTCTCGCTGAGCAACAAGGACTTCGTCGGCGAGTCCCTCGACCTGCCCGTCGGGGAGCGTCTCACCGGCACCCTGGCCGCCACCGCGGTCTGCGCGCTCGCCGGGGCCCGCATCTACCGCGTGCACGAGGTCGTCGAGACCCGCCAGACCGTCGACATGGTCGACGTCATCGCCGGCCGGCTGCCGCCGATGCGCGCCATCCGCGGCCTGCAGTAGCCGTCGGCCGCCAGCGGCGAGGAGTCGGGGACCAGGGGTCAGGCGAGGGCGAGCCGCTCGAGGGCGCCGCGCAGGTCGGCGACCCCGTCGGCGACCCGCGGCCCCGGTCGGGCCCAGTGCGCGTTGGCGTCGACCGCGTGCACCGCCACGCCGGGCGGCAGCACGCCGGAGGCCACCAGCCGGTCGGCCTGCTCCTGGGCCGCGGCCCGGTCGTAGCCGCACGGCGCCACGACCACCAGGTCGGGCCGCGCGGCCCGGACGTCGTCCCAGGTGACCCGCACCGACTTCGCCCCGGCCGTGCCCAGCAGGCACTCGCCCCCGGCCGCCTCGACCATCTCGGGGATCCAGTGCCCCGGCGCGTACGGCGGGTCGGTCCACTCCAGCACCACCACCCGCGCGCGGGTGCCCCCCGGGGCCGGACCGGTGGTCACCGTCAGCGGCTCCAGCGGAGCCGCCAGGCGGGCCGCCTCGTCGGGTCGGCCCACGGCGGCGCCGATGCGCAGCACGCTCTCGCGGATCTCGGCGATCGTGTGCGGGTCGAAGGACAGCACCTCCGCCCGGCAGCCCAGGTGCGCCAGCGCCTCGTCGACGCTGCCGACGTCGATCGCGCAGACGGCGCACAGGTCCTGGGTCAGCACCAGGTCGGGGTCGAGGTCGGCGAGGGCGCCCGCGTCGAGGCGGTAGAGGTCCTCGCCCGCGGCGGCCGCGCGAGCGACGTAGGTGTCGATCTCGGCGGGGGAGAGGCCCTCGGGCATCGTCGTCGACGACACGACCTGCCGCGAGCGGGCCTCGGCGGGGTGGTCGCACTCGAAGGTCACCCCGACGACCTGGTCGCCGACACCGAGCCCGAAGAGGATCTCGGTGGTTGAGGGCAGCAGGGAGACGATGCGCATGGGCACACGGTAGGGGGTGGCCCGCGGCCCGGCCCGTGCGGAACACCTAGGGTCGGGGGGTGGAGGACCTGACCCTGACCGTGCTCCTGCTGCTCGGGTTCGCGGCGCTGGCGGCGGGCTTCGTGGACGCCGTCGTCGGGGGTGGCGGCCTGATCCAGCTGCCCGCACTGCTGATCGGCCTTCCCGGGGCCAGCCCGGTGCAGATCCTGGCCACCAACAAGCTCGGCTCGATCTGCGGCACCAGCGTCAGCTCGGTCACCTACTACCGCCGGGTCCGTCCCGATCCGCGTACCTTCTTGCCGCTGATGGCGCTGGCCTTCGTGGGGTCGGCGGCCGGGGCGGTGGTGGCCAGCCAGATCCCGCGCGGGGCCTTCGAGCCGATCGTCCTGGTCGCCCTGCTGCTGGTGGGCGCCTACGTGCTCTTCAAGCCCAGCCTGGGCCAGGTCACCGCCCTGCGCTTCGCAGGTCGGCGCCACACCGGGGCCACCATGGGCACCGGATTCGCCATCGGCTTCTACGACGGCGCGCTCGGTCCCGGCACCGGCTCCTTCTTCGTCTTCGCCCTCGTCGGGCTGCTCGGCTACGGCTTCCTCGAGGCGTCCGCGAAGTCCAAGATGGCCAACTGGGCCACCAACCTCGCCGCCCTCGTCGTCTTCGTCCCGCAGGGCGCGGTGCTGTGGGAGGTGGGCCTGCTGATGGGCCTGTGCAACCTCGTCGGCGGCTACGTCGGTGCGCGCACCGCGGTCGCGAAGGGTTCGCGCTTCGTGCGGGTCTTCTTCATCGCCGTGGTGGTCGCCTTCGTGGTCAAGATCGGCGGCGACGTGCTGGGTGTCTGGTGAGGGGGTGGGCCCGGTGAGCGGGGCGACGTCGTACCTCGTGCTGCGTCGCGACGCCGCGGCCGAGATCGAGGTCAAGCGGTCCCGGTTCCTGGCCACCCTGGTGCGCGTCGACAGCGAGGACGCCGCCCGCGCGGTCGTCGAGCGGCTGCGCAAGGAGCACTGGGACGCCCGCCACCACTGCTCGGCAATCATCGTCGGCCCGCCGCCGACGCCGGTCCAGCGCTCCTCCGACGACGGGGAGCCCGCCGGCACCGCCGGCGCCCCGATGCTCGAGGTGCTGCGCGGAGCGGGGCTCAGCGACACGGTCGCGGTCGTGACCCGCTGGTTCGGCGGCACCCTGCTCGGCGCCGGGGGCCTCGTGCGGGCGTACGGCGACGCGGTGCGCGCGGCGCTGGACGCAGCCGGCACCCGCGAGCGCCGGCTGCGCCTCGAGCTCGCGCTGGAGGTCGACCACGCCGACGCCGGCCGGGTCGAGGGCGAGCTGCGGGCGCGCGGCGTCGACGTCCTCGGCACCACGTGGGGCGCGGCGGTGCAGCTGGTGCTCGGGGTCGACCCGGCCGCCGAGGCCGCGACCCGCGCCCTGGTCGCCGAGGTCACCGGCGGCACGGCCGAGGCGAGCACGACGGGGCAGCGCTGGGTCGACGCCTAGGGTGGCTGGCATGAGCATCCCTGTCGCGATCGACGACCTCGCCGCGACGCTGAGGCGTTTCGACGCCGCCTTCCTGCTGAGCACCGACCCCACGACCACCCCGGCGCGGGTCAAGGTGGTCTCGGTGCGACCCCGCTTCTCCGGCGGCCTCCTGCTGCTCGACGCCCCGGGGCGTGGCTCGCTGGCCAACGCCGGCGCCAACGACGCCGTCACCCTGCTGTGGCCGCCGCGCGCGCCCGACGACTTCTCGCTCATCGTCGACGGCACCGCCCTCGTGGTGGAGCAGACGATGCACGTGCGACCCACCGGCGCCGTGCTGCACCGACCGGCGGGGACGAGCCCGGGCGCATGAGCGTGGACCTGCCCGTCTCCAGTCCCACGTGGGTCAGTGCCTTCCTGGACCTGGCCGCCGAGGAGCTGGAGCGGGGCTCGGCCTTCTGGGCCCAGGTCACCGGCACCACCCTGTCCGCGGTGCGCGGTGCGCAGCACGAGTTCACCACCCTCGTCCCGACCGACGGCGACGACCACCTCCGCATCCAGCGCCGCGACGCGGGCGGCTCGCGGGTGCACCTCGACCTGCACGTGCCCGACCAGGCCGCTGCGGCGGCGTACGCCGTGGAGCTGGGCGCGGAGGTGGTGCGGCCCGAGGAGCGCGAGGACGGGTTCGTGGTGCTCGTCTCGCCGGGCGGGCTGAGCTTCTGCTTCGTCGGGCAACGGGCGACCACCCGCAGCCGCCCGACGTCCTGGCCGGCCGGGCACCGCTCCCGAGTCGACCAGGTCTCCATCGACGCGCCGGGTCGGCTGCTCGCCGCCGAGCTGGCGTTCTGGCGCGACCTGACCGGCTGGCGGCTGCGGCGCACGGCGTACCCCGAGTTCCACCAGCTCGAGGTGCCCTCGAGCCAGCCCCTCCAGGTGCTCCTCCAGCGGCTCGACGACGACGCCACCGAGGTCAGCGTGCACCTCGACCTCACCACCGACGACGTCGGCGCCGAGCTCGAGCGGCACGTCGCCCTCGGCGCCCGGGTGCTGGCCAGCCACGACCACTGGACGGTGCTGGCCGACCCTGGTGGCCTGCGCTACTGCGTCGCCGGCGACCCGCCGGACCACGACGTCCCGGCCTGACGCACGAGCCCGTAGCCAGAAGGACCGAACGCGTCTTCAGCGTCCCTGCTCAGGCGGGGAGTCGACCGGCAGCGGGTCGTTCGGTCCTTCCGGCTACGACGGGCTGAACCTCCCGACTAGCGTGGACGGGTGCCTGAGACCCCGCTGCCCGAGATCCCGTTCGTCGCCGACGAGGTGAGCGCTGTCCGCTCGTTCCTGGCCTACTACCGCGCCACCCTGCGCCGCCAGGCCGAGGGACTCAGCGCCGCCCAGCTCCGGCAGGCCCTGCCGCCGAGCACGATGACGCTGGGCGGGATGCTCTCGCACCTGGCCTTCGTCGAGGACTACTGGTGCTCGCACGTGCTGCACGGCACCGAGCCCGCCGAGCCGTGGGCCGGAATCGACTGGCGCGCCGACCCCGACCGCGACTGGCACCGGGCCGCCGACCAGGGCCCCGAGGAGCTCCTCGCCCAGTACGACGCCGCGCTGGTCGTCGCCGACGCGGCCATCGACCGGGCGCTCGCCGACGGCGGGCTCGACACGCTGGCGGTCACGCCCAGGCACGGCTCAGCGGCCAGCCTGCGCTGGATCCTCCTGCACCTCGTCGAGGAGTACGCCCGGCACGCCGGGCACGCCGACCTGATCCGTGAGTCCATCGACGGTGCCACCGGTCTCTGACCGCGGGCGACCTACGGTGGGGAGATGCGATCCACCACGCAGCGCCCCGCCAGCCGCCTCTCGAGGACGACACTCGTCGCCGTGGTCGTGGCGGCGCTGCTGGTCCTGGCGGCCTGCGGCGCGGACGAGCCCGGCGAGGCGGACGGGACCGCAGCGGAGGGATCGGGGGAACGCATCTCCCTGGTCGACGACGGCGACGCGCTGCGCTGGGGTGACGGCTCGTACGGCGTCGTGCTGGCGCACGGCGCGGCGTTCGACGCCGCCAGCTGGCAGGACCAGGCGGTCGCGATCGCAGACCAGGGCGCGAGCGTCATCGCGGTCGAGGACCTGACGCCCGAGGCGATGACGGCCGCCGTGGACCTCCTGCGCGACGAGGGTGCGGAGAGCGTCGCGCTCGTCGGCGGCAGCGCGGGCGCCGACGCGGCGCTGCGGCTGCTCAGCGACGAGCCCGACCTGGTCGACCAGCTGGTGACGCTCTCGGTCAACAGCGTCGTCGACGGCCTGGGCGACCAGCCCAAGCTGTTCATCGCGAGCGAGGAGGAGCCGGTCGCCGACGTCTCCGTCGAGCTCGCCGAGACGGCCCCCGGCGACGACAACGAGGTCCTGCTGCTGCCCGGCGCCGACCACGCGCAGAACATCTTCGACGGCGAGCAGGCGGAGGCGGCCCTGACCGCGCTGCTGGAGCGGCTCGACCGAGGCTAGGCCGGGTCGGCGAACCCCGGCAGCGACTCGCGCAGGATCTCGCCGAACGCCACCTCGGCCTCGAGCTGGGAGAGGATGCCGACCGCGCCGAGCCAGGTGCGGTGGATCAACAGGTAGGACGGCGGCAGGTTGATCTTCAGGGCCACCGAGAACGACGGGTCGCGGGGGTTGTTGATCCGCTGGAACTGCTCCTGCATCCAGGCCCGGGTGAACTGGAACCGCTCGGTGCGGGCCGGTTCCACGAACGGCGCGAGGTAGTCGAGCAGCTCGCGGGAGCCGATGCTGACCCCGGGCTTGACGAAGCCCTCCTCGCGCAGCCCCTCGAGCAGGGTGGCGTCGTCCTCGATGGAGGCGATCCGGATCAGGGTGCCCATGGCCAGGGGCAGGCCGTCGGGCAGTCGCGCCACGGCGCCGTAGTCGAGCACGCCCATCCGGGGCGGCCCGCCGTCGACACCGGGCAGGACCCGGAAGTTCCCGGGGTGCGGGTCGGCGTGCAGCATCCCGGTGCGCCCCGGGGCGCCGGTCAGGAAGCGGGTGAAGAGGTCTCCGAAGCGGTCGCGCTCCTCCTGGGTGCCCTCGGTGATCACCTTCGCCAGCGAGGAGGTGGACTCCATCCACTCCGTGACGAGCGTGGCCGGGCCGTGGGCCACGACGTCGGGCACCTCGATGTCGGGGTCGTCGGCGTACGCCGCCGCGAAGGCGCGCTGGGCGGAGGCCTCGAGGTCGTAGTCGAGCTCCTCCTCCATCCGCGCCTGCATCTCGGCCACCAGCGGCTTCACGTCGAGCCCCGGCACGAGCGGACCGATGCTGCGCGCGAGGCGGGCGAGCTGGCGCAGGTCGGAGCGCAGCGCCTCGCCGGCGCGGGGGTACTGCACCTTGACCGCGACCTCGCGGCCGTCGTGCCAGCGTCCCTTGTGCACCTGCCCGATCGACGCGGCGGCGGTGGGGCCGCCGTCGAGCCAGACCAGCTGGTCCTGCCAGTCCTCACCCAGGTCGCGGGCCAGCGTCTCGCGCACGGTCTGGGTCGGCATCGGGGGGGCGGAGTCCTGCAACCGGGTCAGCTGGGCGCGGTAGGGCGCGGCGAGCTCCTCGGGCAGCGCGGCCTCGAGCACCGACAGGGCCTGGCCGAACTTCATCGCCCCGCCCTTGAGCTCGCCCAGGGTGCGGAAGAGCTGCTCGGCGGTGCGCATCTGGATCTCGCTCATCACGGCCTCCGCCGGGCGACCGCCCAGGCGCTTGCCGAGGCCGATCGCGTTGCGGCCGGCGTACCCGAGCGGGAGCGCGGCCAGGCGAGCCGTGCGTCCGAACGCCCTGCGCGGCATGTCGCTCATGGACACATCCTCCCTGACCGGGCAAGGCAGCGGCAGGTGAGCGCGTCCCGGTTCGTGGCCCCCATCGATTGCGCGTGTGCACCAGGAGGCGCACGCTGGAACACGGAGAGCACCTGCCCTGCCGCGAACCTCGTCCGGGAGTGATCCTGATGTCGGAGCGTCATCTCGCAGTACGACGCCGCATGGCTGCCCCGCCCAGCGCGGTCTGGGCGGTGTACGCCGACTTCCCGCACCTCGCGACCCACTGGAGCGGACTGCGCTCCTCGAGCGCCATCGGCGACCAGAGCGACGGCGTGGGTGCGCGCCGCCGCGTCGGGCTGAGGCCGCTGGGCAGCATGGACGAGATCGTGACCGTCTGGGAGGAGGGCCGCAGGATCGACACCGAGAACCAGCCCAGCCTGACGGTGCCGATCCGGCACGCCCGGTCGAGCCTCACGCTCGAGCCCGACGGCGACGGGACGGTGGCCACCTTCGACTACCGGTACCGGCCCCGGGGCGGGCCGCTCGGCGGGCTGCTCGGGCCCGTGACCGACAAGCTGTTGACGGCCACCTTCACCCACATGCTGGAGGCCGGCGAGCACGCCGCCCGCGCTGGCAGCTAGCGCGGCAAGAAGAAGTCGGCGAGCGCCGCAGCGATGACCCCGGGGTGGGTGAGGGGTGCGGCGTGCCCGGCGCCGGGAACCACCTGGAGCCGCGCGTCGGGGACGCGGTCCACCACGTGGTGCGCGCTGGTGGTGGAGAGGGGCTTGGAGGCGGAGCCGATCAGCACCAGGACCGGGACCCGGATGTCGCCCAGCACGGCCGGGTCGTCCACGGTCGGGCCCTCGTAGGCCAACCACTGCTGCAGGGTGCCGAGCAGGCTGGGGACGTAGCGTCCGCTGGCCTCGAAGTACCCGGCGGCCTCGGCCCCGGCGATGTCGTCGTCGGTGAAGGGCCAGCCGGCGAAGGCGCGGGCCGCCTCGGTCCGACGGTCGTCGGCGAGCAGCTGGGCCACGTGCGCGATCGTGGCGCCGACGACACCCTGCTCCGCCTCGTCCATCAGGCTCGGGACCACGGGCTCGAGGGCCGCCACCGCTGTCACCGCCTCGGACTCGGCCGCCGCGGTGAGCGCGAGGCCGGCCCCACCGGACCAGCCCACCAGCGCGACGGGTCCGTCGAGGCTGTCGACGTAGCCGAGGAGGTCCGCCACCTGTCGGCCGAAGCCGAGGTCGGGGTGGTCGCCGCTGAGGCCGCGGCCGCGCAGGTTCGTCAGGTGGCAGGTGAACTGCCCGGTCAGGTGCGGCAGCAGCGCCTGCCAGTCGAGCTCGCCGTCGCCCATGATCCCCTGCACGAGCACCAGCGGTGGCCCGTCACCGTGCACGGTGGCGCCGATCCTGACGCCGTCGGTGGGCACGTGGTGGGTGCGCTGCTCGCTCATGGGGGGCTCCGTCGTCACAGGGGGTCCCTGCCACGCTGTCGGATCGCGTCACCACGACCAGGTACGGCGCCGCCAGGCCCCTGGGACGTCATGCGCCCCGCAGCGACGGACGTCCCGCCCGTATGACGTCCCGCGGACGGGGACGCGCAGGCTCAGGCGTCCGCGGGGAACGGGACGCCGGTGTTCGAGTGGCAGCGGTAGCCGTTCGGGTTCTTGGCCAGGTACTGCTGGTGCACGTCCTCGGCGTAGTAGTACGTCGGCGCCTCGCGGACCTCGGTGGTGATCGCGCCGAGGCCGCGGCGGGCCAGCTCGTCGCCGTACACCCGGGTCAGCTCGAGTGCGGTGGCCTCCTGCTCGGGCGTGGTCCAGTAGATCGCGGAGCGGTACTGGGTGCCGACGTCGTTGCCCTGGCGCATGCCCTGGGTGGGGTCGTGCACCTCGAAGAACGCCTTGACCAGGTCGGCGTAGGAGACGACGGCGGGGTCGTAGACCACGCGCACGGCCTCGGTGTGGTTGGTGCGTCCCGAGCAGACCTCGTCGTAGGAGGGGTGCGGGGTGTCGCCGCCGGCGTACCCGACCGAGGTCGACCAGACACCCGGCATCTTCCAGTAGAGCTCCTCGGCGCCCCAGAAGCAGCCCAGCCCGAAGACCGCCACCTGGTGGCCGGCGGGGGCCTCGTCGGTGACCACCGGGGCGTCCAGCACCACGTGCCGCTCGGCGAGGTGCCAGGGGCTCTCGCTGCGACCGGGCAGGGTCTCGTCGGGGGAGATGAGGTCGGTCTGCTTGCGGGTGAAGAACATGCGGTGCGCCTCCAGAGGGTGGGTCGTCACGAGTGACAACACCGATCCTGCCCAGATGGTTCCCGATCCGTCCCACCCGGTCGGGCCGCCCACCCGGCGGGCATGAGTACCCTCGACGGGTGAGCGAGCAGCAGCACTTGGCCAAGGCGGGCTTCGAGACCCGCGCCATCCACGCCGGCTACGAGCCGGACGCCGCGACCGGGTCGGTGATCCCGCCGATCTACGCGACGTCGACGTACAAGCAGGACGGCGTCGGGGGTCTGCGCGGCGGGTACGAGTACTCCCGCTCGGCGAACCCCACCCGCACCGCGCTCGAGGGCAACATCGCGGCGCTCGAGCAGGGCGAGCGCGGCTTCGCCTTCGCCTCGGGCCTGGCCGCCGAGGACACCCTCGTGCGCTCGCTGTGCAAGCCCGGCGACCACGTGGTCATCCCCGACGACGCGTACGGCGGCACCTACCGGCTCTTCGACAAGGTCGAGCAGGCCTGGGGCCTGGAGCACAGCCCCGCTGCGGTCTCCGACGTCGACGCCGTGCGCGCCGCGATCCGTCCCGGCCAGACCCGGCTCGTGTGGGTGGAGACGCCCACCAACCCGATGCTCAACATCGGCGACATCGAGGCGCTCGCGGCCGTGGCCCACGAGGCCGGTGCGCTGCTCGTGGTCGACAACACCTTCGCCTCGCCCTACCTGCAGCAGCCGCTCACCCTGGGCGCCGACGTGGTCGTGCACTCGACCACGAAGTACTGCGGGGGACACTCCGACGTCGTCGGCGGCGCCCTGGTCGTGCGCGACCTCGGGATCGCCGACGCCGTGGCCTTCCACCAGAACGCCATCGGCGCGGTGGCCGGCCCGTTCGACTCCTGGCTGACGCTGCGCGGGTTGAAGACGCTCGCGGTGCGCATGGACCGCCACTGCGACAACGCCGAGAAGGTCGTCGACTTCCTGCTCGACCACCCCCGCGTGGAGCAGGTCATCTACCCGGGGCTGGCCTCGCACCCCGGCCACGAGCTCGCGGCGCGGCAGATGAAGCGCTTCGGCGGCATGGTCTCCTTCCGGGTCACCGGCGGCGAGGAGGCGGCGCTGAAGGTGTGCGAGAGCACCGAGGTGTTCACCCTGGGTGAGTCGCTCGGCGGCGTGGAGTCGCTCATCGAGCACCCCGGCCGGATGACGCACGCGAGCGTCGCGGGCACCGACCTGGAGGTGCCCGCCGACCTGGTGCGGCTCTCCGTGGGCATCGAGACGGCCGACGACCTCCTCGCGGACCTCGACCGGGCACTCGGCTGAGCGCGACCCGGATAGGTTGACGCCGTGGACGAGCAGCGGGACACCAGCACACCCACCACGGCGACGGCCGACCCGGGCGCCCCGGGGCCGGGCCTCCCCGGTCCGGACGGTCAGCAGGCGCTCGCCCAGCCCGACCCGGCGGCCCCGGCCCCGGGCGGACGGCTGCGCCGACGCAGCCTGCGGCCGCGGTCGGTGGAGGACGAGGAGAGCCTGGCCCACCGCCTCTTCCAGCAGTGGAGCCTGCTGCGCGACGAGCGCGAACGGCAGCTGACCCCTCCCGAGCTTCTCAGCGGCTCGGCCGCCTACCCGCGCACCCACGTGCCGCCCGGGGTCGACCTCGCAGCGGCCTGGGCGTGGCGCTTCCTGGTGATCGTGGCCGCCGGCGGCATCATCGCGTGGACCGTCGGCTACCTCTCGGTGATCGTGCTGCCCATCGTGGTCGCCCTGCTCATCAGCGCCCTCGCCGTCCCCGTCGTCGACCTCCTGACCCGCTGGCGGGTGCCTCGCGGCGCCGCCGCGCTCGTGGTGCTGGTCGGCGGGCTCGCCACCGTCAGCGCCGCGCTCACCTTCGTGGGCCAGCAGGTCGCCAACGGCGCCACCGACCTGGCCGACCAGACGGTCAAGGGGCTCGGGCAGATCCGGGTGTGGCTCGAGGAGGGCCCGCTGAACGCCAGCGACTCCCAGATCGACCGCTACATCAACGACGCGCAGAACCTGATCACCAACCAGACCAGCGACGGCGAGGTGGTCAGCCGGATCACCGAGGTCGGCACCACCTTGACCCACGTCTTCGCGGGCTTCTTCATCGTGCTGTTCGCGACCTTCTTCTTCATGGCCGACGGGCGTCGCATCTGGTCGTGGCTGGTGCGCCTGGCGCCGCGGGCGGCCCGGGCCCGCGTCGACTCCTCGGGCCGGGTGGCCTGGATCTCGCTGACCCAGTTCGTGCGGGCCACCGTCATCGTGGCCCTGGTCGACGCGATCGGGATCGCGGGCTGGGCCTGGTTCCTCGGGGTCCCGTTCGTGGCCGCCATCGGGGTGCTGGTCTTCCTCGGTGCGTTCGTCCCGATGATCGGAGCGACCATCGCCGGCACCGTGGCCATCCTGGTGGCCCTGGTCGACCAGGGGCCGTGGGCGGCGCTGCTGATGCTGATCGGCGTCATCGTCGTCCAGCAGGTCGAGGGGCACGTGCTCCAGCCCTTCCTGATGGGGCGCTGGGTCTCGGTGCACCCGCTCGCCGTCATCGTCGCCATCGCCACCGGTGTGCTCGTCGCCGGGATCGCCGGTGCGCTGGTCGCCGTCCCGCTGGCAGCCGCCGCGAACGCCGTCATCCAGCACCTGGCGGCCAACACGGCGCCCGGGGACGATCCGGAGGTGGAGCTGGCCGAGGACTACGACGAGACCGGAGCCAGGGTCGACGTACCGGAGGAGTCGTCCTCGTCAGCGGTGGGGGACACCCCGTGAGCGAGTGGCCGATGGTCGGCCTGGCCGAGATCGAGGCCGCCCGCGACCTCCTCGAGGGCGTCGCGGTGCGTACGCCGATGGAGGAGTCGCGCTGGCTCTCGGAGATGGTCGGCGGGGAGGTGCGGCTCAAGGCGGAGAACCTCCAGCGGACCGGCTCGTTCAAGGCCCGCGGTGCCTACGTCCGCATCGCCCGGCTCTCGCCGGAGGAGCGCGCCCGCGGCGTGGTCGCGGCCTCGGCCGGCAACCACGCCCAGGGCGTGGCGCTGGCCGCCCGGCTGCTGGGCATCTCCGCGACCGTGTTCATGCCCGAGGGGGCGCCGATCCCCAAGGAGCGCGCGACCCGCGGCTACGGGGCCGAGGTCGTCTTCTCGGGCCAGTACCTGGAGGACGCGCTGGTCTCGGCCCACGAGTTCGCGGAGCGCACCGGCGCGGTGCTGATCCACCCCTTCGACCACCCCGACGTGGTGGCCGGGCAGGGCACGGTGGGTCTCGAGATCCTGGAGCAGCTGCCCGAGGTGGCCACCGTGGTCGTGCCCACCGGCGGCGGTGGCCTGCTGGCCGGCATCGCGCTCGCGGTGAAGGCGGTGCGTCCCGACGTACGCATCGTGGGCGTGCAGGCCAAGGACGCGGCCGCCTACCCCGGCTCGTTGGCCGCCGGTCGGCCCACGCCGCTGCAGGTGATGCGCACCATGGCCGACGGGATCGCCGTCGGCCGGCCCGGCGACCTGACCTTCGCGGCCGTGCGCGAGCACTGCGACGACGTGCTCACCGTCAGCGAGGACTCACTGGCGCGAGCGGTGCTGTCGTTGGCCGAGCGCGCCAAGCTGGTCGTCGAACCGGCCGGGGCCGCCGCGGTGGCCGCCCTGCTGGACCGGCCGGGCGACTTCGCCGCACCCGTGGTCGCGGTGCTCTCGGGCGGCAACATCGACCCGTTGCTGCTCGGCAAGGTGATCCGCCACGGCATGGCCGCAGCGGGGCGCTACCTCAACCTGCACGTGACGATCCCGGACGCGCCCGGCGGACTGGCCCGGTTGCTCACCGAGGTCAGCGCGGCCGGCGCCAACGTGCTCGAGGTCGCCCACGAACGGATCTCCCCGGCCCTGTCGATGGACGAGGTCGACGTGCACCTGCAGCTGGAGACGCGCGGGTCCACACACTCAGAAACCGTGCTCGCGCGGTTGCGCGAGCACGGTTACCGGGTGCTGGAGTGAGTGCTCAGACGGTGTAGGGCACCGCGTCGAGGATGACGACCTCGAGGACCTTGCCGTTGGGAGCGGTGTAGGACACGGTGTCGCCGCGGCTGGCGCCGTGGATGGCCTGCCCGAGCGGGGACTGGGGGGAGTAGACCTTGAGGTCCTCGACGGAGTCCTCGATCTCGCGGGCGCCGAGCAGGAAGGTCTCGACCTCGTCGTCGCTGTCGCCGACGAACTTGTAGGTCACCTTCATGCCGGGCTCGACGACGCCGTCGTCGGGAGGGGTCTCACCGATCTCGGCGCGGCGCAGCATGTCCTCGAGCTGGCGGATGCGGCCCTCGATGCGGCCCTGCTCCTCGCGCGCTGCGTGGTAGCCGCCGTTCTCCTTCAGGTCGCCCTCGTCGCGCGCCTCGCTGATGCGCTCCACGATCTCCTGACGCACCGGACCCCTGAGGTCGTCGAGCTCGGCGGTGAGCTTGTCGAAGGCGTCCTTGGTCAGCCAGATCTTGCCGGGCTCGGTCGACTGCGTCATGGGTACTCCTACGGGGTGCGTCAGGGTGTGGTCGTCAGCACCCGGTGGTCGTGGGTGTGTGTGGAACGGATCTGACTACGTCGGACCGACAGACGGACGGCCGACGGTGCTTGCGGGCCTTCGGTCCTGGCGGGCCCACGGGACAGTCAGGGCTTCATCTTAACAATCTCTGCCCAGAAGTGCAGATACGTCCGCCGCAGCGGTCAGCGCGGGCGGGGCTGGCCCTCGGCCGTGCAGCCGACGTTCTCGACCGCGGTGGCGAGCCGCTCGGTGCGGATGCGCAGCTCGGTGCGGCCCCCACGGTCGGGCTCGAAGACCAGCTCTCCGACGGTCGCCTTGTCCTCGGCGTAGGCACGCACGAGGCACTGGACGCCGGTGGCGTCGTCCTGGAGGCGCACGTCGATCACCGCGGTGGCCACGTGCTCGTCGACCACGTCGAAGCCGACGATCTCGGACTTCACCGCAGGGGAGGCGTGCACCAGCGTGGTCCAGGTCAACCAGGCCAGGCAGGTGGCGGCCACGACGCCGATCAGCACCAGCAGCGCGCGCCGCCGCCACGGCGCGGGAGCGCCGTACCGCTCGGCGAGGAGGTCCTGGGAGGTCACTCCTCCATGGTGACACCTACGATGGAACCCATGTCGCAGCACCCCCAGCCGCCTGCCCGGCAGCAGCAACCGCACCGGCCCTACGACGGACTGCGCCTCATGCACGTCCACGCCCACCCCGACGACGAGTCGAGCAAGGGTGCGGCGTCGACCGCGCGCTACGTCGACCAGGGGGCGGAGGTGCACGTCGTGACCTGCACGGGCGGTGAGCGGGGCTCGATCCTGAACCCGCGCATGGACCGTCCCGAGATCCTCGAGAACATCACCGAGGTGCGCCGCCAGGAGATGGAGCGTGCCCGTGACATCCTCGGCATCCGCCAGCACTGGCTCGGCTTCGTCGACTCCGGGTGGCCCGACGGCGACCCGAAGCCGCCGCTGCCGGAGGACTGCTTCGCGGTGGCTCCGCTGGAGGAGTCGGTGGAGGCGCTGGTGCGCATCATGCGCGAGGTCCGGCCGCACGTGGTGACGACGTACGACGAGCGCGGCGGCTACCCGCACCCCGACCACGTGCGCTGCCACGAGGTCAGCGTCGCGGCCTTCGAGGCCGCCGGGGATCCCGACCGGTTCCCCGACGCGGGCGAGCCCTGGCAGCCGCTGAAGCTCTACTACCACCACTCCTTCAACCGTCCCCGCATGGAGGCGTTGCACGCCGCGATGCAGGCCCACGGCCTGGAGTCGCCGTGGGAGGAGCGACTCAAGAACTGGATCCCCGAGCCGGAGTGGGACGAGCGGATCACCACCAAGGTGGAGTGCGGCGACTACTTCGGCGTGCGTGACCAGGCGCTGCTGGCGCACGCGACCCAGATCGACCCCGACGGGCACTGGTTCGCGATCCCGCGCGAGCTGCAGGTCGACGTCTGGCCGACCGAGGACTACGAGCTCGTGGTGAGCCATGTCGCTCGAGCGGAGCACGAGGACGACCTCTTCGCCGGCATCGACGCCCCGGGTGGCACGCTGTGAGCATGTTGCTGGCTGAGCTCACGCCGTTCCTGGCCCCGGTCCTCGACCTGGTCCGACTCGTCGACGAGGCCCCGGAGCCGGAGGACGTCAAGGCCGGCTGGGGCGCGCTCGCGATCTTCTTCGGGCTGGCCGCGGCCGTCGCGCTGCTCGGCTGGAGCCTGTTCCGCCAGCTGCGCAAGGTCGACTCCGCCGAGAAGGCAGGCGTCTACGGCAGCGCACCGACCGAGGCCGAGCCCGAGCCGGCGAACGGCGACGACGACCGCGGCTGAACCCTGGGTGATCAACCCCGGGCGATCAGCCCTGGGTGATCAGCCCTGGGCCTCGACCTGCTGGCGCACCTCGTCCATGTCGAGGCCGCGCACGGCCTGGATCACCTCGTCGAGCGCCGGTGCGGGGAGCGCGCCGGGCTGCGCGAAGACCAGCACACCCTCGCGGAAGGCCATCAGCGTCGGGATCGACTGGATCCCGGCGGCGGCCGCGAGCTGCTGCTGCTCCTCGGTGTTGATGGACCCGAAGGTGATGTCGGGGTTGGCCTCGGAGGCGGCCTCGTAGGTCGGGGCGAACTGCTTGCACGGTCCGCACCAGCTGGCCCAGAAGTCGACCAGCAGGATGTCGTCCTCCTTCACGTGGGTCTCGAAGTTGGCATCGGTCAGCTCGATGGTTGCCATGCCTCCACCGTACGACGCGATCGCTCCGGAACCACGCGGGTCACCGCCGTTGGGACTTCCCCTCGCGCTGCCCGGGGCGCTCGGTGCCGGGGTCGTCGGGGTCGTCCGCGCTGTCGGAACCGGCCGCGAGCCCGGCGACCAGGATCAGCAGCAGCATCGCGGCCACCGCACCGGCCACGCCCCGGTGGTGCACCGGGGTGGCCCGCCAACGCGCGAGCAGCCGGCCCGGGGCATGGGCGATCGCGGCCCCGGCCCGGTCCGGGAAGCTGTCGCCGGGCACCCGCACCCTGGCCGGCTCCGCCTCGTCGGGCGCCGGGGCCGACGGGGGCCCGGGCGGCGGGGGCGCCGCGGCGGCCGGCACCTGCGAGGTGAGGGCGACCGGGGCGGTCAGCACGGCGGTGGTGGCGCCGAGGTCCGGCGCGGCCGACGGCGTACGCAGCTCCTCGAGGGTGGTCTCGACCTGGCCGGCCGAGGGACGCGCGGCCGGGTCCGCTGCGGTCATGGCCGCCAGCAGGCGCCGCCACCGCTCGTCGAGCGAGGCGGGCAGGTCGGGGTCGCGCTGCAGGCGGGCCAGCGCCGACTCGGTGGGGCTGCCGGGGAACGCGCGCTCGCCGGTCAGGCACTCGAGCAGCACCAGGCCGAGGGAGTGGACGTCGACCGCGGTGCCGACCTCCTCGCCCCGGACCTGCTCGGGCGAGAGGTAGGCGGCGGTGCCGATGGCGGTGCCGGTCCGGGTGTGGCGCACGGTGTCGCCGATCAGCCGGGCGATGCCGAAGTCGGCCAGCTTCACCCGTCGCTCGGCGCCCAGCAGCACGTTGCCGGGCTTGATGTCCCGGTGCACGACGCCGCGCTCGTGGGTGTGGGCGAGGGTCGCGGCCAGCTGCGCGCCGACGTGCGCGGTCTCGTTGGCCCCCAGCGGTCCCTCGTGGAGGGCCTGGGCCAGCGAGCGGCCCTCGACCAGCTCCATCACCAGGAACGGGTGCTGCTCGTCGATGCCGGCATCGAGGACCGTGACCAGGCCGCGGTGGGAGAGGTTGGCCAGGGTGCGGGCCTCGGTGGTGAACCTCGCCCGGTCCGCCGGGTCGCCGGCCACGTCGCGCAGGACCTTGACCGCAACCTGGCGGTCGAGGAGCCGGTCGGTGGCGCGGTGCACGTCGGCCATCCCGCCGGAGCCCAGGAGGGGTCCGAGCTCGTACCGGCCGTTGAGGAGTGAAGAGACCACGTGCGCAGTCTGGCAGCCCCCGACGGGTGAAGGGTCGATGGCTAGGCTCGGACGATGGACAACCCCACCGGTGCCCCCCGGGTGGTGGTCCTCGACGTCAACGAGACGCTCTCGGACCTCTCCCCGCTCGACGACGCCTTCACCGAGATCGGCCTCGCCGCGCACGAGCGCCAGGCATGGTTCGCCGGCGTGCTGCGCGACGGGTTCGGCCTCGGCCTCGCCGGCGCGAGCGCGCCCTTCGCGGAGATCGCCTCCGGTGCCCTGCGCGCACGCCTGCAGGAGCGCGGCGCGGCGTCGGAGGACGAGGTCGAGGCCGCCGTCGCGACGGTGATGGGCCGCTTCTCCGAGCTCGGCCTGCACCGCGACGTGGCCCCCGGCATCCGGGCGTTGCGCGCCGCCGGGCTGCGGGTGGTGACGCTGAGCAACGGCGCCGCCGGCGTGGCCGAGGCGCTGCTGGCCCGCGGGGGCCTGCGCGACCACGTCGACCTGGTGCTCTCGGTCGAGGACGCCCCCGCGTGGAAGCCGGCGGCGTCGGCCTACCAGCACGCGCTGGACGAGTGCGGGGTCGAGGCGCACGAGGCGATGCTGGTCGCCGTGCACCCCTGGGACATCGACGGTGCGGCCCGGGCGGGGTTGCGCACCGGCTGGGTGGACCGCAGCGGTCGGGGCGCCTACCCGTCGTACCTGCGCGCCCCCGAGCTCACCGCGCCCTCGCTGGCCGAGCTCGCCGGCGACCTGCTCACCGCCGAGCTGAAGTGACGCGGGGCTGACGTGCCACCGGCCCGCGCGCTTCCCCGAGGGGGCACGGACGGGCCGGTGGGTGGGGTGCGGTGGCTCAGGGGGTCGGCGGCACCGGGGTGCCGTCGACGGTGAAGACGCCGCCGTCGTTGTGGTTGTCGGGGTTGGTCGGTGCGGTGTTGCCGCGGACGGTCACGTCGGAGACCGTCAGCACGCCGGTGGCGCTGTTCCACAGGCCGCCGCCCTCGTTGGCGGCGTTGTTCCCGGTGACGGTGCCCCCGGTGTAGGTCACGACCCCGGCAGCGGTGATGTGCAGCCCGCCGCCGTTGCCCGGCGAGGCGCCGGTGTCGTTGCCGGTCAGCACCACGTCACGCAGGGTCACGGAGGTGGCGTCGGTGGTCTCGATCGCACCGCCGGCGCGCACCGAGGTGTTGGCGTCGAAGGTGCTGCCGGTGACCTCGAGGGTGCCCTTGTTCAGCAGGCCGCCGCCGGAGCCCGCAGTGCCGGTCGCGGTGTTCTCGCTGACCACCGAGTCCCGCACGGTGAGCGTGCCGCCGTCGTTGTAGAGGCCGCCACCACCCTGGTCGGCGTCCTTGCCGCCGGCGGTGTTGGCGACGACCTCGGACCCGGTGACGGTGAAGGTGCCGGCCGCGCTGTTCCACAGACCGCCGCCCTCGGCGCTCGCGCGGTTGCCGCGGACCTCCGTGCCGGTGACGTCGACGGTGCCGGCGCCGGTGAGGTGCACCGCGCCGCCGTTGCCGGGGGCCGCGCCCGCGGTGTTGTCGTTGAGGGCCGAGCGCTGCACCGACGTGGTGCCGAGGTTGGCCTCGATCGCTCCACCGGCGCGCTGCGCGTCGTTGCCGATGACGTCGCTCTGGACGACGGTGAGGGTGCCCTGGTTGTTGAACAGCCCACCGCCGGAGCCCGCAGCGCCGGGTGCTGAGTTGCCGGTGACGGTGCTGCCGCGCACGGTCAGGTCGCCCATCTCGTTGTAGAGGCCGCCGCCGCCCTGGTCGGCGGCGCCGCCGGCCGCGACGTTGTCGACGACGTCGGAGCCGCGCACGGTGAAGACACCGCCTGCGCTGTTCCACAGCCCACCGCCCTCGGCGAGGGCGGTGTTGCCGCTGACGGTGGAGCCGACCACGTCGACGGTGCCGGCGCCGGTCAGGTGCAGGCCACCGCCGTTGCCCGGGGCGGCGCCCGCGGTGTTGTCGGTGAGGGCGGACCGGCGCACGACGGTGTCGCCGGCGTTGGCCTCGATGCCACCACCGGCCCGCGGTGCCTGGTTGTCGTTGATCGTGGACTCGCTGACCTCGAGGGTGCCGAGGTTGTTGAGAATGCCGCCACCGGAGCCGGCGGCGCCGGTCGCGGTGTTGTCGTCGATCGTGGAGCGGGTGACGCGCATGAAGCCGCCGTCGTTGTAGATGCCGCCGCCGCCCTGGTCGGCTGCGGCACCGCCGGCGGTGTTGCCCTCGATGCGGGTCCGGTCGACCAGGAAGGTGCCGTCGGCGGAGTTCCACAGCCCGCCGCCCTCGGCGCCGGCGCTGTTGCCGCCGATCCAGCTGCTGGTGATCTCGACGGCTCCGCCACCGGTCAGGTGCAGGCCGCCGCCGTTGCCGGGCTCGGCGCCCGTGGAGTTGTTGACGAGGCGGGTGCCGATCAGCTGGGTGAGCCCCTCGAGGGCCTCGATCGCACCGCCGGCGCGGGTGGCGGTGTTGCGCGCCAGGCGCGAGTCGGAGATGAGCACCTCGCCGCCGTTGTTGAACACGGCGCCACCGGAGGCACCGGTGCCGGTGACCTTGTTGGCGAGCATCGAGGTGTTGCGCACCACGAGCGAGCCGTTGACGAGCACGGCGCCGCCGCTCTCGCCGGCGGCCGGGGCGCCGCCGCGCAGGCGGGCGTTCTTGACGACCAGCCGGGCCCCGTCGGCGACGGTGAAGATCCGGTCGACGCCGTCGGCGTCGATGGTGTGGCCGCGAGCGTTGAGCACCAGGTCGTCCTCGACCTCGATGGCGCCGCCCAGGCGGCCGTTGAAGCGCACGTCGTCGCGCAGCTTGAGCCGGGCCCGACCGTCCTGGCGGTTGGCCTTGTCCACGGCGCGGCGCAGCCCGGCCTCGGAGCTGGCACTGGGGCGCTGCGCGGCGGCGGACGGGGCGGTGGGTGAGGCTGCCTGCGCAGTGCTCGGGAAGGCGGCGACCGCCGCCAGGGCGAGGGCCCCGGCCGTCGCTCCGCCGAGGAGTCGGCCTGCTCGGGTGCTGGGTGTCGTCATGTGGTGCCCTTCTCTCCGGGTGCGACCGACCGGCCGCAGGACGCGCTCCAGGGACGGGAGGCGGCGGTGCAGAGCGGGTGCGCCGCCCGTGAGGGCGCAGACCTGCTCGGGGGTGCTTCGGAGCCGCGCCCCGATCGGACTGGTCCGGGGGATGAAGGGGTGCTGCTGCGCTGGGGCGAGCTCAGCGCAGCGAGTAGGTGGCCAGCGAGACGCCGATGTAGTGGGTGGCGAAGGCGAGGATGGTGAAGGAGTGGAAGACCTCGTGGAAGCCGAACCACCGGGGGCTGGGGTTGGGGAACTTGAAGCCGTAGACGGCCCCGCCCAGGGTGTAGAGCAACCCACCGGCGGCGATCAGCACCAGCACGCCGATGGCCATCCCGGTGCCCAGGCGCGAGGTCGCGCCGTCGATGAAGCCGGGGATGAAGAACAACGCCGACCAGCCCATCGCGATGTAGATGGGCGTGTAGAGCCAGCGCGGGGCGTCGGTCCAGAAGACCCGGAACAGCACGCCCAGGACGGCGCAGATCCACACGGTCAGCAGCAGCACGGTGCGCTGGGTGCCCCCGAGCAGCATGAGCGCCAGCGGGGTGTAGGAGCCGGCGATGAGCACGAAGATGTTCGAGTGGTCGAAGCGCCGCAGGAACGCCCACGTCCGGGGCGACCAGGTGCCGGTGTGGTAGATCGCCGAGACCGTGAACAGCAGCAGCGCCGAGCCGGTGAAGACCGCCGAGCCGATGCGGGTGGTCGTGTCGGGGGAGAGGGCGACCAGCACGATGCCGGCGACGAGCGTCAGGGGTGCGGTGCCCAGGTGCAACCAGCCGCGCAGCTTCGGCTTGATGTCGCGGAACTTCTCGTGCACCGACTCCGTGAGGTGGTCGACGCCGTGGCGGACCGAATCGGGGAGGTGGGCGCTCATGAAGGAGGAATCTACCGTCCGGCTCCCCATCCGCGCTCCCTCACGAGGACCTCGGGGGACGAAGATCACGTGTCGCGGTGAGGTCGGGCCGCCCAGGCCGTAGCCTGAGCGGGTGGACTGGAAGCGAGGAGTGCGGCGGGTGATCTACCCGGCGTACGAAGCGCGGCTGCTGCGCCGCCTCCCCGAGAACCTGCCCCGCCACGTCGGCGTGATGCTCGACGGCAACCGGCGCTGGGCACGGGCGGTCGGTCACGACACCGCCCACGGGTACCGGGCGGGGGCCGCCAACATCGAGCCGTTGCTGGGCTGGTGCGGCGAGGTCGGGATCGAGGTGGTCACGCTGTGGCTGCTCTCGACCGACAACCTCAACCGGCCGGCCGAGGAGCTCGAGCCGCTGCTCCAGATCATCGCCGACGCGGTCGACTCGCTCGCGGTGCAGCGGCGGTGGCGGTTGAACCCGGTGGGCGCGCTCGACCTGCTGCCGGCCGAGACCGCCGAGCGCCTCAAGGCGGCTCAGGAGGCCACCCGCGACGTCGACGGGATGCTGGTCAACGTCGCGGTGCCGTACGGCGGGCGGCGCGAGATCGTCGACGCGGTGCGGTCGCTGCTCAGCGAGCACGCCGCGAAGGGCACCTCGCTCGAGGACCTCGCCGGCGTCGTGGACATCGACATGATCGGCTCGCACCTCTACACCCGTGGCCAGCCCGATCCCGACCTGGTGATCCGCACCAGCGGCGAGCAGCGTCTCGGCGGCTTCCTGCTGTGGCAGAGCGCCACCTCGGAGTTCTACTTCTGCGAGGCCTACTGGCCCGACTTCCGCCGCGTCGACTTCCTGCGGGCCATCCGCGCCTACGCGCTGCGCGAGCGCCGGCACGGGACCTGACACCCGCGGGTAAAATCCGGGATCGGCGTGTTGCCCCCGACGTCACGTGGGCAGGCGTAGATTCAGTGCCACCGGTGAGTGGGGAAGCTCACCGCACCTGGAAGGCCCGCTCGTGACCACTCACGAATGCTCCGCACGTCAGGCTCCTGCCTGGCTCGCGCTCGGAGGCGGGCACTCCCGTCCCTGGGGCCCCTCCCGGTCCGAGATCAGGTTCTAGGGCGGGCGACGAGTGCGCGCCGCGACCCGTGAGGGGTAACCGTGCCGACCAAGGTCACGTCGCAGCAGTCGCACAGCGCAGCTCACCCAGCAGTCCAGCACCCCGCCCAGGACGCACCCGACCAGCCGGGCGATGTGCCGCTGGTGCGCACCTACGTCCTGGACACCAGCGTCCTGCTGGCCGATCCGGGGGCACTGCGGCGCTTCGAGGAGCACGAGGTCGTGCTGCCCGTCGTCGTCATCACCGAGCTCGAGGGCAAGCGTCACCACCCCGAGCTCGGCTTCTTCGCCCGCGCCGCGCTGCGGATGCTCGACGAGCTGCGGGTGGAGAACGGGCGCCTGGACACCCCGGTGCCCGTCGGGGAGCTGGGCGGCAGCATCCGGGTCGAGCTCAACCACACCGACCCCAGCGCGCTGCCGTCGGGCTTCCGGCTCGGCGACAACGACACCCGCATCCTCGCGGTGGCGAAGAACCTCGCCGACGAGGGCGCGGCGGTCACCCTGGTCTCCAAGGACCTCCCGCTGCGGATCAAGGCCTCGGCGGTCGGGCTGGACGCCGAGGAGTACCGCGGCGAGGCGATCTCGGAGTCCGACACCGGCTACACCGGGATGGCCGAGCTCGACGTGCCCGCGGCCGATCTCGACACCCTCTACGACGAGGGCGTCGTCGACCTCGACGAGGCCCGAGACCTGCCGTGCCACCAGGGCCTGGTGCTGCTCTCGGAGCGCGGCACCGCCCTGGGGCGGGTCGGGGCCGACAAGCGGGTGCACCTCGTGCGCGGTGACCGGGAGGCGTTCGGCATCCACGGGCGTTCCGCGGAGCAGCGGGTCGCCCTCGACCTCCTGCTCGACCCCGAGGTGGGCATCGTCTCCCTCGGTGGGCGCGCCGGCACCGGCAAGTCCGCGATGGCGCTGTGCGCCGGCCTCGAGGCCGTCCTGGAGCGTCGCCAGCACCAGAAGGTCATCGTCTTCCGTCCGCTGTTCGCCGTGGGCGGGCAGGAGCTCGGCTACCTGCCCGGCTCGGAGACGGAGAAGATGTCGCCGTGGGGCCAGGCGGTCTTCGACACCCTGGGGGCGATGACCTCGCGCGAGGTGGTCGACGAGATCCTCGACCGCGGCATGCTCGAGGTGCTGCCGTTGACCCACATCCGGGGCCGTTCCCTGCACGACGCCTTCGTGATCGTCGACGAGGCGCAGTCCTTGGAGCGCAACGTGCTGCTGACGGTGCTCTCGCGCATCGGGGCCAACTCCAAGGTGGTGCTGACCCACGACGTGGCCCAGCGCGACAACCTGCGCGTGGGCCGGCACGACGGCGTGGTCGCGGTCATCGACAAGCTGAAGGGCCACCCGCTCTTCGCGCACGTGACCCTGACCCGCTCCGAGCGGTCGCCGATCGCCGCGCTGGTCACCGAGATGCTGGAGAACGTCACCGTCTGAGGACCGTCGGCTGGGGCCGGTGGTCCGGGTGGGACCTGTGGGGCGGAATGGACGAGATCCGCCCCACAGGTTCGCCGGTTCGGTTTGCGTGCGACCCGCGCCTCCTGCACAGTTGCCCGTGATCGTTTCGTGACCTTGCCTTCCCCCGCCCGGTCACGGGGCGCGCCGACCCGCTGACGCACGGACGCGGGGTCTCGCGCCCAGTCCTGTCGTCGAGCATCGCGAGCCATTCCCTGTGTCCAAGCAGCCCAAGTACGTCGGCAAGCACGCCGCGCCCAAGACGCACCGTGCCAGCGCCGCACCTCGTCAGGCCCTGCGCACCACCGTCGTCATGTCGACGCTGGCCGTGGGGGCCACCGGCGCAGTCGTGACCGGCGGCGTCGCCGGTGCTCCCGCCACGTCGACCGCCGGCGCCGAGACCCCCGCCTCGGTGGTGCCGCTGGCGGCCGAGGCCGTCTCGGAGGAGACCCGCGCGGCCATCGTTGACGGCCGCGACGAGGTCGTCTCGCGCAGCGACCGTCGTGACCAGGCCGACCCCGCCAAGCAGGCGGCGCTGTCGACCGACGAGGGCCAGGCGATGACGAAGGCCGAGCGGCTCGCCGAGGCCGACCCCCGTGACATCGGGCGTGCCCTGCTCGGCGAGTTCGGCTTCTCTGCCGACCAGTTCAGCTGCCTCGACTCGCTGTGGGTCAGCGAGAGCGACTGGGAGGTCGACGCCGACAACCCGACGTCGTCGGCGTACGGCATCCCGCAGGCGCTCACCGAGCTACACGAGCTGCCCGCCGACTACATGACGTCCGCGGAGAGCCAGATCCGCTGGGGCCTGGAGTACATCCAGGACTCCTACGGCTCCCCGTGCAGCGCCTGGTCCTTCAAGCAGGCCAACAACTGGTACTGAGCGCCCTCGCGTCGGTCCGGCCTGGGACCATCGAGGCGTGAGCAACGTCTTCGAGTGCGAGATCCAGGCGCGACTGCGCGACATCAACCTCGGCGGCCACGTCGACAACGTCGAGGCGATCCGCATCCTCGACGAGGCGCGCATCCTGTTCCTGCGATACGCCGACGTCAGCCCCCCGGCCGGGCCGCGTCCGGGGCTGTTCGGTGGCCTGCCCGACGGTGTGGTCGACCTCGTCGGCTCGCAGCGGGTCGACTACCACGCCGAGATGCGCTTCGCGCCGTTCCAGCCCTTCCTGATGCGGCTGTGGGTGCAGCGGATCGGCGGCTCGTCGTTCACGGTCGCGACCGAGCTGCGCGTCGCGCGCGACCACGAGCCGGCCCTGGTCGCGGCGACCACGCTGGTGCTCTGGGACCACGCGACCCAGGCCTCGTGGCCGATGAGCGACGACGTGCGGGCCACCTTCGAGCGGTACGCCGGCGACCCGGTCGTGCTGCGCGGCTGACCGGCCCGGCCCGCTGCGGCCCGGTCCTAGGGGTGGGTCATGCTCTCGACGTCGAGGGCCGCGTCGAGCTGCTCCTCGGTGAGGTCGCCCCGCTCGACGTAGCCCATCGAGAGCACCTGCTCGCGGATGGTGCGGCCCTCGGCCAGCGCCGCCTTGGCGACCTTCGCGGCCTCCTCGTAGCCGATGTGCTTGTTCAGCGGTGTCACCACCGACGGCGACGACTCGGCGTAGGTGCGCATCCGCTCGGCGTCCGCGGTGATCCCGTCGACCGTGCGCTCGGCGAGGACCCGTGAGGAGGCCGCGAGCAGGCGCACCGACTCCAGGACGTTGCGGGCGATGACCGGCATCGCGACGTTGAGCTCGAAGGAGCCGCTGGCGCCGGCGACGGTGACGGCCGCGTCGTTGCCGATGACCTGGAAGCAGACCATCAGCGTCGCCTCCGGCAGCACCGGGTTCACCTTGCCGGGCATGATGCTCGAGCCGGGCTGCAGGTCGGGCAGGTGGATCTCGGCCAGCCCCGTCGTCGGGCCCGAGGCCATCCAGCGCAGGTCGTTGCAGATCTTGGTCAGCCCGACCGCGTAGGTCCGCAGCGCGCCGCTCAGCTCGACGAGGGAGTCGCGGGTGCCCTGCGCCTCGAAGTGGTTGCGGGCCTCGGTGAACGGCTGACCGGTGCGCTCGCCGAGCACCTCGATGACACGGGCGGCGAACCCCGCGGGGGTGTTGATGCCGGTGCCGACCGCGGTGCCGCCCAGCGGCAGCTCGTGGACCCGGGGGAGCACCGCCTCCAGCCGTTCGGCGGCGTACCGCACGGTGGCGGCGTACCCGCCCATCTCCTGGCCGAGCATCACCGGGGTGGCGTCCATCAGGTGGGTGCGACCGGACTTGACCAGGCCGGCGAACTCCTCGGCCTTGGCCTCGAAGGAGGTGGCGAGCACGTCGAGCGCCGGCAGCAGGTCGTCGACGACGGTGAGGGTGGCGGCGACGTGGATCGCGGTGGGGAAGGTGTCGTTGCTCGACTGGCTGGCGTTGACGTGGTCGTTGGGGTGCACGTCGGTGCCCGCCCGCGAGGACAGCGAGGCGATGACCTCGTTGGCGTTCATGTTCGACGAGGTGCCCGACCCCGTCTGGAAGACGTCGATGGGGAAGGCGTCGTCGTGCCGGCCGGCCGCGACCTCCTGGGCCGCGGCGGTGACGGCCCGGGCCTGCGACTCGTCGAGGATGCCCAGCTCACCGTTGACGGTGGCGGCGGCGGCCTTGACCTGACCCATGGCATGGATGAGCGACGGCTCGATCGGGGTGCCGCTGATCGGGAAGTTCTGCACGGCCCGCTGGGTCTGGGCGCGCCACAGCGCGTCGCGGGGCACCTCCACCTCGCCCATGGAGTCGTGCTCGATGCGGACGTCGTCCCGGTCGCTGTGCTGGCTCATCCGGCCACCGTAGCGACTGCGCCGGGACCCGGGTTCACCTGGCGACGTAGAGCAGGTACCGCTCGTCGCGCTCCTGCAGCTGCACGTCGTGGCGGCGTACGTCGACCTCGTCGAAGACCCCGCGCAGCGCCGCCTCGAGCGCGGCGGACTCGGAGGCCGACCACACGACCAGGGCACCGCCCGGGCGCAGCACCGCGCGGACGGTGGCCAGGAACGGCTGCTCGTAGAGCGTCGCGTTGGCGTCATGGACCAGGTAGCCGGGGCCGTTGTCCACGTCGAGCAGCACCAGGTCGTACGACGCCGGCCGCGCCTCGGCCATCGCGACGGCGAGGTCGGCCACCACCACGTGGACCCGGGCGTCGGCCAGCAGCGACGGCCCGTGCGGGACGGTGCCGTCGCGCATCCAGCCGACGAGGGCCTCCTCGATCTCGACCACCGCGCACGTCTCGACCCGGGAGTCGGCCAGCACCTGGTGCATCGTGTAGCCGAGGCCGAGCCCCCCGACGACGACGGCCCGCGGGTCCGCCACGAGGTCGAGCGCGGCGCTGGCCAGCGCGCGCTCGCTGCCGACCTCGACGGTGTCCATCACGAAGACGCCGTTGGCGCGCAGCTCGAGCCCGGCCGGCGAGCCGTCGACCCGACGCTCGCGCAGCACCAGCTCACCGCGTTCGGTCTCGGCCCGGGCGATCTCCACGTGCTCCACACCAGCATCCTGCCCCGACGCGGAGGGTGAGGTTCGGCAGCACCGCCGTGGCTACCGTCCGGGGGAGGAACCACCGACGCACGACGAGGGAGATCCGTGAGCCAGGGCCAGCAGGACCGCGAGCAGGAGCGCAAGCAGGACAAGCAGCGCGACGCCGACGAGAAGGGTGCGGCCGACGAGGGCGGTCAGGTCTCCGAGGTGCAGAACATGGAGGGTGCCGGCGAACCGATCTCCGACGACCAGTCCGTCGCCGGTCAGCCGGACGCCGAGAGCGGTCGCGTCGACGAGGGGCCCACGGGCCCGAACGCCCGCAGCGGCTCCAACGAGAACTGACTACTCGGCCGAGCGGACCCGGATCCCGGACAGCGGCACGGTGACGGTGCCGCTGGGGTCGGTGAAGAAGTCGTTGCCTTTGTCGTCCACGACGATGAAGGCGGGGAAGTCCTCGACCTCGATCTTCCAGACCGCCTCCATGCCGAGCTCGGGGTACTCCAGCACCTCGACCGACTTGATGCAGTCCTGGGCCAGGCGGGCGGCGGGGCCGCCGATCGAGCCCAGGTAGAAGCCGCCGTGCTCGCCGCAGGACTCGGTCACCTGCTTGGACCGGTTGCCCTTGGCGAGCATCACCATGGAGCCGCCCGCGGCCTGGAAGGACTTCACGTAGGAGTCCATCCGGCCCGCGGTGGTGGGGCCGAACGAGCCGGAGGCGTAGCCCTCGGGGGTCTTGGCCGGGCCGGCGTAGTACACGGCGTGGTCCTGGAGGTACTGCGGCATGGGCTCGCCGGCGTCGAGGCGCTCCTGGATCTTGGCGTGCGCGATGTCGCGGGCCACGACCAGCGGACCGGTCAGCGAGAGACGGGTCTTCACCGGGTGCTTGGTGAGCTCGGCGAGGATCTCGGTCATCGGCTGGTTGAGGTCGATGCGCACCACGTCGGCCTCGGCCTGGAGGGCCTCGTCGGTGGGCTCGGGCAGGTAGTGCGCCGGGTCGGTCTCGAGCTGCTCGAGGAAGACGCCCTCGGCGGTGATCTTGCCCAGGGCCTGGCGGTCGGCCGAGCAGGAGACGGCGATCGCGACCGGCAGCGAGGCGCCGTGGCGGGGCAGCCGCACGACGCGCACGTCGTGGCAGAAGTACTTGCCGCCGAACTGGGCGCCGATTCCGAAGTCCTGCGTCAGCTTGAAGACCTGCTCCTCGAGCTCGAGGTCCCGGAAGCCGTGGGCGGCCATCGAGCCCTCGGTCGGCAGGTTGTCGAGGTAGTGCGCGGAGGCGTACTTGGCGGTCTTGAGGGCGAGCTCGGCGCTGGTGCCGCCGATGACCACGGCGAGGTGGTACGGCGGGCAGGCGGCGGTGCCGAGCGAGCGGATCTTCTCGTCGAGGAACGCCAGCATCCGCGTGGGGTTGAGGATCGCCTTGGTCTCCTGGAACAGGAACGACTTGTTGGCTGACCCGCCGCCCTTGGCCATGAAGAGGAACTTGTACTCCGGCTTCCCGCTCGTCTGCGGGGTGGAGTAGATCTCGATCTGCGCCGGCAGGTTGGTGCCGGTGTTCTTCTCCTCGTACGTCGTCAGCGGCGCGAGCTGGGAGTAGCGCAGGTTGAGCTTCGTGTAGGCGTCGTGGACGCCACGGCTGATCGCCTCGCCGTCGTCGACGCCGGTCAGCACGCCCTCGGACTTCTTGCCCATCACGATCGCGGTGCCGGTGTCCTGGCACATCGGCAGCACGCCGCCCGCGGAGATGTTGACATTCTTGAGGAGGTCGGTGGCCACGAACCGGTCGTTGCCCGACGCCTCGGGGTCGTCGATGATCTTGCGCAGCTGGGCCAGGTGGGCCGGGCGCAGGTAGTGGGCGATGTCGTGCATCGCCTCCGCGGTCAGGCGCTGGATCGCCTCGGGGGAGACCTTCAGGAAGGTCTGGCCCTCCACCTCGACGGCGGAGACGCCCTCGGTGGTGATCAACCGGTAGGGCGTGTCGTCGTGTCCGATGGGCAGCAGGTCGGAGTAACGGAACTCGGCTTCGCTCACGGGCGCCCAGGGTACGCCGTCCGGACCGGCGCTGTTCTTCGGGCATGGGAGAGATGGAGGAGGGGGTACCCGGACCGTCGAGGTCGCGGGTCTCGCACGCCGACCGGGAACGGGTCGCGGAGGTGCTGCGCGTCGCAAAGGGGGAGGGGCGCCTGGACCTCGACGAGCTCGGAGAGCGCCTCGACCTGACCTGGGGCGCCAAGACGTACGCCGACCTGGTGCCGATCACCCACGACCTGCAGACCCCGGACTCGATCGTCCCCGCGCAGCACACCGCGTTCGCGCTGATGGGCAGCGTGGTGCTCGACCTGCGCCAGGCGGTCCTGGAGAGCCACGAGACACGCATCCAGGCCAACGCGGTCATGGGTGACGTGAAGGTCCTGGTGCCGGCGCACGTGCACGTCGTGGTCGACGGCATGCCGGTGATGGGCGACTACGGCCAGGGCAAGGACAAGGTGCCCGCCGACCTCGGCCCCGAGTCGCCCGTCGTACGGGTGCAGGGCGTGGCGCTGATGGGCTCGGTGCAGGTCCGGCGGCTGCCCCCGCCCGGCACCCCGAAGAAGTACCTCGGCACCTACTGATACCTCAGCCGGGGGTGGGCTCGTCGAATCGGAGGCGAGCGGCTCGCACGTCGGGGAGGTGCCGTTCGGTCCACTCACGCATCGCGGCAAGGGGCTCGGTCACGGTGTGCCCTAGGTCGGTGAGGGAGTACTCGACCTGGGGCGGCCGCTTGTGCGCGAGGACGGTGCGATCGACCAGCCCGTCGTGCTCGAGGCCCCGAAGCGTCTGGGTGAGCATCTTCTGCGTGATGCCAGGGACGGCTCGGCGCAACTCTCCGAAGCGGTGCGCCCTCTCCTCGAGCCTGCCGATGATCAGCGCCGACCACTTCGACGCCACGAGGTCGAGGATGTCGCGGCACGGGCATTCGGCCGAGTAGAGGTCACCCCGGTGGGAGGCGTCATCACATGCTGTGTGCGGGTGGGTAGTTTCCATGAGGTACCTACTAGTCAGACGAGTGCCTTCTTGCGGAAGGATACTGCAGCGATGATGCTGGATCGCATGATGAGTGACAAGCCCCAGATGACCGCCATCGTCCGCTCCGACGACGGGAGGCTGTCGGCCCTCCAGGTCGCCCGCCCCGTGCCCGGGCCGACCGAGGTCCTGTTCAGAAGCGCGGCGGCCGGGGTCAACGCGATCGACTGGAAGATCCGTGCGACCGGCGACATCTTCGGCACGTTCGATCCGGACCTGCCGATGGTCCTGGGCTGGGACGTGGCCGGCGAGGTCGTCGAGGTGGGCCCGGGCGTCACCCGGTTCGCGGTCGGCGACCGGGTCTTCGGGATGCCGCGGTTCCCGCGTCCCGCCGAGGCCTACGCCGAGTACGTGGTCGCTGGCTCCCGCGAGGTCGCCCACACCCCCCAGGCACTGTCCGACGTCGAAGCAGCCGCCCTCCCGCTGGCCGTGCTCACGGCATGGCAGTCGGTCGTCGACACCTTGCGCGTCGGTCAGGGCGACCGGGTGCTGGTGCACGCGGCATCGGGTGGCGTCGGTCACCTGGCCGTCCAGCTGGCCAAGGCCCGCGGCGCCGAGGTGTGGGCCACGGCGTCGGCCCGCAACCACGACGCTCTGCGCGACCTCGGTGTCGACCACGTCATCGACCACCGGACGGAGCTCTTCGAGGAGGTGGCGGTCGACATGGACGGGGTGCTCGACCTCGTAGGCGGGGCCGAGCACGCGGAGCGGTCGGTGCGGAGCCTGCGCCGGGGTGGCCGCCTGGTGGTCGTGCCGTCCCCCGACGACATCCCATCCCGCGACGTGCTCGACGAGGCCGGTGTCAGTGCGACGTGGATCCTCGTCGAACCCGACTACGCCGCCCTGGAGGCCGTGGCGCAGATGATCGGCTCGGGGACGCTGCGAGTCGTCGTGGGTGACACACGGCCGCTCGAGCGGTTGGCCGAGCTGCACGAGATCGGCGCGACGGGCGGTCCGTTGGGCAAGCTGGTCGCCACCATCGGTTGAGCGCCGACCCAGCGGCTGCCTGCGCACGTGTGCGGCTGACTCCTCCCACGCCCCCTGAACAGAAGGACTCCACGATGTCCACGATCATGATCACCGGCGCCACCGACGGCATCGGCCTCGCCACCGCCCAGCGGCTCGCCTCCCTCGATCACCGGCTCGTCCTGCACGGACGCAGCCCAGGCAGGCTCGCCGACGCCCGCGCAGCCGTCGAGGCGCAGCGGGCCGGGTCAGTCCTCGCGACCGCGCTCGCAGACCTGTCCGACCTGTCCGAGGTCGACGCACTCGCCGCTGCCGCCGCCGACCTGAGCATCGACGTGCTCGTCAACAACGCCGGCGTTTACCACACTGAGCACCCGGTCACCGTTGACGGGCTCGACGTCCGCTTCGTCGTCAACACCATCGCCCCGTACCGACTGACACGTCTGCTGCTTGCGCACCTGCCCGCCAGTGGACGCGTCGTCAACCTGTCGTCCGCCGCTCAGGCGCCCGTGGACCTGCAGGCGCTCGCCGGTGGGCGCCGGCTCGACCACGGCACGGCCTACGCCCAGAGCAAGCTCGCCCTCACCATGTGGACTCGTCACCTCGCTGACCAGGTCGGACCCGACGGGCCGGTCGCCGTTGCTGTCAACCCCGGCTCGTTGCTGGCTTCCAAGATGGTCCGGGACGGCTTCGGCATCGCCGGCAACGACATCAACATCGGTGTCGAGGTCCTCGTCCGAGCCTCGACGAGCGGCGAGTTCGCCGATGCGGGCGGAAAGTACTACGACAACGACGCGGGCCGGTTCGCCGATCCGCACCCCGACGCGCTGGACCCCGAGAAGCGCGCGGCCCTTGTCGCGGGGATCGACCGCGTCCTCGGACGATGACCGGGAACGACCCGACGACGCGGCCCGGTCGATGGCCCGGCGGGGATGCGGCCGACGTGGTCAGCATGCTCTTCCGTCTGCTGTGGGACGGGGCCTTGACGTCACCTCCCACGTCCGCGCTACGGTCTGCTCGTCCACCACGGGAGCTCGCGGCAGCGGGCTGAGAGGGAGCTGTTCCGCTCCGACCGTTGAACCTGATCCGGGTAAAGCCGGCGAAGGAAGCGAGGAGCGAAGCGTGCTGCCACGTCTGTTCTGCCTGGTCGGCCCCGCCGACGACCTGTCCGTCCTGCCCGGGCTGGCCCGGCTCGGGATCCGCGGCTTCCAGGTGCGTGCCAAGCACTGGTCCACGCCGGTCTCGGACCGCCAGGCCCTCGAGCTCGTACGCCGCGTGGTCGCCGCGGTGCGCCCGCACGGCGCCGTCGTGGTCGTCGACGACCGGGTCGACCTGGCGCTGGCCGGCGCGGCCGACGGGGTCCACCTCGGGGCGCTGGACCTGCCCGTCGCCGAGGCGCGGCGGATCGCCCCCGGGCTGCTGCTGGGCGCGACCTGTCGGGACCGCGACGAGGTGTGCCGTGCCGCCGCGGACGGCGCGGACTACGCGGGCCTCGGGCCGGTCTTCGACACCGTGAGCAAACCCGGACTGCCGCCCGCCCTGGGCCTGGCCGCCATCACCGCGGCCGCCGGTCCGCTGCCGCTGCTGGCCATCGGTGGCCTCGACGCCCCCCGCGCCCGACAGGCCCGCGAGGCCGGGGCCCACGGGGTCGCCGTGATCGGTGCCCTGTGGCGTCCGCCCGACCCCTTGCAGGCCGCCCGGGAGCTGCTCGACGCCGTCGCGTGAGCGGCACCGACGCGGCCCGCGTCGAGATCCTCGGGGCCGGCGTCATCGGGCTCGCGGTGGCCGACGAGCTCCGGCGTCGCGGTCACGAGGTGCGCGTCGTCGACCCCGCCCCGGCCCGCGGTGCGTCGTGGGCGGCGGCCGGGATGCTCAGCCCCGCCGCCGAGGTCTGGCACGACGAGCCGGCCCTGCTCGACCTGGGCCGGCGCAGCCAGGCGTCGTGGCCCTCCTGGGGTGACCGGCTCGGGGTCCCGCTGACCCGCGGCGGCACCCTGCTGGTCGGGCTGGACGCCGACGACCTGCGCGACGTCAAGCGCCAGGCCACGCTGGTGCGGAGC
Source organism: Nocardioides dokdonensis FR1436 (assembly GCF_001653335.1). Classification (NCBI taxonomy): domain Bacteria; kingdom Bacillati; phylum Actinomycetota; class Actinomycetes; order Propionibacteriales; family Nocardioidaceae; genus Nocardioides; species Nocardioides dokdonensis. The sequence goes on from NZ_CP015079.1 coordinate 2,133,658, forward strand.
CTGGGCGGCCGGGTCGAGGACCTCGACGGGGCTCGGGTGCGCGCGCTGGAGCCGACGCTCGCGGGGCGGGTGCTGGGCGGGGTGCTGCTGCCCGACGACCACAGCGTCGACCCGCGTCGGGTCCTCGCCGCCCTGCTCGACCGGGTCCCGGTGCAGCGTGACCCCGGCCCGGCCGGCTGGGCCGAGGTGACGGTCCTGGCCACCGGCGCGTCGCTGCCGTCGGCGTACGCCGCACGGCTGGGGCCGGGTCTCGTGCGGGGGGTGCGCGGGGAGGTGCTGCGGGCCCGCAGCGACGACCCGCCGACCCGCCCGGTGCGCGGCTGGGTGCGCGGGCGTCCCGTCTACGTGGTGCCCCGCGCCGACGGCGAGGTCGTCATCGGCGCCACCAGCGAGGAGCACGACCAGCCGCCGGTGGTGACGCTCGGTGGCGTGCACCGCCTGCTCGACGCGGCCCGCGAGCTGGTGCCCGGGCTCGACCGGGCCGAGCTGCTCGAGGCGCTGGCCCGCGACCGGCCCGGCACCGCCAACGGGCTGCCGTTGGTGGGCCCCACCCACGACCCCCGGGTGGTGCTGGCGACCGGCCACTTCCGCCACGGCGTGCTGCTCGCGCCGCTGACCGCCGAGCTGGTCGCCGACCACCTCGAGAGCGGCCGGGTCGACCCGGCCACCGACCCCCGCCGACTCCTGGAGGACCGATGAGTGCCCCGACCACCCCGCAGATCCTGCTCAACGGCCGGCCCGCGCCGCTCGTCGCGAGCGTGCGTGACCTGGTGCCCGACCCCGACGGCAGGGCCGTGGCCGTCAACGGTGCGGTGGTGCCCCGCGCCGAGCACGGCACCCACCGGCTGCGCGACGGCGACGTCGTCGACGTGGTGACGGCGGTGCAGGGCGGATGACGCGGGCGGCGACGACCGGTACCGGGGCGCTGCGGGTGGCGGGGGAGGAGCTGTCCTCCCGGTTGCTGCTGGGCACCGGCGGCCTGCCCGGGCTGTCGCTGCTGCCGGCGGTGCTGGAGGCGGCCCGGCCCGGCCTGGTGACCGTCTCTGTGCGCCGCACCTCGACCACCGGCGCCGGCGGGCTGCTCGACCTGCTGCGCCGCTCGGAGGTCCGGCTGCTGCCCAACACCGCCGGCTGCACCTCGGCGCGCGAGGCCGTGCTGACCGCGCGGCTGGCGCGCGAGGCGCTCGACACCTCCTGGGTCAAGCTCGAGGTGATCGGTGACGAGACGACCCTGATGCCCGACGTGGTCGAGCTGCTCGACGCCGCCGCGACGCTGGTGCGCGACGGGTTCACCGTGCTGCCCTACACCACCGCCGACCCGGTGCTGGCACGTCGCCTCGAGGACGTCGGGTGTGCCGCGGTGATGCCGCTGGGGGCCCCGATCGGCTCCGGGCTCGGCATCCTCGACCCCTACGCGGTCGAGGCCGTGGTCGCCGCCGTGGGCGTGCCGGTGGTGCTCGACGCCGGGGTCGGCACCGCCAGCGACGCCGCGCTGGCGATGGAGCTGGGCTGCGACGCGGTGCTGGCCGCGACGGCGGTCACCCGCGCCGAGGACCCGGTCGCCATGGCCGCAGCGCTGGCGCTCGCCGTGGAGGCCGGCCACCTGGCCCGCGGCGCCGGACGGATCCCTCGGCGCGGGGTCGCCCGGGCCTCGAGCCCGCGGGCGGGGCGGGTCGGATGAGCGGCCCGAGCCTGCCGCGGCTGCTGCTGCTCACCGACCGGGCCCAGCTGGCCAAGGGACGAGGACTCAGCGCCACCGTCGCCGAGTGCGCCGCCGCCGGTCTGGAAGCGGTGGTGGTGCGGGAGCACGACCTCGACCGGCGCGGGTTCGCCGCGCTCGTCGACACGCTGCTGGCGGTGCCCGGGTTGCGGGTGCTCACCTCGCGGCGCGCGCACCCCGGGGCCGCCGGGCTGCACCTCGCCGCGCACCAGCCCGCCCCGGCCACCGGTGTCTTCGGGCGCTCCTGCCACGACGCCGCCGGGCTGGCCGCGGCCGCCGCCGAGGGGGCGGCCTGGGCCACGGTGTCGCCGTACGCCGCCACCGCGAGCAAGCCCGGCCACGGCCCGCCGCTGGACCCGGCGCTGCTGGGTCGGGACCACGGGCTGCCGGTCTGGGCCCTGGGCGGCCTCGACCCCACGAACGCCGCGGGCGCCCTGGGCGCCGGCGCCGCCGGCGTGGCCGTCATGGGGGCGGTGATGCGGGCCCGCGACCCGGCGCAGGTGGTCGCCGACCTGCTGGCCGCGACCGCACCGGCGGTGACCCGGTGATCCGCGCGCAGCGGCGGCCCGTCGACCCGCCGGTGCTGCTCAGCGTGGCCGGCACCGACTCCGGCGGCGCCGCGGGGACGGCCGCCGACCTGACCACCTTCGCCGCCCTGGGCGCCCACGGGGCGTGCGTGGTCACCGCCGTGACCGCCCAGGACACCACCGGGGTGCGCGACGTGCACCCGGTGCCGCGGCGCAGCGTCGAGGCGCAGCTCGACGCCGTGCTCGAGGACCTCCCCGTGGCGGCCAGCAAGACCGGCATGCTCGGACACCCTGGTGTGGTCGAGCTCGTCGCGGCCCGCCTGGGCGGCACCCGTCTGGTCGTCGACCCCGTCCTGGTGGCCACCAGCGGGGCGGTGCTCGGCGACGCGTCGGTGGCGCGCGCCTACGTCGAGCACCTCCTGCCGGTGGCAGCCGTCTGCACGCCCAACGCCGACGAGGCCGCCGTGCTGCTCGGCCGCGAGGGCACCCCGCGCGACCTCGCCGCCGCGCTGTCCGACCTGGGGTGCGCGGTCGTGGTCACCGGCGGCCCCGGCACCGACCCGGCCGGCGCGAGCTGCACCGACTGGCTCGCGCACCCCGGCGGGCCGGTCCGCGCGCTCGCGCACCCCGCCGTCGACACCGGCAACGACCACGGCACCGGGTGCACGTTCAGCGCTGCGCTGGCGGTCGCGCTCGGCCACGGGGACGACCTCGAGACCGCGGTGGCCCGGGCCGCCGCCCACACCGTCGCCGCGCTGCACCGCAGCTCCGGCTGGCGCCTCGGCCGCGGCCGGGGGCCCATCGCCCACACCCACGACCCGATCCGCACCACCGGAGGAGACCGATGACCCAGCAGCAGCCAGTCCACCCCGCCCACTCCCGCGTGCTCGTCGACCACGCAGGCGTCCAGGTGCCCGTCACCCGGGTCGCGCTGACCAACGGCGAGACGTTCGACCGCTACTGCACCACCGGCCCCGGCTCCGACCCCGCGGTCGGGCTGCCGGCGCTGCGGGAGCCGTGGGTGGTCGAGCGCGGTGACACCACGACGTACGACGGTCGGCGCGGCAGCGCGCTCGACGACGGTCGCGGGGCTGCCCGGCGCGGGGGAGCCCGCCAGGAGTGGACCGGCCCGCGGCGAGCACCGCGGCGCGCGACCGGTGCGGCGGTGACCCAGATGGCCTACGCCCGGCGCGGGGTGGTGACCCAGGAGATGCGCTACGCCGCGGCCCGGGAGGGCTGCGACGTCGAGCTGGTGCGCAGCGAGGTGGCCGCGGGGCGCGCGATCATCCCGGCCAACCCCAACCACCCCGAGGCCGAGCCGATGGTCATCGGCAAGCGCTTCCTGGTGAAGATCAACGCCAACATCGGCAACAGTGCCGTGACCTCCAGCATCGCCGAGGAGGTCGAGAAGCTGACCTGGGCGACCACCTGGGGTGCCGACACGGTCATGGACCTCTCCACCGGCGAGGACATCCACACCACCCGGGAGTGCATCCTGCGCAACTCCGCGGTCCCGATCGGCACCGTGCCGATCTACCAGGCGCTGGAGAAGGTCGACGGCCAGGCCGACCGTCTGACCTGGGAGATCTACCGCGACACCGTCATCGAGCAGGCCGAGCAGGGCGTGGACTACATGACGGTGCACGCGGGCGTGCTGCTGCGCCACGTCCCGCTGACCGTCGACCGGGTCACCGGCATCGTCTCGCGCGGCGGCGCGATCATGGCCGGCTGGTGCCTGGCCCACCACGAGGAGAACTTCCTCCACACCCACTTCGACGAGCTCTGCGAGATCTTCGCGGCGTACGACGTCTCGTTCAGCCTGGGCGACGGGCTGCGCCCGGGCAGCGTGGCCGACGCCAACGACGCCGCGCAGCTCGCCGAGCTGCGCACCCTGGGGGAGCTGACCCTGCGGGCGTGGGAGCACGACGTGCAGGTGATGGTCGAGGGTCCCGGGCACGTGCCGCTGCACCTGGTGGAGGAGAACGTGGCGCTGCAGCAGGACTGGTGCCACGGCGCGCCGTTCTACACGCTGGGCCCGCTGGCCACCGACGTCGCGCCCGGCTACGACCACATCACCAGCGCGATCGGCGCCGCCGCCATCGCGATGCACGGCACCGCGATGCTCTGCTACGTCACCCCCAAGGAGCACCTGGGCCTGCCCGACCGGGACGACGTGAAGACCGGGGTCATCACCTACAAGCTCGCCGCGCACGCGGCCGACGTGGCCAAGGGCCACCCGGGTGCCCGGGAGTGGGACGACGCGCTGTCGAGGGCCCGCTTCGAGTTCCGCTGGCACGACCAGTTCGCGCTCTCCCTCGACCCGCCCACCGCGCAGGCGATGCACGACGAGACGCTGCCGGCCGAGGCGGCCAAGACCGCGCACTTCTGCTCCATGTGCGGGCCGAAGTTCTGCTCGATGCGGATCAGCCAGGACGTGCGCGACCGGTTCAAGGAGAAGTCCCAGGAGTTCCTCGACCTCGGGGCCAGCGTCTACGTCGAGGAGGGAGCGGGTTCGATCTAGGCTGTCGCCATGGACGACCTCTCGGACGCAGCCGGCCACGACCGTGGTCGGCTGCGCGTCTCCCACGCGGACCGTGAGCGGGTGGCCGAGGTGCTGCGCGAGGCTGCGGGCGACGGTCGGTTGGACCTCGACGAGCTCGACGAGCGCCTGGGACTGACCTGGCAGGCCAAGACGTACGCCGACCTGGTCCCGATCACCGTCGACCTGCAGGCCGGGGGCGCGCTGACCTCACCGCCGCCCGGCCCCGGGAGCCGCGCCCCGGTGCCGACCACGGGGCACGCCTCGTCGACCGCCATCCTCGGCGACTGCAAGCGCCGCGGCGTGTGGCGGGTCCCGGCCCAGCACACGGCCTTCACGCTGATGGGCAGCGTGCTGCTCGACCTGCGCGAGGCCGTGCTCGAGAGCCGGGAGACCGCCATCACCGCCAACGCGGTGATGGGCGAGGTCAAGATCCTGGTCCCGGCGCACGTCCACGTCGTGGTCGACGGCACGCCGATCCTGGGCGACTTCGGGCAGGGCAAGGACAAGGTGCCCGCCGAGCTCGGCGCGGACTCACCCACCGTCCGGGTCCGGGGGATGGCGCTGATGGGATCGGTGCAGGTCCAGCGCCTCCCCGCACCGGGCACCCCCAAGAAGTACCTCGGCACCTACTGACCCGGCCCAGATGTCGCACCGACCCGGCGCAGATGTCGCGCCGGGTCGGCCCGAAGTGTCCGGCCGGCTCCGGTCAGGCGGGGGTGGCCACCGCGTCCGCGGGGATCTCGCCGGCGTGCTCGCGGTCGACGGTGAGGTTCTCCCCGGTGGCGGGGTCGAACAGGTGCATCTTCGTGGCGTCGACCCAGATCTCGGCCGTCTCGCCCTCCTTGATGCGGCTCGCCCCGTCGAGGGAGACCACGAGCTGGGTGCGCAGGCCCTCGCCGTCGAGGTCGGCCTCGAGCTCGCGCATCTTCGCCTCCACCTCGGGGGGCGCCTCGAAGGGGATGTAGGCGTAGGTCTCGTTGCCGAGCCACTCCACGTAGTCGACGTCGGCGCTGAAGGTGGAGTCCGAGCCGACCTTGTCGGCGATGGTGGCGTCCTCGAAGTACTCCGGTCGGATGCCGGCCATCAGCACGCCCTTGCCCTGGCAGCGCTCGGCCTTGGCCTCGGGGATCTGCACGGTCCCGAAGGGCAGCTTCACCGAGGTGCCCTCCACCTCGGCGGGCAGGAAGTTCATCGGCGGGGAGCCGATGAAGCCGGCGACGAAGAGGTTGCCGGGGTTCTCGTAGAGCTCGCGGGGGGTGGCCAGCTGCTGGAGCAGACCGCGCTTGAGCACCGCGACCCGGTCGCCGAGCGTCATCGCCTCGGTCTGGTCGTGGGTGACGTAGACGGTGGTGATGCCCAGCCGCTTCTGCAGGCGCGCGATCTCGGTGCGCATCTGCCCGCGCAGCTTGGCGTCGAGGTTCGACAGCGGCTCGTCGAAGAGGAACGCGTCGGCCTGGCGGACGATTGCGCGACCCATCGCCACCCGCTGGCGCTGACCGCCCGACAGGTTGCCGGGCTTGCGCTCGAGGTGCTCGTCGAGCTCGAGGGTCTTCGACGCCTCGCGCACCTTCTCGTCGATCTCCTTCTCCGGAGCACCGGCCAGGCGCAGCGGGAACGCGATGTTCTCGTAGACCGACAGGTGCGGGTAGAGCGCGTAGTTCTGGAAGACCATCGCCAGGTTGCGGTCGCGCGGCGCCAGGTCGTTGACCTTGCGGTCCCCGATCATCATGTCGCCGGAGGTGATGTCCTCGAGGCCCACGATCATCCGCAGCAGCGTCGACTTCCCGCAGCCCGAGGGGCCGACGAGGATCACGAACTCGCCGTCGGCGATGTCGATCGAGACGTCGTTGACGGCCGGGAAGCCGTCGCCGTACTTCTTGACGATGTTCTTGAGGGTGATGGCGGCCATCGGACCTGCCTTTCTGTGTCTGACTCAGCCCTTGACGGCGCCGGAGGTCAGACCGGCGACGATCTTGCGTTGGAAGACGAGCACGATGAGCACGATCGGGATCGTGGCCACCACGGCCGCGGCGGCCAGGAGGCCGGCGGGACGCTGGAAGGGGTCGGGGCCCACGAAGAACGACAGCGCCGCGGGGATCGGGCGCGCGTTCTCGGTGGAGGTCAGGGTGATCCCGAAGACGAAGTCGTTCCAGGCGAAGAAGAACGTCAGGATCGCGGCGGTGAACACACCCGGCGCGGCCAGCGGCACGATCACCTTGCGGAACGCCTGCCAGGAGGTGGCACCGTCGACCTGGGCGGCCTGCTCCATCTCCCACGGGATCTCGCGGAAGAACGCCGACAGGGTCCAGATCGCCAGCGGCAGCGTGAACGACATGTAGGGCAGGATCAGCCCCGGCCAGGTGTCGTAGAGGCCGATCGTGCGCCACAGGTCGAAGAGCGGGCTGACCAGCGAGACGACCGGGAACATCGCGATCGCCAGCGAGATGGTCAGCACCAGCTTCTTGCCCTTGAACTCCAACCGGGCGATCGCGTACGCCGCCAGGGTGGCGATGATGACCGACAGCAGGGTCGCGATCAGGCTGATGCCGATCGAGTTGATGATGGCGCGACGGAACTGGTCGTCCTGCAGGACGCTGGAGTAGTTGTCCCAGCCGGTGAACGAGTCCAGCGGCAGGAACCCGGGGTCGGTGCCACCGGAGACGGCCGCCTGGCTCTTGAACGACAGCGAGATGATCCACACGACGGGCAGCAGGCACCAGACGAGCACGAGCAGCACGCCGATCATGAGTCCGATCTTGTTACGCATCGTCGTCACTCCCCTCGGGCCTGGGCCAGGTCGACCTTGAACATCTTCACGATGAGCCACGCGACCAGCAGCACGGACAGGAACAGCAGGACCGCGAGCGCCGAGCCCATGCCGAGCTGGAACTGCTCGATGCTCTGGCGGTAGGTCAGGAACGAGATCGACTCCGTGCCCTGGGCGCCGGCGGTCATCACGAAGATGTTGTCGAAGATGCGGTAGGCGTCGAGGGCGCGGAAGAGCACCGCGACCATGATCGCCGCCTTCATGTTCGGCAGCACCACCTTCCACATCCGCTGCCACCAGGTGGCGCCGTCGACCTTGGCGGCCTCGACCATGTCCTCGGAGACCTGGGCCAGCCCGGCGAGGAGCAGCAGCGACATGAACGGCGTGGTCTTCCAGATCTCGGAGACCATGATCGCGATGATCGCCGGCGGCGGGGAGCCGAACCAGTTGAAGTCGTCGGCGATGAACGGCAGCCAGCCGTTCACGAACCCGTTCTGGTAGGTGAACGCGAACTGCCACGCGAAGCCCGAGACGACGGTGATGATGCCGTAGGGGATCAGGATCGAGGTGCGGATCAGCCCCCTGGCGAAGATCACGCGGTGCATCACCAGGGCGAACGCGAAGCCGATCACCAGCTCGATCGCCACGGTCACGACCATGTAGAGGACGGTCACGCCGATGTCGCGCCAGAAGAGCGAGTCGGTGAGGGCGGTGACGTAGTTGGAGAGCCCGATGAACTCCCGGTCCGCGGGTGCGGTGAGCGAGTAGTTGTACAGCGAGAGGTAGAGCGCCCGCAGGATCGGGAACGCGGTGACGATCAGCATCACCACGATCGCCGGTGCGACCAGGCGCTGGCCGAGACGGTTCTCGTGCCGGGCGCGGTCGCTGACGTAGGCCTTGGGCTGCTTGGGGTCGCCGGCGTTGACGGCCGGCGTGGCCACGGTCGAGGAGGTCACAGCAGCGCCTTCCCTTCGAGCACGGCCTGCAGGTAGGCCTGGGACTTCTCGGGCGTCGAGTCGGGGTCGACGTCGCTGGGTGCGTGCCAGCGGGCCTGGATGGCGCCGGAGATGGTGGCGTAGAAGGCGCTCTTGGGGCGCGGCCCGCCGTCGTCGACGCTGGTGCGGAACAGCTCGAGCAGGTCCGGGGGTAGGCCTTCGTCAGCTCGTCGGCGTCGTACGCCGTCTGGGTGGCGGGCATCAGCCCGTCGGTGACGGCGAGCTCGACCTGGTTCTCGGTGGAGGTGATGCAGGCGGCCGCCTCCCGGGCGAAGTCGGGGTGCTTGCTGAACGCCCCGACGCCGATGTCGATGCCGCCCACCGGGGGCGCGGAGTCCTCGCCCTCGACGGTGCGCGGGTAGCGCGCCCAGCCGAGGTCGTCGAACTCCTCCTTCGTGTAGTCGTTGGCGTCGGAGGGCTCGTAGTTCTTGTAGACGAACGTCCAGTTCGTCATGAACTCGCCGGGGGAGTCGCCGTACATGTAGGCCAGCGCGGTGCCCTCGTTGGACACCGACAGGTCGCCCTGGGCCGCGGAGGAGTCCGCGAGGGCCTGGATGACGCTCGCGGCCTCGCGGGCGGCGTCGGAGTCCAGGGTCACCTTGGCGTCCACGCCGTCCTCGGGGTTCTCGAGGATCGTGCCGCCGGCCCCCTCGATCAGCGCGTTGATCCACACGACGTACGCCTCGTACTTGTTGCCCTGCACCCCCACCGTGGCGCCGTCGACCGAGCTGGCGCCCTCGATGATCTGCTTCCAGGTGACCGGCTGGCTCATGTCGAGGCCGGCCTTCTCGGCCAGCGACTTGCGGTACCAGAGCACCTGGGTGTTGGCCCACAGCGGTGCGGCGAAGATCTTGTCGTCCCAGCGCACTGTCTCGGCGATGCCCTCGAGGGTGTCGTCGGTGACGGTGTCGCCCGGCAGCTCGGCCAGCCAGCCGGCGTTCGCGAACTCGGGCACGAAGACCGGGTCGAGGTTCATCAGGTCGGTCTGGTCGTCCTCGGCGGCGAGGCGGCGGGCCAGCTGCACCCGCTGGTCGGTCGCGCTGGTGGGCAGCAGCCGGGTCTGGATGTCGTACTCGTCGGTGCTGCACTGCTCGGCGAAGGCCACGAAGGTGTCCTGGCCGTCCGGGTTGAGGTACCAGGTCAGGGTCGGCTTGCCCTCGGAGCCGCAGGCGGCCAGCAGGCCGACCGAGAGCGTGAGGGCCGCCGCGGTGGCCAGGCCGCGCCGCGACCTGCGGCGTACGACGGCTCGTCGCCGGCCCCGGGTCGTCGGGGCTGGGCTCTCCTGCGGCATGGGACCTCCCGAGGACGCGAATGGGACCCCAGGTCTAGTCCCTGCCAGCGGGCCTCCACAACCCCCTACCGGGGTATCTGCGGGGGTGAGGTCCGCTCAGGCCCGGTCGGCCGTGCGGCGGATCGCGGCCGCGAGGGTCTCGTGCAGCGCCGGGGGCAGGTCGTGGCCCATCCCGTCGATGAGCAGCAGCTCGGAGCCGCGGAGCCCGCGGGCGGTCGCGCGGCCACCCGAGGGGTGGACCATCTTGTCGGCGAGGCCGTGCACGACCAGGGCCGGCTTGCGCAGCGCCCGCAGCCGCGGCTCGCGGTCGGGCTGGGTCAGGATGGCCATCATCTGGCGCAGCGTCCCGGCGGCGCTGACGCCGTGGTCGAAGGTGTCCTCGGCACGGCTGCGGGTGGCCTCGGGGGACTGCGGGTAGGCGGGCGAGCCGATGAGGCGCCACAGCCGCTCGCTCTGCCTGACGAAGTCCTCCTTGGAGGTGCCGCCGCGACCCAGCAGGGTCGGCAGCAGCGCGGGGTGCTGCCACCCGACGGTGCGCCGGCCGGTGGTCGACATGATCGAGGTCAGCGACCGGACCCGCGTCGGGTGCTCGAGCGCGAGCGTCTGCACGATCATCCCGCCCATCGACACGCCCGCGACGTGCGCGGACTCCACGCCCAGGTGGTCCAGCAGGCCCGTGACGTCGCCGGCCATGTCGGCCAGCGAATACGGCGCCCGGGTCGGCGCACCCGCGAAGGCGCGCACGAGGGTGGCCCGGGTGACCCGGCCCCCGACACGGCTCGACCGCCCGCAGTCCCGGTTGTCGAAGCGCACGACGTAGAAGCCGCGGTGCGCGAGCATCGTGCACAGCTCCTCGTCCCACCAGGTCAGGGGCGCACCGAGACCCATCACCAGGACGAGCGGCTCGTCGGCGGGGTCTCCGAAGGTCTGGTAGCACAGCTCGACGTCGGTGCTGACGGGCGCGCGGAGCTGCTCGGACATGGTCACCGGGGGACGAGCGGGCATGGTTCCAGTAGACCGCAAGGACCAGGTCGACCGGACGTCCGGTCACAATTGTGTGTCACACCTCACAGGGTGGTCCGAACCGCGTTACGGTCGGGCGATGAACGAGTCGCCGCTCGCCTCCTTCCTGCTCCCGGAGGGCTACCGCCGCCCGCCGGTGGTGGCCGTCCTCAACGAGGCGCGGATCGCAGGCGAGGCCCGTCGCTACGCCACGCGGGCCCTCAGCGCGCGCCTCGAGCGCCGCCGCACGCCGTACGTCGCCGGGCCGCAGGCGCGTGACCTCGACCCGGTGCTGCTGGTCCCGGGCTTCCTCGCCGGCGACTACACGCTGCGCTTCATGGCCGCCGCGCTGCGCAAGCAGGGGATGCGCACCTACCGCTCGCACATCGTGGCCAACGTCGGGTGCACCCTCGACGCCGCCCACCTCATCGAGCAGCGGCTCGAGGCGATCGCGAACAAGCGCGGCACCCGGGTGCAGCTCGTGGGCCACAGCCTGGGCGGGATGCTCGCACGCGGCATCGCCGTACGCCGCCCCGACCTGGTCTCCGGGATCGTCACCATGGGCAGCCCGATGCTGGCCCCGGCCGCGCACCACCGCGCCCTGACCGCCGGCCTCGGCGGGCTGATCGCGCTCAGCAAGGTCGGGGTGCCGCGCACGATGACCGTCGACTGCGTCGGCGGCCCGTGCGCGCGGGAGAGCTTCGAGGAGAGCCGGCAACCGGTGCCCGCGGACGTGGCGTTCACCGCGATCTACTCGCGCCGCGACGGGATCGTCGACTGGCGCGCCTGCATCGACCCCACGGCGACGGCGGTCGAGGTGCGCACCTCGCACGTCGGCATGGTCATGGACCCCGCCGTCATCACCGCCGTCACCGAGGCGCTGGTGCGCCACCGCGGCGCCCGTGAGGAGACGCAGAGCTGGGTGGCCAGCGCCTGACCGACGAGCAGTCACTTCTGCACCGTCGACCGGTCAGTTCCGCACCCCGCCGGCTCAGCGGTCGAAGTCGACCGCCGAGTAGGAGCGCAGCTTGTGCAGCTGGTGCTCCGACTGGATCTGGCGGATCGTGCCGGAGCGCGAGCGCATCACCAGCGAGTGGGTGGTGACCCCGCCGGCGCTGTAGCGCACGCCGCGCAGCAGCTCGCCGTCGGTGATGCCGGTGGCCACGAAGAAGCAGTCGTCCCCGGTGACGAGGTCGTCGGTGGTCAGCACCGTGCCGAGGTCGAGGCCGGCGTCGAGGGCCTTCTGGGTCTCCTCGTCGCCCTGCGGCCAGAGCTTGCCCTGGATGGTCCCGCCCATGCACTTCATGGCGCAGGCGGTGATGATGCCCTCGGGGGTGCCGCCGATGCCGAGCAGCAGGTCGATGCCGGTCTCGGGGCGGGCGGCCATGATCGCGCCGGCCACGTCGCCGTCACTGATGAACTTGATCATCGCGCCGGTGGCGCGGATGTCGGCGACCAGGCTCTCGTGGCGCGGCCGGTCGAGCAGCATGACGGTGACGTCCTCGGCCCGCTTGCCCTTGGCCTTGGCGACCGCGGCGATGTTGTGCGCGACGGGCGCCTCGATGTCCACGAAGTCGGCGGCCTCGGCGCCGGTGACCAGCTTCTCCATGTAGAAGACCGCCGACGGGTCGTACATCGACCCGCGCGGCGAGACCGCGAGCACCGAGACGGCGTTCGTCATGCCCTTGGCGGTCAGGGTGGTGCCGTCGATGGGGTCGACCGCGACGTCGCACTCGGGGCCGGTGCCGTCGCCGACCTGCTCGCCGTTGTAGAGCATCGGCGCGTTGTCCTTCTCGCCCTCACCGATGACCACGGTGCCGTTCATGCCGATGGTCGAGATCAGCACCCGCATGGCGTTGACCGCCACCCCGTCGGCGCCGTTCTTGTCGCCGCGGCCGACCCAGCGGCCGGCGGCCATGGCGGCGGCCTCGGTGACCCGCACGAGCTCCAGGGCCAGGTTGCGGTCGGGGGCCTCGGGCGAGACGTCCAGCCCACCGGCTGGGGCGCTCGTGGTGGGGCTGGTCTGCGTGGAGGGCGAGGTCATGGGCGCATGCTATCGGTCTGCACCGCTGTCTCCTTGACGCTCAACCACACCTCGGCACCCGGGTCGAGCCCGAGCTCGACCGCGGCGGCCGGGGTCACGTCCGCGATCAGCTCGGGACCCCGGGTCGTGGTCACCAGCAGGCGTACGGCGTCGCCGTGCGGTGCGAGCGCCGCGACCCGGCCGGCCCAGCGGTTGCGCGCCGACGTCGGGGCCGGCCCGCTCCCGGCGCCGCGGGGGGAGACGGTGACCGCGCTGGGGGCGAAGGAGCGCAGCGTCTCGCCCTCGCGGACCACGTTGAGCCCGACCAGCCGGGCGACGTGCTCGGTGCGCGGGTGGGCGGCCACCTCGCGCGGCGACCCGGTCTGCACCACCCGGCCCTCGTCGAGCACCAGCACCTCGTCGGCCAGCGTGAGCGCGTCCAGCGCGTCGTGGGTGACCAGCAGCACGACGCCGGCGTACGCCGCCAGGTGCCGGGCCAGCTCGATGCGCAGGCCGGTGGCGACGCCGACGTCGAGCCCCGCGAACGGCTCGTCGAGCAGCAGCAGGTCGGGCTCGGTGGCCAGTGCCCGCGCGATCGCCACGCGCTGGGCCTGGCCGCCGGAGAGCTCGGCCGGGCGGCGCTCGGCCAGGTCGCCGACCCCCAGCCGGTCCAGCCAGTCCCGGGCCCGGCGCTCCGCGTCGCGGCGCGGGACGCCCCGGGTGCGCAGCCCGAAGGCGACGTCCTCGTGGGCGCGCAGGTGCGGGAAGAGCGACCGGTCCTGGAAGACCACCCCGAGGCGCCGCTCGCGCACCGGCAGGTCGGTCCAGTCGCGCCCGCCGACCTCGACCCGACCGGTCGCGGCGACGGTGCCGGCCAGCGCGCCCAGCAGGGTGGACTTGCCGGCGCCGTTCGGGCCGATGACCGCCACCACCCGGCCGGGGGCGGCGTGCACCTGCGCCACCAGGCGTCCGGGGACGGTGAGGTCGGCGTGCAGGCCCGTCATCGGGGCCTCAGCCAGCGGTGCCGCAGCCCCGCGAGCACGCCGACGGAGACGATGAGCAGGATCATGCTGAGCGTGCGCGCCGCAGCCGGGTCGGCCTGCAGGGTGGTGTAGATCAGCGACGGCATCGTCTGGGTGGTGCCGGGGAAGTTGCCGGCGAAGGTGATGGTGGCGCCGAACTCGCCGAGGCTGCGCGCCCAGGCCAGCGCCGCGCCCGCGACCAGGCCGGGCATCGCCAGCGGGAGCGTGACGCGGCGGAAGGTGGTCCAGCGGTCGGCGCCCAGGGTGGCGGCCACGACGTCGTACCGCTCTCCGGCGGTGCGCAGGGCACCCTCGACGCTGAGCACGAAGAAGGGCATCGAGACGAAGGTGTGCGCGATGACGACGGCGCTGGTGGTGAACGGGATGCTGATCCCGGTGGTCTCGCGCAGCAGCGAGCCGACCACGCCGTTGCGGCCCAGGGCGGTCACCAGGGCGACGCCCGCGACCACCGGCGGCAGCACCAGCGGCACCGTGACCGCCGCGCGCAGCAGGCTGCGACCGGGGAACTCCACGCGCGCCAGCAGCCAGGCCAGGGGCGTGCCGAGCACGACGCAGGCCGCGACGGTCAGCAGCGACGTCAGCGCCGACAACCCGAGCGCCCGGCGCACCGGCTCCGAGCGCAGCTCGCTCCAGAACGACCCCCACGGGGTGTCGAGCACCAGCGTCGCCAGCGGGAGCACGAGCAGCACCGCGGCGAGGACCGCGGGCACCAGCAGCACCAGCGGCGGCCGGCCGAGGTGTCGGGGGGCCGCCGTCGTCGGCGCCCCCGTGGCCCCCGGGGCCGTGGCGGCCAGGAGCGGGCCGGAGGTCACGGGGCGCCGAAGCCGGCGTCGGCCAGCACCCGGCTCCCGACCTCCCCGAGCACGAGGTCGACGAAGTCCTGGGCGAGGTCGGGCTGCTGGGTCTGCTGCAGGATCGACAACGGGTACGACGTGGGCTGCTGCTCCGCGCCCGGCACGGTGATCGTCTCCACGGCGTCGCCGGCCGCCACGGCGTCGGTCGCGTAGACCAGGCCGGCGTCGGCCTCGTCCGCGACCACCCGGGCCAGCACCGCCTTGACGTCGACCTCGAGGCTCGCGGCGTCGGTCTCGACGCCCGCCTGCTCGGCCAGGGCGGCCCAGACCGCACCGCAGGGGGCGGTCTCGACGCAGGCGACGTAGTCGACACCTTCGGCGGACAGGTCGTCGAGGCCCTCGATGCCGGCGGGGTTCCCGGCCGGCACCACCAGGACCAGGGTGTTGGTGGCGAAGAGCTCCGGCGCGCCGGCCAGCGCCGCGGCCGCCGACTCCATCGTGCGGGTGTCGGCGGTGGCCAGCACGTCCGCGGGCGCTCCCTCGAGCGCCTGCTGGGCCAGGGTGGCCGAGGAGTCGAAGGCCAGCGTGACCTCCACCCCCGGGTGCTCGGCCTCGAACTGGGCGGCGAGCTCGGTGAAGGTCTCGGTCAGCGAGGCCGCGGCGAGCACGGTGAGGCTCTCGCTCCCGCTGGTGCCGCTGCTGCTCGGCTCGCCCGCGCCGCCGGCCGGGTCGCTGCTGCTGCTGCAGGCGGCCAGGGGGAGCAGGGCAAGCACGCCCAGGAGGCCGGCGGCGACGTGCGGACGGGCGTTCACGGCAGCTCCACGACGACGTTGGTCGACTTCACCGAGGCGACCACCCGCGAACCGGGGGCCAGGGCGAGGTCGTCGGCGGCCTCCGCGGACATCAGGGAGACCAGGCGGTAGGGGCCGCAGACCATGTCGACCTGGGCCATCACCGTGTCCTTGCGGACCCGGGTGACGATGCCGACCAGGCGGTTGCGGGCGCTGACCGCCGAGGCGCGGGCGGGGTCGGGCGCGTCGGCCAGCGAGGCGGCGAGTGCGGCCAGGTCGGCCCCGTCGACCACGGTGCGGCCGTCGTGCTGCTGCGCGGGCACCCGGCCGGCCTCGACCCAGCGTCGTACGGTGTCGTCGCTGACGCCGAGCAGGTCGGCGGCTTCCGCGATCCGGTAGGTGGTCACGCAGCGAGTATGCCGCACCTGCGGTGAAGACGGCCACAGGGTGCCGCACCTGCGGGTCTCGGGAGGTGGCCTGCCGCCCCGGGCGCGGTGACGTTGGAGCGGCACGGGAGAATGACGCCATGAGCCAGACGGGCCAACCCGGCCGCTACACGCGCTCCACCAACGGATTCATCGGCGCGATGCTGATCCTGGTGGTGGCGGTCATCGGCACCGTGCTGATCGCCGGGCTGTTCCGCTCCGAGCCGGAGTACACCCCCTCCAACGCCGACTACACCGAGGTCGTGCGCGCGGTGCAGGGCGAGGGCGTCGAGCTGGTCTACCCAGAAGCACTGCCCTCGGGCTGGCTGGTCAACAACGTCAGCTACGAGCCGGGCTCCCCGCCGACCTTCGCGCTGGCGCTCCTGACCGAGGAGAAGACCTACGCGGGGCTCCAGGTGGAGGGCGAGGACGTCGACGACCTGGTGGAGGTCTACGTCGACGAGGGCGCCACCGAGGGTGACCCGCTGGTCCTCCAGGCCGGTGAGAGCAGCATCGCCACGCAGTGGCGCACCTTCACCGACGAGGAGGGCGACACGGCGTACGCCGCCGAGGTCGGCCGCGGCGCGCGCGCCAGCACCGTCCTGGTCTACGGGTCCGCGACCCCCGCGGAGCTGCAGGCTCTCCTGCGCTCGCTCACCACCGCCCCCCTCAGCTGACCCGGCCCAGATATCGCGCCCACCCGGCCCAGATATCGCGCCCACCCGGCCCGGATGTCGCGCCCACCCGGCCCGGATGTCGCGCCCACCCGGCCCGGATATCGCGCCCACCCGGCCCGGATGTCGCGCCCACCCGGCCCGGATGTCGCGCCCACCCGGCCCGGATGTCGCGCCCACCCGGCCCGGATGTCGCGCCCACCCGGCTGGAACCGACCAGCCGGCGCGCGGGAAAGATCTGCGCCGACTCGGGCTCTTGTGATGCATGTGTGGGTGGCTGAGCGTGCCGTGAATGAGCGCACGCCGCTCTCTGTCTAGGTTTCTGAACTGTCGAGGAACTGAAACCAGGTGCACAGGAGAGCGGCGTGCGCGATGCCACCTTATGGCGTGCTCTTGTCGGGTGTGAGAACACCGTGATCGAGGGCGTTGACTTCGAGCAGGAATTGCAGCAGGTCACCATCCGGGTCCGCCCGGTAGCTCGTCAGCGTGGCCGCTGTGGCCGTTGCCAGCGCCCCTCGCCGGGCTACGACGCAGGTCGAGGACGCCGGCACTGGCGCGCTTTGGACCTGGGCACGATCCGGTGTCAACTGCAGGGCGATGCGCCGCGGGTGCGGTGTCGTGAGCACGGCGTGGTGGTAGCTCACCTGCCCTGGGCCCGCCATGGTGCTAGGGCAAGCAGGGCATTCGAGAACCAGGTCGCCTGGTTGGCCACCCAGACCTCGAAGATCGCGGTCACCGAGCTGATGCGCATTGCGTGGCGCACCGTAGGCGCGGTCATCACCCGTGTCTGGGCCGAGGTAGAAGGACGCGTCGACCTGCTGAGTGGGCTCACCAGGATCGGGATCGACGAAGTCTCCTACCGGCGCGGGCACCTGTACCTGATGGTCGTCATCGACCACGACACCGGCCGACTGGTGTGGGCCGGCAAGGGCCAGACCAAGGCCACCTTGCAGTCCTTCTTCGATGCCCTCGGGCCCGAACGGTCCGCCCAGATCACCCACGTCACCGCCGACAGCGCCGGCTACATCGCCGACGTCGTAGGCACCAACTGCCCTGCCGCGATCCAGGCCGCTGATCCCTTCCACGTCGTGAAGTGGGCCAACGACGCCCTCGGGGAGGTCCGGTTGACTGCCTGGCGCGAGGCACGAGCAGCGGTGCGCGCGAACCCACCACGACGCGGACGACCAGTTAAGGACGCACCACCGCACCTGGAGTCACAGCGCCTGCGACTGCTCACCCGCTCCCGCTACGCGCTGTGGAAGAACCCCGAGAACCTCACCAGCAGCCAGAGTGCCCAACTGAAGTGGATCGCACAGACCGACCCCCGACTGTGGCGCGGCTACCAGCTCAAAGAAGGGCTACGCGCGATCTTCAAACTGCCCCACCACGAGGCCCCCGAGGCGCTCAATGCCTGGATCACCTCAGCGCAACGCTGCCGCATCCCCCAGTTCGCAGCACTAGCCAAGACCGTGCAGGCCCAACGCGGCCCCATCCTGCTGGCCATCGAGCACGGCCTGTCCAACGGCCGCACCGAAGCCGTCAACCTGCGCATCCGACTACGAACCCGCATGGCCTACGGCTTCCGCGACCCCCACGCTCTGATTGCCATCCTCATGCTCACTCTCGGCGGCCACCGACCCCGACTACCCGGCAGATGACCCACACATCAGTCACAAGAGCCCGACTCGCGGCGACATCTGCGCCGACTCGGCGAGACATCTGCGCCGACTCGCGGCGACATCTGGGCCGGGTCAGGTGTCGGTGGCGAGGACCTCGTCGAGGCGGGCGCGGGCCCCGTCGAGCCAGTCCTGGCAGACCCCGGCGAGCTTCTCGCCGCGCTCCCACAGTGCCAGCGACTCCTCGAGGGTGGTGCCGCCGGCCTCGAGGCGTCGTACGACGTCGACGAGCTCCTCGCGCGCAGCCTCGTAGGAGGGCGTGGTCTCGGTCGTCGGCTCAGCCATCGGTGTCGTCCTCCGGGATCGGGGTGGTCGAGGACTCGAGCAGCGGCTCGAGCCGGGTGGTGGTCGCGTGGACACGGCCGTCGGCGACCCGCACGCTCACATCGGCGCCGGGTGCGAGGTCGTCGACCGAGGTGACGACGTGGCCGTCGACGTCCTGCAGCACGGCGTAGCCGCGGCGCAGCGTGGCCAACGGAGAGAGGGCACGGGCGCGGGCGCGCTGGTGGTCGATCTCGTCGGCGGCCCGGTCGAGGCGGTGCGAGAGCGAGCGACGGGCCCGCTCGCGCAGCAGCACCAGCTCGTCGCCGCGGGCATCGACCAGGGTGCGGGGGTCGGCGAGCGAGGGGCGGGAGCGCAGCGCGTCGAGACCGGCCTGCTCGCGGGCGACGTGGGCGGCGACCAGCGAGCGCAGCCGGTCGCGGGTGCGGGCCACGCCACCCATCTCCTCGACCACGTCGGGCACGACGAGCTTGGCGGCGTCGGTGGGGGTGGAGGCGCGCACGTCGGCGACCAGGTCGAGCAGGGGTGAGTCCTGCTCGTGGCCGATGGCGGACACGACGGGAGTGGTCATCCGGTGCACCGTGCGCACCAGCGCCTCGTCGGAGAAGGGGAGCAGGTCCTCGACGGAGCCGCCACCACGGGCGACCACCACGACGTCGACCTCCGGGTGCCGGTCGAGCCGCTCGAGCGCCTCCATCACCTCGCCGGCACACCGGGTGCCCTGCATGGTGGCGTGCGCGACCTCGAAGTCCACCGCGGGCCAGCGGCGCCGGGCGTTCTCGAGCACGTCGCGCTCGGCGGCGCTGTTGGGGGCGGTGACCAGGCCGACGCGGGCGGGCAGGAACGGCAGCCGGCGCTTGCGGGCGGGGTCGAAGAGACCCTCGGCGGCCAGGAGCTGGCGGCGTCGCTCGAGCTGGGCGAGCAGCTCGCCGAGGCCCACCATCCGGATCTCGCGCACCTGCAGCGACATGCTGCCGCGGTTGGCGTAGTACGACGGCTTGGCGTGCACGACGACGCTGGCACCCTCGACCAGCGGCGGGTTGAGCGAGTCCACGAGGGTGCGCGGCGCGGTCAGGGGCACCGACACGTCCGCGACGGTGTCGCGCAGGGTCATGAAGACCGTCGCCATGCCGGGGCGACGGTTGATCTGGGCCAGTTGGCCCTCGACCCAGATGGCGCCGAGACGGTCGACCCAGCCCGCGATCGCCGTGGCGATCTGGCGCACCGGGGCCGGCGCCGCGGCGGAGGTCTCGAGAGCCATGGCCGCGAGGTTAGGCCATCGCGCCGACACGCCTACCATGGAGCGCATGAGCACCGACGTATCCCGCAGTCCCGGCGTGAGCATGGGGATGCCCCCCGTCCTGAGCCCCGACGAGGCCGAGAAGGCGGTGCTGCTCGCGGCGCCGCGCGGCTACTGCGCCGGTGTCGACCGGGCGGTGGTGACCGTCGAGCAGGCCCTCGACCTCTACGGCGCCCCCGTCTACGTCCGCAAGCAGATCGTGCACAACAAGCACGTCGTGGCCGACCTCGAGACCCGTGGAGCGATCTTCGTCGAGGAGGTCGCCGAGGTGCCGACCGGTGCGACCGTGGTGTTCTCGGCGCACGGTGTGAGCCCCGAGGTGCACCGCCAGGCCGCCGAGCGCGACCTGAAGACGATCGACGCGACCTGCCCGCTGGTCACCAAGGTGCACCACGAGGCGAAGCGCTTCGCCAGCGACGACTACGACATCCTCCTGATCGGCCACGAGGGCCACGAGGAGGTCGAGGGCACGGCCGGCGAGGCTCCCGAGCACATCCAGCTCGTGCAGGGCCCCGAGGACGTCGCCAACATCGTCGTCCGCGACCCCAGCCGTGTGGCCTGGCTCTCCCAGACCACGCTGTCGGTCGACGAGACCCTCACGACGGTCGCGGCGATCCGCGAGCGCTTCCCCGAGCTGCTCGACCCGCCCAGCGACGACATCTGCTACGCCACCCAGAACCGGCAGCTGGCGGTCAAGGAGATCTCCGAGGGCGCCGACCTGCTCATCGTGGTCGGCTCGGGCAACTCCTCGAACTCGGTGCGCCTGGTCGAGGTCGCGCTGGACGCCGGCGCCAAGGCCTCCTACCGCGTCGACGACGCCAGCGAGATCGACGAGGCCTGGCTCGAGGGGGTCCGCACCGTCAGCGTCACCTCCGGCGCCAGCGTGCCCGAGTCCCTGGTCGACGGCGTGCTCGCCTACCTCGCGGAGCGCGGCTACCCCGACGCCAAGGCCGTGCACAGCGCCGAGGAGTCGCTGATCTTCTCCCTGCCCAAGGAGCTGCGCCGCGACCTCAAGGCCGCCCGGGCCGCGGCCCGCGAGGCGAGCGAGCAGAACTGATGGCCCGGTACGTCGACCTTCACCCCGACAACCCGCAGCCCCGGCTGGTCAGCCAGGTGGTCGAGGCCCTGCGCGACGACGCGCTGATCGCCTACCCGACCGACTCCGGCTACGCCCTCGGCTGCCGCATCGGCAACCGCGACGGCCGCGACCGGATCCTCAAGATCCGGGGGTTGGACGACAAGCACCACTTCACGCTGGTGTGCCGCGACTTCTCCCAGCTCGGCCAGCTCGTGCACGTCGACAACGCCGCCTTCCGGGCGATCCGGTCGGCGACCCCGGGGCCCTACACGTTCATCCTGCCCGGCACCCCCGAGGTGCCGCGTCGGTTGCTGCACCCCAAGAAGAAGACGGTGGGGGTGCGCATCCCCGACCACGTCGTGGTGACCGCGCTGCTCGAGGAGCTCGGCGAGCCGCTGCTGTCGAGCTCGTTGATCCTGCCCGGGGAGACCGAGGCGCGCACGATGGGCTGGGAGATCAAGGAGGAGCTCGAGCACCAGGTCGACCTCGTCATCGAGGCCGGTGAGACGACCGCGGAGCCTACGACGGTCGTGGACTGGTCGGGCCCGGAGCCCGAGGTGCTGCGGTACGGATCGGGCGACGCCTCGCGCTTCGAGTAGGCCACGCGATGGCCGCCCCGCGGCCGTGCGCCCGCGCGACCCGGTCGCGCACCACCAGGCACCCCAGCGCCAGGGCGTAGCCCAGCACCAGGGCGAGCGCGTGGTCCGCGAGCCCGGAGACCACGGCCTGCACCGGGCCGTCCTGGGCCCGTGCGATCGAGCCGGGGCTGGTCGCCCCCAGCAGCACCAGCGCGACGAGCATCAGCAGCGGCGGCAGCACCCCGACGGTGAAGAAGTCGCGGGGACGCACCAGCAGCGCGCACGCGACGCAGATCAGCACGAACGCGACGTCGTAGAGCCACCCCAGCCCGGGGGAGACCAGGCTGTCGAGGGCCACTGCGCTCAACGTCAGCGCCAGCCCGAGCGCGACGACCTGCCAACCGGGGTCGCTGCCCTCCTCCCAGAGAGTGCGTGCGGTCACCGGTGGCTCACCTCCGCTCCTGTGCTGGTGGGGCCCGAGCGCTACAGCGCCACGCTAGGGCGGTCCTCGGCCTCCGGGGCGTCGGCGCGCCGGTCGACCGCACGCAGCTCGACCGTGCGCGGGCTGCCGAGCTCCTCGTCGGTGACCGAGAGGTCGTTGAAGCGTCGAGCGGACACCAGCACCCGCGACTCCAGCGAGCCCACGGCGCTGTTGTAGTGGCCGACCGCCGCGTTGAGCGACCGGCCCACGGCGTCGAGGTGGCCGCCCAGGGTGCCCAGGCGTCCGTGCAGGTCGCGCCCCAACCGGTGGATCTCGCGGGTCTGCGCGGCCAGGGCCTCGTGCTGCCAGCCCTGCGCCACGGTCCGCAGCAGCGCGATGAGCGTCGTGGGGGAGGCGAGCACCACCTGGCGGGCGGCGGCGTGCTCGATCAGTCCCGGGTCGGCCTCGAGCGCGGCGGCCAGGAAGGACTCGGCGGGCACGAAGAGCACCACGAACTCGGGGGTCTGCTCCAGCGAGCGCCAGTAGGACTTGGCGCCGAGCTGCTCGACGTGGGTGCGCACCTGCCGCGCGTGGCGGGCCAGGTGCGCGCGCTGGACGTCCTCGTCCTCGGCGGAGGTGGCGTCGAGGTAGGCGTCCAGCGGCACCTTCGCGTCCACGACCACGTGCCGGTCGCCGACCAGGTGGACCACCAGGTCGGGGCGCAGCGCACCGTCGTCGAGGCGGACCTGCTCGGAGAAGTCGCAGCGCTCCACCAGCCCCGCGAGCTCGACGGCGCGGCGCAGGTGCAGCTCGCCCCACTGCCCGCGCACCTGCGGCTTGCGCAGCGCGGTGCTCAGCGCCCGGGTCTCCTTGCTGAGCAGGTCGGTGGTGTGGCGCATGTCGGCGACCTGCTGGTGCAGCTGGCCCTGCCACGAGACGCGGGTGTGCTCGAGGTCGCGCAGCTGGTCCTGCAGCCGCTCCAGCCCCTCGCGGACCACGGCCTGGTCGGCCACCCGCTGGTCGAGCGCGGCCGTCATGCGGGCGTCGTACGGCGCCTCGGCGGCGGCCTCGGCGTGCCGCAGTCGCGCCCAGAGCAGGCCCAGGGCCACGCCCAGGGCTAGCCCGAGGAGCAGGGTGGTGGTCAGTGCGGCGACCGTCGAGACGTCCATGGGCTCAGCATGGCTGCGACCACCGACAAGCCTCGGTCGGCAGTCGACCGGCAGTCAGTCGGCCAGGTCGACGACCACCGGCGCGTGGTCGGAGGCACCCTTGCCGGCGCGCTCGTCGCGGTCGACGAACGCGCCGGTGGTGCGAGCCGCCAGCGCCGGCGAGCCGAGCAGGAAGTCGATGCGCATGCCGCGGTTGCGCTCGTAGCGCTGGCGGTAGTAGTCCCAGTAGGTGTAGCTGTCGGGCTCGGGGGTGAAGGGACGGGCGAGGTCGGCGTACCCGTCCTCGAGGAACCCCTCGAAGGCCGCCCGCTCGGGTGCGGTGACGTGGGTGCTGGTCTTGAACTGGGCGATGTCGAAGACGTCCTCGTCGCGCGGGGCGATGTTCCAGTCCCCGACCAGGGCGGTCGGGCTCGCACTCCAGTCGCGGGCGGCCGCGCGCAGCCGGGCGAGCCAGTCGAGCTTGTAGGCGTAGTGCGGATCGTCGATCTTGCGACCGTTGGGCACGTACAGGCTCCACACCCGTACGCCGCCGCACGTCGCGCCGATGGCTCGGGCCTCCTGGGTGACCGGGTCGCCGAAGCCGGGCATGTCGGGGAAGCCGACCTCGACGTCGTCGAGGCCGACGCGGCTGATGACGGCCACGCCGTTCCACTGGTTGGTGCCGGCGGCCGCGACCTCGTAGCCCAGCGACTGCAGTCCCATCAGCGGCAGCTGGTCGAGGCGGGCCTTGGTCTCCTGCAGGGCCAGCACGTCGACGTCGTGCCGGGTCAGGAAGGCCTCGACGCGGTCGATGCGGGAGCGGAGGGAGTTGACGTTCCAGGTAGCCAGGCGCACCGTGACACGGTACGTGCGAGCACCGTGACGGCCGCGATCGGGGCGTTATGGTTCCTTATGAAGCAGCCACTCCATCAGGAAGCATCATGATCCCCAGCCCCTACACCCCCGGGGCCGCGCCGAGCGTGCTGGCCGGGCGGCGCGAGCAGGTCGAGGCCGCTGAGGCCGATCTCGCCGTGGTGGCGACGTACGCCCGCTTCCAGGGCCGGGTGCGCGTGGACATCGGCTCGCGCGGGGTGGGCAAGACGTCGCTGCTCAAGACGGTGCGCGAGTCGGCGGCGCACGCCGGCCTCGTCACCGCGTGGGTGACCGCGCGCGCCGACGAGTCGCTGGTCGCATCCCTCGTGCACGCCCTGGCTGCCGAGCTCGACCGGATCGGCGTGGACGTCGCCCGGCGCACCCCGTGGCGCGAGCGGCTGGAACGGCTGGGCCTGGAGCTCGGCGTGGGTCCGGCCAAGGCCGGCGTCGAGCTCGACGTGACCCCCAGCGCCGAGGGCCGGGCCGGACGCCGCGCGGCGTCCGCGGCGTTCGGGGACCTGCTCTCCACCGCGGCGCTCGAGGCCCGGGCGCGCGGCTCGGCGGGGATCTGCCTGCTGGTCGACGAGATCCAGGCCGCGCCGCGGGCGGACCTGCGCACCCTCGCGTACGCCTGGCAGGAGCTGCAGAACGCCGTGCCCGAACCGCCCGCGGTGCTCTTCGCGGCGGGGCTGCCCAACACGCCCGACGTCCTGACCGCCGCGGTCACCTTCAGCGAACGGTTCGGCTTCCGCACCCTCGAGCGGCTCGGTGCCACGGACGCGGCCGAGGCGCTCGAGGTGCCCGCGGCTCAGCACGACGTCACCTGGTCGCCGGAGCTGCTGGGAGAGGTGGTCGCGCTGGCCCAGGGCTACCCCTACTTCCTCCAGCTCTACGGTGACGCGCTGTGGCGCCGGGCGCGCCCCGTGGCGGGCAGCCGGCTGGGTCCCGAGCTCCTCGGGGCAGCGCACGTCGACGTCGAGCACGAGCTGGCCACGATGTTCCGGGCCCGCTGGGCCAAGGCGTCGCCGGGGGAGCGCCGCCTGCTCGAGGCGATGGCCGCCCTGGGCGACGACGCCGTACGCCGCGGCGACGTCGCGGCCCGGCTCGGGGTCGGCACCAACGACCTGAGCGTGCCGCGCCGCAGCCTGCTCGACAAGGGGCTCATCGAGGTTGCCGCGCGCGGGATGCTCCGCTTCACGGTGCCCGGCTTCGCCGCGTTCGTGCGCGACGAGTCGGGGGAGGGCCGGTCGTGAGCGGGCAGCGGGCGTTCAGACGAAGGCGCTCTCACCGGTGATGGCGCGCCCCACGATGAGGGTGTTGATCTCGCGGGTGCCTTCGTAGGAGTAGATCGCCTCGGCGTCGGCGACGAAGCGGCCCACGTGGTGCTCGAGCAGGATGCCGTTGCCACCGAGCACCTCGCGCGCCCAGCCGACCGTCTCGCGCATCCGCACCGTGCTGTGCACCTTGCACAGGGACGCGTGCTCGTCGCGCAGCATCCCGGCGTCCTGCAGCTGGGAGGCGCGCACGTTCATCGCCGTGCCGGCGGTGACGTTGGACAGCATCTTCACCAGCAGGTCCTGCACCAGCTGGAAGGAGGCGATCGGGCGACCGAACTGCTCGCGGGCCTTGGTGTAGCGCACCGCGTGCTCGTAGGCACCGCGTGCGCACCCGACGGCCTGCCAGGCCACGCCCATCCGCGTCACCCGCAGCACCTGCGAGGTGTCGGCGAAGCTCGCCGCGCCCTGCAGCCGGTTCGCCTCGGGCACGTGGACGTCGCGCAGGTGGATCTCGGCGTTCTGCACCACGCGCAGCGCGATCTTGTCCTGCTGGACGTCGAAGCCCATGCCCTCGGTGCCCTTCTCGACCACGAAGCCCTTGACCTCGCCGTCGTCCTCGTCGCGGGCCCAGATGATGACCAGGTCGGCGAACGAGGCGTTGCCGATCCACTTCTTCTCACCGTTGAGGACCCAGCCGTCGCCGTCGCGCCGCGCCGAGGTGGCCAGGCCCATCGAGATCGCGGAGCCGACGTCGGGCTCGGTGAGCCCGAAGGCGCCGATCAGCTCCATCCGGGCCATCGCCGGCAGCCACCGCTGGCGCTGCTCCTCGGAGCCGCACAGCTGGATCGAGCCCATCGCCAGTCCGCCGTGCACGCCCATGAAGGTGCCGATGGAGGGGTCGATGCGGCTCAGCTCCATGGCGACGAGGCCGTCGACCAGCGCCCCGCGGGCCGGGCAGCCGGGGCCGTCGTAGGCGAGCCCCGCGATCCCGAGCTCGGCCATCGCGGGGATCAGCTGGTGCGGGAACTCCCCGCGCGTCCAGTGCTCGTTGATCACCGGCTCGACCTCGCGGGTCATGAACGCGCGCACCCGGCTCAGCAGCTCGCGGTCCTGCTCCTCCAGCAGCAGCTCGAACCCGAGGAAGTCGGAGAAGGGGGAGTCGTGCAGGTCGTGGTCGGCAGTGCCCGAGTCGCTCATGGACAGAACGTACTGCTGGACGTGGCGGCGCGGCTCACACGTCGGGGTCGGGTTCGAGCAGGAACTGCTCCACGACCGGAGCCAGCGTCTCGGCCGCGGTCACGAGGTCGAGGTGACCGCCCTCGTAGAGGTGCAGCCGGGCCCGGGGGATCAGCCTGGCCTGCATCCGCGGGTTCACCGCGGGGATGATGGGGTCGTCGGTGCCGCCCATCACCAGCGTCGGCTGCCGCAGCAGCCGCAGGAACGGCAGGCTCGTCCAGCCCGCCATCGCGGCGAGCTGGTAGTAGTAGCCGCGCTTGGGGCCCGAGCGGGTCGCGGCGTGCAGCAGCCGGGAGCCCTTCTCCGGGTGGGTGCGCATCGTGCCGCCGTAGATGTCGGCGGCGATGCTGGCGGCGTACTCCGGGTCGCGGTGGCGACGCGGGGTCGACATCTTGAGCAGCACCGAGGGGTGCGCGGGCACCATCAGCGCCCCGGTGCCGGTCGCGACCAGCACCACCCGGCCCACGCGGCGCCACGACTGCACGGCCAGCTGCTGGGCCAGACCGCCGCCCCACGAGAGGCCCAGGACGTCGAAGCGGCGGTAGCCGAGGTCGCTCATCAAGGTGGTGACCCACAGCGCCAGCGCCGAGATCGGGTACGGCGCCGGCGGCAGCGCGCTGCCCCCCACGCCCGGCACGTCGAAGCGGACGACCCCGCGGTGCGGGTCGAGGTGGTCGACGAAGTTCTGCAGCACCTCGAAGGACACCCCGATGCCGTTGCACAGCAGGAGGGGTGGCTCGTTGACGAACCGGCCCACGCCCGGGCGCACCGAGACGCGGGCGGTGATGCCCCGCACCGAGATGGTGCGGACCCGGTCGGGGGCGGAGTCGCGGATCGGCTCAGCGGTCATGGACGTAGGTCCCCGGGGCTGCGCACAGCGGCTCGTAGCGCGCGGAGCCGTCCTTGCGGGGGCGGTTGCGCTCCGGCCCGGTGCGCTCGGCCAGCCAGGCCACGTAGTCCGCCCACCAGCTGCCCTTGACCTTGGTGGCGTCGGCCAGCCAGGCCGCTGCGTCCTCCGGGTTGGTGTCCGAGGTCTGGAAGCTGGCCTTCTCGTTGCCCGGGGGGTTGACCATCGCGGCGATGTGGCCGCTGGTCGAGAGGATGAAGCGCGACTCGCCGCCGAAGAGCTGGGTGGTCTGGTAGCAGGACTCCCACTTGCACAGGTGGTCGGCGATGCCGGCGACGACGTAGGAGTCCACGTCGACCTTGCCCAGGTCGACCGGCGAGCCGAGCATCGTTGAGGCGCCGGCCTCGGTGAGCGCGTTGCGGACCGCGAGGTCCATGAAGTCGCGGTGCATCGCGGCCGTCATCCGCACCGGGTCGGCGTTCCAGTAGAGGATGTCGAAGGCCTTGGGGGCGTGGCCCATCAGGTAGTTGTTGACCCAGTAGTTCCAGATCAGGTCGTTGGGGCGCAGCCAGGCGAACAGCTCGGCCAGCGCGCGGCCGTCGAGGTAGCCCTTGTCCCGCGAGGCCCGTGTGGAGGCGGCGGCCCCCTTGTGCGAGAGCAGCGCGCTCGGCAGCCCGGCCTCGTGCTGGTCCAGGACCGTGACGGCCAGGCTGAAGGCCGCCACCCGGCCCAGGTCGCCGGTCGCGGCGAGGTGGGCCATCACCATCGAGGCCAGCATCCCGCCCGAGCAGATGCCGAAGATCGCGACCTGCTCCTGCCGCGAGATGTCCTGGGCCGCGGTCATCGCCTCGATGATCGCCTGGCCGTAGGTGTCCAGGCCCCAGGCGGCGTGCCGGGTGTCGGGGTTGCGCCAGGAGATGCAGTAGACCTGCTGCCCGGCCTGGACCAGGTGCTCGACCAGGCTGCGCTGCTCGGCGAGGTCGATGACGTAGTACTTGTTGATCGTCGGCGGCACGATCAACAGCGGCACGCTGCGGACCCGGGGGGTCTGCGGGGTGTACTGGATCAGCTCGAAGACGTCGGTGCGCAGCACCACCGAGCCGGGCGTGACCGCGACGTCCTCGCCGACGGTGAACGCGTCGGGCTCGACCATCGAGGGCACCCGGGGCGCGGTGGCGAAGTCGCGCACGAAGCGGCGCCCGCCGGCCAGGAGGTTGCCGCCGCCGGTGTCGATGATGCGCTTGAGCACCTTGGGGTTGAGCGTGGGGCTGTTGCTGGGGGCCAGGGCCTCGACGAGGTTGTCGACGATGAAGCTCATCCGCTGCTCGTCGCCGTAGCCGAGACCGGCGTCCGCCACGAGCCCGCGCAGGCTCTCGCCGGTGGCGAGGTAGCTCTGCAGGGTGCGCTTGAGGAAGGGGTTCTTCTGCCACGCCTCGTCGCTGAAGCGGCGGTCCTTGGGATCGGGGGCGGTCTCGGAGCGGCCCACCTGCACCCGGGCCAGCTCGGCGCCCAGCCCGACGGCCCGACCGGCCACCGCCCGCGGACGCCGCGCCAGCCCGGCAGCGAAGCGGACCCCCGACATGCCGGGGATGAAGCGTCGCCAGGGTCCGCGCCCGGCGTCGGCGAGCAGCAGGTCCAGGGGGGTGCTCAGCTCCATGGCCCCGGGCTCGTCGCGGTCGCCGGCGTCGGACATCCGCTCGTCGGCCTGGCGTGCGAGCTCCGTGCGTGTTCCGCTCATGGGGTATCCCTCCCGAGGACGTGGCCACCGGCGGCGCGGCGCCGGTGGGCGTGGTCCTCCGAGTGTGACCCATGCCACCGCACCCTGGACACCACCTGCTGGTGGTCGGGACGGGTCGGGGGGTGAGGGGGTGCCGGGACCGACGGGTGCCGCCGGGATACTGGGGCGCGTGAGTGAGCACCCCGGCCTCGACAGCTACCCCGCCCGCAGTCGCGACAAGCTCCGGTACGGCGACACCGACCGCCAGGGGCACGTGAACAACGCCGTCTTCTCCACCCTGCTGGAGACCGGCCGCGTGGAGCTGCTGTTCCCCGGCGACGGCACCTCGATGAGCGATCCCGGCGCGTCGTGGGTGATCGTGCGGATCGAGCTGGACCTGGTCGGCGAGATCACCTGGCCGGGCAGCGTGGACATCGGCACCCGCGTCGAGCGGGTCGGCAGCTCCTCGGTGACCATGGCGCAGGGGCTCTTCCAGGCGGGACGGCCGGTCGCGCGCGCCACGACCGTGATCGTGCAGATGGACGAGCAGACGCGGGGGTCACGGCCGCTGGGCGCGGAGCTGGCCGAGCGGTTCCGGTCGCTGCAGGGGTGACGCCGGGGTGATCTGGGCGCCGCTGTCGCGACGTACGTTCGCGAGGACCGGAACCGACCCCCAGGAGGCCACCCCATGACCGACGAACAGCGCGTGCTCGACCTGGTCAACGACGCCAAGATCGCGATGCTCACCTACGTCGACCCCTCCGGCAAGCTGCTCAGCAAGCCGATGGCGACGCAGGACACCGACGTCGACGGCTCGCTGTACTTCATCGC
Source organism: Nocardioides dokdonensis FR1436 (assembly GCF_001653335.1). Lineage (NCBI taxonomy): Bacteria > Bacillati > Actinomycetota > Actinomycetes > Propionibacteriales > Nocardioidaceae > Nocardioides > Nocardioides dokdonensis. The sequence goes on from NZ_CP015079.1 coordinate 2,163,516, forward strand.
CGAGCTGCACTCCGACAAGGTGCAGGCGCTGCAGGCCGACCCGCGCGTCAACGTCTCCTACAGCGATCGCGGCTCGTGGGTCTCCATCGCCGGCACCGCCACCGTGGTGCACGACGAGTCGCGGCTCGAGGAGCTGTGGAGCGCCTTCACCGACTCCTGGCTGCAGGGCGGCCCGGACAACCCCGAGAACGTGCTCATCGAGGTCGATGCGGAGTCGGCGGAGTACTGGGACGCCCCGGGCGGCTCGAAGGTCGTCCAGCTGGCCAACCTCGTGAAGGCCAAGGTCGCCGGCTCCCGGATCGAGGGCGACAACGAGACCGTCGAGATGTGACCGGGTGCCGTAGCGACACCTAGACTCACCGCCCGTGGCTCTCACCATCGGCATCGTCGGTCTCCCCAACGCGGGCAAGTCGACCCTCTTCAACGCTCTGACCAAGAACGACGTCCTCGCGGCGAACTACCCGTTCGCAACCATCGAGCCGAACGTCGGCGTCGTGGGCGTGCCGGACGACCGGCTGCCGCGGCTGGCCGAGGTGTTCGGCTCCGCGAAGCTGCTGCCGGCGACGGTGGAGTTCGTCGACATCGCCGGCATCGTGCGCGGGGCCTCGGAGGGGGAGGGCCTGGGCAACAAGTTCCTCTCCCACATCCGCGAGTCCGCCGCGATCTGCCAGGTGACCCGGGTCTTCCGCGACGAGGACGTCACCCACGTCGACGGCGAGGTGAACCCCAAGAGCGACATCTCCACCATCCAGACCGAGCTGATCCTGGCCGACCTGCAGACGGTGGAGAAGGCGATCCCGCGCCTGGAGAAGGAGGTGCGGGGCAACAAGGACCTCGCCCCCGTCCTCGCCGCGGCCCAGGAGGCGCTCGGTCACCTCGAGGCCGGCACGCCGGTGATCGACACGAAGATCGACACCGCGCTCCTGCGCGAGCTGTCGCTGCTGACCGCCAAGCCCTTCATCTACGTCTTCAACTGCGACGCCGACGAGCTGAACGACGAGGACCTCAAGCAGCAGATGCGCGACCTGGTCGCGCCGTCCGAGGCGATCTTCCTCGACGCGAAGTTCGAGTCCGAGCTCGTCGACCTCGGTGACGACGACGAGGCCCGCGAGATGCTCGCCGAGATGGGCGTCACCGAGCCCGGCCTCGACGTCCTGGCCCGGGTCGGGTTCGACACCCTCGGCCTGCAGACCTACCTGACCGCCGGCCCCAAGGAGTCGCGGGCCTGGACGATCCCCAAGGGCGCCACCGCACCCGAGGCGGCGGGAGTCATCCACACCGACTTCCAGAAGGGCTTCATCAAGGCCGAGATCGTCTCGTTCGACGACCTGATGGAGCACGGGTCCATGCAGAAGGCCAAGGAGGCCGGCAAGGTGCGCATGGAGGGCAAGGAGTACGTCATGGCCGACGGCGACGTGGTGGAGTTCCGCTTCAACGTCTGAACGAGGCTGGCCGGTCCGCCGTCGACGGCGCCCGCGCCCGTGACCCGCGCGGGATCGTCTATCGGGCCGGCGCCCTGTCGAACCACTCGGTCCTGGTGAGCAGCTCGATCATGTCGTCGGCGTCGAGCACCGGGTCGGTGCGGGTCGGTTCACCACCCAGGCTCGCCCTGGTGGCGTTGTAGGCGGTGAGGTTGACGCTCCTGCCGTCACGAAGGATGTAGGTCGCCTGCACGCCGGCCAGCGCTGGGCTCCCACCCGAGACGTCGGGGAGCGACGGACCGGTGAAGATCCACCCGGCACCCGTGTCGACACAGTCGTCGGGGGCCGGCGAGGCGACGACCCGCTCACATCTGGCGTCCTGTCGACCGACGATGGCGGAGTCGTCGGTGGCGACGACCTCCACGATCTCGCCGAGGCCGCGCCCGTCGGGGTCGTAATCGACCCGGGCGATGTACCCGGGGTCCGGGATGGACTCCGGGAGCGCATCGAGCAGCAGATCCTGTGCCCGCTGCAGGTGGGGTGGGAGCCCGGTCGGGGTCGGCTGCGGCGCCGACCCGGACGTCGGCCTCGCGGCGGCACTCGGTGCGCTGTCGGTCGGAGTGCCGGCCACCGGGGACCGCTGGTCGTCGTGGCCACCGAGGAGGGACGGTGCCGCGACCACCGCCGCTGTCGCCAGCGCGGCGGCGGCGCCGACCCCGACCGTCCGGACCACGCGGCGGCGACGGACGGCGCGTCGGCCTCGGCGCACGCCACCGGCCACGAGCTCGTCGCTCGCGGTCACCGAGACCATGGCGTGCTGCACCAGACGGTGCATCTGATCATCGCGCAGGGCCGTGTCGTGAGTCATGGTGTCGCCTCTCATCGGCTGTTCTCGTGCAGTTCAAGGAAGTCGGATCCGAGGTGCTCGCGGATCCGGGCGAGAGAGCGTGAGGCCCTGGTGCGGACCGCGTTCTCGGTGAGCAGGAGATCGCGGGCCACGGTGGCCACATCGGCGTCGAACAGGTACCGGTGCACCACCACCGCACGATCCAGTGGTGCCAGCTCGCGCAGCGCCGCCACCAGCACCTGTCGTAGGTCGCTGTCGGGCGTGCTCACCTGGCCGAGCGGCGGGTCGGCCAGCGAGAGCTCGGTGGAGCTGAGGCGCCGTACCGAGTCGAGATGGAGCCGGGTCAGGATCGTGCGGGCGTACGCCACCGGGTTGTCGGCCGCCCTGACCCGCGACCACCGCGTGAAGACCCGGGCCAGCGTCTCCTGGGCCAGGTCCTCGCCGCGGTGTCGATCCCCGGTGAGCAGCCACCCGGCTCGCAGCAGCTCATGGGAGCAGGCCCTGGCGAACTGCTCGAAGTCGCGCCGATCGGTGCGCTGCACATGCCCTCCTGCGCCGGTGAGGACCACGTCCCTGGTTGTCGCTGTCCTCACTCCTACGACGAGACCAACGACGAGTTTGTGTCACCCGGCCCGGGGCGGGGTCTCGCTCGGTCAGTGCCGCGGGCGTGGGGAGCCGCCGAGCCAGCGGTCGACGATCAGGTATGGCTGCCGACGTTGATCACGCGCCCGGACGAGTCGCGGTAGAAGAAGCGGCGTACTCCCCACTCCTCCGTGGACAGCGGATGCACGATCTCGACGCCCGATGCCACCGCGGCGTCGTGGGCGGCCTCGACGTCGGCGACGAAGACCGAGACGTCGGGGTTGACCGGCGCCGTTGCGTCAGCGGTCATCAGTCCGATCTGACGACCGTCGTCGTCGGCGAGGAAGGCCACCCAGCCCATGTCCATCACCACCTGCATCCCGAGCGCCCCCGCGTGCTCGGCGATGGCGGTCGGGAGGTCGTGGACGGTCAGGATCGGGGCGATGCGCTCGATTCTCACCCGCCGATTCGATCACCCCGCACGGCGTCGGTCCAGCGGTCGAACCGCTGCGCGGCCGAGGTCACGACGTGCTGCTCGCGACCTCCTACGCCTGGGACCGCCCCGGCCGGCCCGTCAGCAGGCCGGCCAGGGTCACGCCCCAAGCGTGCGCGCGCTCAGCCTCGCCCGGCTCCAGCGGACCCTCCATGCCCGCCACACGGAAGTGCTCGGCGGGCACCAGGCGCGTCCCTCCGAGCTTCGCGAGGCCCTTCTCGATGCTCTTCGAGGCATGGTCCATCGCCACGACGGCCTTGGGATGCGAGCCTCGGGTGTCGTAGGCGACCGTCGGCAGCCCAGGGGTGAGTGAGGCGCTCCCGAGCCACTCGCGCACCCCGATGCCCTGGCTGACCAGTGGGGTGTCCGCCTTGGCCTCGGCGCTCTCACGAGTGTTGGGTCTGGGCATGCTCCAGGCATGGTTGGGCGACCCCACGACGAGGAGGTCGACGTCCGAGCCGAGCGCAGTCGGGGCGGTACCCACCTCGATCGCCTCGGCCGCGACCCCCGCCTCGATCAGCCCGGCCGCGATGGCCCGGGCCACCTGCTGGTTGTCCCCGAACATCGACTCGTAGATCACGACGGCCCGCATCCGGCGACTCTACGCCCGCGCTGTCGCAGGGTGTCGTCACGCGGAGCGCGACAGTGACCGAGCTGAGCGAAGCGATCGAGAAGTATGAGTCCCGCGAGTCACCCTGTGCGCCAGGTCGTCAAGGGCCGGCGACGCCGCCGGTCTTGGGCGGCAGGGTCCGTACGTGGCGGACCGCCCGGTCCACCCAGGACCCGAGGTCCTGCTCGGACGAGAGGCCCTCGCTGTCGACGATGATCCAGCCGCGCATCGGCCGGCCGGTGAAGTCCATCTTCCGCGCGTACGGCTCCTGCACCGCGGACTCGCCCTCCTCGGCCGAGAGGCGCACCATCATCCCGCCGCCCTTCATGACCCCCACGCACATCTTGCCGTCGAGCATCAGGGCGACGCCGCCGAACATGGCTCGCTCGCTGAGCCCGGGCTCCCCGCCCAGCAGGAGACGCAACCTGTCGAGCAGGTCGGTGTCGTAGTCGACCATGGCTCAGCATCCCACAGGGCCTCCGTGCGGCGGTCCGGTCACGACGGCCCGTCGAGCCGGTGCCGCACCACCCTCCGGCGCAGGGTGGGCGAGTCCACCACCTCGTAGCCTGCGTCGAGGAAGGCCTGCAGCAGCCCGACCGACGCCTCATCCCAGATCACGGTCTTCCCGGGCACCGGCTCGGTCGGGTAGCCCTCCAGGACGTGGGCGCCGACCTGCCTCCCGTAGTCGACGGTGGCGGCGGCCAGCTCGTACATCAGCCCCTGGCGGCGCAAGCCCTTGCGCACCACGAAGCAGGTGACCGACCAGACGCCCTCGAGCTCGGGGTCCATCCGCATCCACGACTTCTTGCGGCTCCAGACCCGGGGGTAGTTCTCCCGGGGCTCGACCGCGACCCAGCCCACCGGCTCACCGTCGAGGTACCCGATCAGGCCGGACGTGGGTCCGTCGGTGCCACAGCCGGTCTGCTCGAGGAGGGCGGCGTCCCGCTGCTCCTGGGTGGTGTCGCGCCAGATCCAGCCGGGGACCTTCAGCGCCTGGCAGCGGCACTTGGCGGCGCCGCCGGTGCCGAGCACCGACTCGACGTGCTCGGTCGTCGCCTCGTTGGCCGGTCGCCAGGTGAAGTCGGGCACGGCGCAGCCTAGGCCGGATCGGTCGGGCGAGCCGGGCGCGGCGCGTACTCCACCTCTGACCACGGCCAGTCCTCAGCGAGCCACCTGGTCACGGCCTCGTAGAGGGGCTCGTCGAGGTCGGAGTGCTCGGCGGTGACCCAGGACAGCACGACGACCGCGCCGGACCGTGCAGGTCGGGCGGGCTTGAAGTAGACACAGCCGATCACCTCGTCACGGTCGGGCAGCAGCACCGTGTACGCGAAGTCCACGCCGGAGCCCGACCGCTCGGCGTGGGAGACGCAGTCCCGCAGGTTCGCCTCGATCGTCATGGGCTCCGGCCAGCTCGACGCCGCCCATCCGGGCAGGCTGCGGATGAACTCCATGCTCCCGGTCCACGCCGCGTAGTCCGACTCGTTGTGCTCCGGGCCGAGCAGGGCGAGCCGGAAGCGAGCCGTCTCGAGGGGGGCGGGAAGCACGAAGTCGGCCGGGACGATGCTCATGGCCCGAGTGTGCCACCACGGTTCAGGATTCCCCGCCGGCGTTCCCGGACGTCCCCGCAGTGAGGTCGAGCAACCGGTAGCGGTCAGCAGCCTCGCGGGCAGCACCGGCCGGGATGGTGCCGCGCTGAGCCAACATCTGCAACGTCCGGACCACGATGGAGGGTCCGTCGACGTGGAAGAAGCGGCGTGCGGCGGGCCTCGTGTCAGAGATCCCGAACCCGTCAGCGCCGAGCGAGGCGAAGTCTCCAGGGACCCACGGGCTGATCTGGTCCTGCACCTGCCGCATGTAGTCGGAGACGGCGATGACCGGCCCTTGGGCCTGGCTCAACCGACGGGTGACGTAGGGGACCCGTCGGTCCCGGTCGGGGTGCAGGAAGCTCTGTTCATCGCAGGCCAGGGCGTCGCGACGCAGCTCGGTCCACGAGGTCACCGACCACACGTCCGCGATGACACCCCACTCGTCGCGGAGGAGCTGCTGTGCCTCGAGTGCCCAGGGAAGAGCGACCCCGGATCCGAGGAGCTGGGCACGCGGTGTCGACTCGGGCAGCTCCTCGCAGTCCCCGCGGGCATAGAGGTGCATGCCGCGCAGGATTCCGTCGACGTCCACCGCATCGGGTTCACGCGGTTGTTTCAGAGGTTCGTTGTAGACCGTCACGTAGTAGATGACGTCCTCAGGCTCGTCCCCGTACATGCGCTGCAGACCGTCTCGGACGATGTGGGCGATCTCGAAACCGAATGCCGGGTCGTACGAGACGACCGCCGGGTTGGTCGCCGCGATCAGGTGGCTGTGGCCGTCAGCATGCTGCAGCCCTTCCCCGGTGAGCGTCGTGCGACCCGCCGTGGCCCCGATCAGGAAACCACGGGCCATCTGGTCGGCCGCGGCCCAGATCGAGTCCGCGGTGCGCTGGAACCCGAACATGGAGTAGAAGATGTAGATCGGGACCATCGGCTCGCCGTGGGTCGCGTACGACGAGCCAGCGGCAGTGAATGCCGCCACCGAACCGGCCTCGTTGATCCCTAGATGCAGGATCTGGCCGTCCTTGGCCTCCTTGTAGGCGAGCATCAGGTCGGCGTCGACAGACAGGTAGTTCTGCCCGAGCGGGTTGTAGATCTTGATGGTCGAGAAGAACGCGTCCATGCCGAACGTGCGGGCCTCGTCAGGGATGATCGGCACGACACGCGCGCCGAACTCCTCGTCCCGCAAGAGGTCCTTGAGCAGGCGGACCAAGGCCATCGTGGTCGCGATCTCCTGGCTGCCCGAGCCCTTCTTGGTCTGGTGGTACGCCTCGTCGCCGGGGAGCTTCAGTGGCGCGTGCTGCACCCGTCGTCGGGGCAGCGGGCCGCCCAGCTTCGTGCGCCGCTCGCGCAGGTACTGGATGGCCTCGTCGTCCTCGCCGGGGTGGTAGTACGGCGGCAGCTGGGGGTCGGCCTCGAGCTCTCGATCTGAGATGGGGATGCGCAGCGTGTCCCGCAGCAGCTTGAGGTCGTCGATCTTCAGCTTCTTCATCTGGTGGGTGGAGTTGCGCCCAGCGAAGCTGGATCCCAGTCCGTACCCCTTGATGGTCTGCGCCAGGATCACGGTCGGTCGGCCGGTGTGTCTGGTCGCGGCGTCGTAGCCGGCATACACCTTGCGATAGTCGTGCCCGCCCCGCTTGAGGTTCCAGATGTCGTCGTCGGACATGCCCGCGACCAGCTCCTGCGCGCGGGCGTCGCGCCCGAAGAAGTGGTCACGGATGAAAGCGCCGTCATTGGCGCGATAGGTCTGGTAGTCACCATCGAGGGTGTCGTTCATCAGCTGGACGAGCGCGCCGTCGGTGTCTGCCGCCAGCAGCGGGTCCCACTCTCGCCCCCACATCACCTTGATGACGTTCCAGCCAGCGCCTCGGAACGTGGACTCGAGCTCGTGGATGATCTTCCCATTGCCACGAACCGGACCATCAAGGCGCTGGAGGTTGCAGTTGACGACGAAGGTGAGGTTGTCGAGGCCCTCGTTGGCGGCCACCTGCAACACACCCCGGGACTCGGGTTCATCCATCTCCCCGTCGCCCAGGTAGGCCCAGACGCGCTGGTCGCTGGTGTCCTTGATGCCCCTGTCGTGCAGGTACCGGTTGAACTGTGCCTGGTAGATCGCGTTCATCGGTCCGAGCCCCATGGACACGGTCGGGAACTCCCAGAAGTCAGGCATCAGTCGAGGGTGCGGATACGACGGGAGTGAGGCTGCCTCGCCGTCGACCACGTGGCTGTTCGCCTGCCGGAACCCGTCGAGCTGGCTCGTGGTCAGCCGACCCTCCAGGTAGGCCCGGGCGTAGATCCCGGGCGATGCATGTCCCTGGACGAAGACCTGGTCCCCACCACCGGCATGCTCCTTGCCGCGGAAGAAGTGGTTGAACCCGACCTCGTACAGCGTGGCTGCCGAGGCGAAGCTGGAGATGTGTCCGCCGACGGAGATCTCGGGGCGCTGGGCGCGGTGGACGAGCGCCGCGGCATTCCAGCGCACGAAGGACCGGTAGCGCCGTTCGATGTCCTCATCGCCGGGGAAGCACGGTTCTGCCGCAACAGGGATGGTGTTGACGTAGTCGGTCGTGGTGGGGGAGGAGACGTCCACCTGCAGCGTGTGAGCCCGAGCGTGCAACCGCGTGAGTATGTGCCGAGCCCGGCGTCGTCCACCAGCGTGGACGACGCCGTCGAGCGACTCCAGCCACTCCTGGGTCTCGTCGGGATCGCTGTCCCAGCTGGGCTGCGGGTCGACGGGCGCGCTGGCTCCGGTCTCACCTGATGGCATGAGTGGTTCCCTTCTCGGACGATGGCCCCCGAAAGTCCTGGGCCCACCCCCGGTGGGGCTGAGCTGCTGCTGACGCGGATGCATCCATGGAAGCGCGGGTGCGCCCGGGGGCCCGTCGCAATTTGAGACTGGCGCGCGCCGGTCGTTGAGGCACAGTCTGTGAAAACTCGACGTGAAGGAGCTGTGACGTGAGCGCACCACCAGCAGACTGGCAAGGTCAGGCACTAGCAGGACTGGGGCGGCTGAGCAATACGACGATGCCCACGATGGAGCTGCTCTACCTCGATGGACTGGCCGTCCATCTGCTGGGTCCGGATGCGCCGGTTCCGCCGTACACGGTCGAGCACGGGACGACGATCGCGAGCCATCTCCTCCGCGCCGTGACCGATGCGCCCACCGTGGACCTGGAGCTGGAGCCGGACCCCGATGAGGAGGATCCGGCCATCAGCGTCGCGCGGGAGTCGGTCGTAGCGGGCGGACACCGCCTGTCCAGCCGCGGGGGGCCGGGCGTGCACCAGCTCGTGACACGGTTCCTGACCGCTGCTGTAGGTGAGCTCGAGCAGCACAAGGACGACCCGGAGGGCCAAGTGCGCTCCCTGTTCTACTACGGGTTGCTGGCGATCGCCTCGGGCCCGGAGAACCAGACCAACGACCAGGTCGCCGAGGGTGCCCTCGCGGCGTTCAACGCCTGGGATGCCCGGATCGGCGCGGGTTTCGTGCCGCCGTGGCGGATTGTTGCCTGAGCCTGCTGGGATCGGCGCGGCGCCTCGCCGTGCCGACCCGGGGGTCCTGATCGGCGTCGTCGGGCATCGCGATGCGGCCCGGATGTCACCGAGGCATGACGATGCCGTAGTCACGGAGCTTGCGATAGATCGTCGCCCTCGACGTGCCCAGTGACGTGGCCGCAGCGGTCTTGTCGCCGTCGAAGACGTTGAGCGCCTTCACGATGGCGTCTCGCTCCAGCGACTCCATCCGCGAGAGGCTGCGCCGGGTGGTCGCCAGGCACTCAGCCGGCAGATCGCCGATGTCCACGACGCCGGAGCGTCGGGTACGGACGATCGAGAGCAGGATGTCGTGCAGGTGCGTGACGTTGCCGGGCCAGGCCAGGCGCATCAGCTGGTTGATGGCCTGCTTCGACAACGTCAGCTGCGGGGCTCCGGCGCGGTCGAGCAGCGACCGCACCAGCTCCGGCAGGTCCTCGAGGTGCTGCCTCAGCGGTGGCACCTCGATCGTGCGGGGGAAGAAGTGGAGCAGGTGCGTGCCGGCCTGTGTCTCGTCCTGGCCCTCGATGGTGGTCAGTGCTATCCACCGGTCGTCGTCCGCCGCCGACGAGGCCTCGGTCGCGTGCAGCAGGTCGGCGAGTCCGTCGAGCTGTTCTCGGTCGAGCAGGTGCGCGCGACGCACCACTAGATCCGCACCACTGTCCAGCTCGGCCTCTGCCTGCGCGATCAGAGCTGTCGAGTCGTCGGCCGCGTCCACCACCGCCAGGCGGCGAGAACGCGCGGTGTGCCGGTGTGCGGCCTCGAGCAGCGCCATCTTCCCGGTGCCGGTCTCACCTTGCACGACCACCCGTCGCGATCGCGAGAAGGAGTCGAGCAGCTCCTGGCTGACATGTCTCCAGGCTGCACTGGTCCCACTCAGTCCGGTGAGGGCGCCGGCGGGGGATTCTCGGGCGATGGAGCGGTGCTGCTTGATCTGGATGACCCCGCCCGCCAGTGCCTCGCCCACCAAGGTCGGCTGGTAGGCGAGCCGAGCGGTGACCCCGCTGGGCAGGTCGGCGATCACCGTGGTGGCGGAGAAGCTGCCGATCGCATCTCTGGCCTGGGCGAGCAGCGCAGCCTGATCGTGGGCATCGAAGTGCTGCTCAGTGAGGCTGTTCATCATGAAGACGCTCTTGCTCACCGCCATCACCGGGCCGCCGCTGTGCTGGCAGGCGGCGTGGTAGCCCGCGAGGAGAGCCGCGTCGAGCTCAGTGGCCATCTCGATCACGCGCTGCTGGATCCGCCGGGCAGCGAGCTTGGCGAAGGAGAGCAGCAGGGAGTTGCAGTTGCCGCTCGCCGTCGTGATGTCGATGACCCCGAGCAGCGCACCGGAGGTCGGGTGGGTGATCAGGGCGCCGGCGCACGAGAACGCTCGTAGACCGCCGGAGTAGTGGTCGCTCCCGTGCACCAGGACAGAGGCGCCCACCTCCAGCGCGGTACCGATGCCGTTGGTGCCGACCTCGGGCTCGGCGTAGCCGAAGCCCGGCGCCAGGTTCACCTTGTCGAGAGCCCTGAGCAGGGAGTGGTCGCCGCCCATGCGTCGGAGCGCGACGCCGTGGTGGTCGGTCAAGATGATGCAGACGGGCTCGTCGACCAGCTCGGTCGCCAAGGCCTTCAGCACCGAGTCGGCGGCGCGCAGGAGCGTCGACTCCGCGGCGTCCGGCGCGACGAAGGTGGGGCTCGGGTTGTCCGTGTCCACCTGGGCAGCCGCTGAGCGCTCCCACGAGACGCGGATCAACGAGCGCATGGGTTCCTCATGGGGCGAACGTACTCGCCGGGCGCTGTGACCTGCGTCTCACATTGAGACAGGGGTGATGACGAGACGCGTGTTCTGTGTGTGCCACAGGCCGAACGAACCGGCAGGGCACGGCACACGGGTCGGCCCCCGACCAAGGAGGCAAGGTTGAGCAGACAAAGTCTAACGAAGGCTCACGCCAAGATCAGCGAGCTGACGTGGGAGCCGACGTTCGCCACTCCGGCGACGCGATTCGGCACCGACTACACGTTCGAGAAGGCCCCGAAGAAGGACCCTCTCAAGCAGATCATGCGGTCCTACTTCCCGATGGAGGAGGAGAAGGACAACCGCGTCTACGGAGCCATGGATGGTGCGATCCGCGGCAACATGTTCCGTCAGGTGCAGGAGCGCTGGATGGAGTGGCAGAAGCTGTTCCTCTCCATCATCCCCTTCCCCGAGATCTCGGCGGCCCGAGCGATGCCGATGGCCATCGACGCGGTCCCCAACCCGGAGATCCACAACGGTCTTGCGGTCCAGATGATCGACGAGGTCCGACACTCGACGATCCAGATGAACCTCAAGAAGCTGTACATGAACAACTACATCGATCCCGCCGGGTTCGACATGAGCGAGAAGGCGTTCGCCAACAACTACGCCGGCACCATCGGTCGACAGTTCGGCGAGGGCTTCATCACCGGTGACGCCATCACGGCAGCCAACATCTACCTGACGGTGGTGGCCGAGACCGCGTTCACGAACACGCTGTTCGTGGCCATGCCTGATGAGGCGGCGGCGAACGGCGACTACCTGCTGCCGACCGTCTTCCACTCGGTGCAGTCCGACGAGTCGCGCCACATCTCCAACGGCTACTCGATCCTGCTGATGGCCCTGGCCGACGAACGCAACCGGCCGTTGCTCGAGCGGGACATGCGCTACGCGTGGTGGAACAACCACTGCGTGGTCGACGCGGCGATCGGCACCTTCATCGAGTACGGGACCAAGGACCGTCGCAAGGACCGTGAGAGCTATGCGGAGATGTGGCGTCGCTGGATCTACGACGACTACTACCGCAGCTACCTCCTTCCCCTGGAGAAGTACGGGCTCACGATCCCGCACGACCTGGTGGAGGAGGCCTGGAACCGGATCGTCAACAAGCACTACGTGCACGAGGTGGCTCGCTTCTTCGCCACCGGGTGGCCGGTCAACTACTGGCGCATCGACGCCATGACCGATGCCGACTTCGAGTGGTTCGAGGAGAAGTACCCAGGTTGGTACTCCAAGTTCGGAAAGTGGTGGGAGAACTACAACCGCCTGGCCTACCCCGGACGCAACAAGCCGATCGCCTTCGAGGACGTGGGTTACCAGTACCCGCACCGCTGCTGGACGTGCATGGTCCCGGCCCTCATCCACGAGGACATGGTCACCGAGAAGGTCGACGACCAGTGGCGCACCTACTGCTCGGAGACCTGCTACTGGACCGACGCGGTCGCGTTCCGTCCCGAGTACGAAGGCAAGCCGACCCCCAACATGGGACGGCTCACCGGGTTCCGCGAGTGGGAGACGTTGCACCACGACAAGGACCTCGCCGACGTGGTGCAGGACCTGGGCTACGTGCGTGACGACGGCAAGACCCTCATCGCTCAGCCGCACCTCCATCTGGACGACCCCAAGAAGCTGTGGACGCTCGACCACATCCGCGGGATCCAGTTCATGAGCCCGAACGTGCTCCTGAACCAGATGTCGGACGTCGAGCGTGAGGCGCACCTCGCCGAGTACAAGACCAACGGCACACACGCCACGGTCTGACCTGCTGCACCGCTCGGAGGCGTCGAGGAGCGACTCGGCGCCTCCGGGCTCCCCATGCACACGACCAAGGAGGAACCCGTGGCCGCCAAGCACACCATCACCTTCGAACCGGTTGACATCGAGATGGAGGTCGGCGAGGACGAGAACATCCTCGACGCCGCGTTCCGTCAGGGCATCCACCTGATGCACGGCTGTCGGGAGGGCCAGTGCTCGGCCTGCAAGTCGTACGTCCTGGACGGCGAGATCCAGATGGACCGCTACTCGACGTTCGCCTGCAACGACTCCGAGGCCGCGGAGGGATACGTACTGCTCTGCCGATCGCACGCCTACAGCGACTGCACCATCGAGCTGTTGAACTTCGATGAGGACGAGCTGCTCGGAGGGGTGCCGATCCAGGACGTCATGACCCGGATCAGTGCCATCGAGTCCATGACCCGCGACATCGTCTCGCTCCGCCTGACAGCGGTGGAGCCGACCACCTACGAGTTCAAGCCCGGGCAGTATGCCGACCTCACCATCCCGGGCACCACCGAGCACCGGTCGTTCTCGATGGCCACCACGCCGTCCACACCCGGCGAGGTCGAGTTCCTGATCAAGAAGTACCCGGGTGGCAAGTTCTCCTCCCTCCTCGACGCCGGGCTCAGTGTCGGCGACGAGATCGGGCTCACCGGGCCGTACGGGGCCTTCACCCTCAAGGACGGGCATGCGCTGCCGGTGGTGTGCATCGGGGGAGGCGCCGGAATGGCGCCGATCCTCTCGCTGCTGCGACAGCTCAGCGAGACCGAGAGCTCTCGTCCCGTCCGCTTCTACTACGGCGCACGCACCGCGGAAGACCTGTTCTACGTCGACCTGATCGAGTCGCTCGGCAAGTCGCTGCGTGACTTCGAGTTCGTCGTGTGCCTCTCCGAGTCGCTGCCCGAAGACCCGTCGCTGTACGCCTTCGAGGCCGAGGCCGGGAACGTCACCGAGGTGGTCGAGCGCCGCGAGGAGGCGCTGGCCAAGACCGAGGTCTACCTGTGCGGTCCCCCTCCGATGGTGGACGCGGCGATGGTCTTCCTCGACCGGCAGGGAGTGCCGGCGGACCAGGTCTTCCACGACTCGTTCACCAGTCCGGCAGCAGCGGACTGAGCAGCTCCACCCCCCATCCACCCACCCGTCCCAGACCATCGGACTGCCACAGGGAGTTGACAGACATGTCTGACATCACCAACCAAAAGGAACGCAGCTTCCCCAAGATCGAGTTCACGGACTCGGAGGCGGGTGCGCTGACCTTCCCCAGCTCGAAGAGCCGGAGCTACAACTACTTCACCCCGGCCAAGAAGCGGTCGACCATGTACGAGGACGTCACGGTCGACGTCCAGCCCGACCCGGACCGACACCTGTCCCAGGGCTGGATCTACGGCTTCGGTGACGGGCCCGGTGGGTACCCGCACGAGTGGACCACGGCCAAGTCGTCGAACTGGCACACCTTCCTCGACCCCAACGAGGAGTGGGAGCAGACGATCTACCGCAACAACTCCGCCGTGGTGAAGCAGGTCGAGCTGTGCCTGAACAACGCCAAGAGGGCCAGGGTCTACGACAGCTGGAACTCCGCGTGGTTGAAGTTCGTCGGCCGGAACATCGGTGCGTGGATGCACGCGGAGAACGGCCTGGCCCTGCATGTGTTCACCTCCATCCAGCGCTCCGGGCCCACCAACATGATCAACACAGCAGTGGCCTTCAACGCGGCGCACAAGATGCGCTTCGCCCAGGACCTGGCCCTGTTCAACCTCGACATGTCCGAGGCCGACGTCGAGTTCGATGGCGCCGAGCACCGCGAGGTGTGGCAGCAGGCGCCGGAGTGGCAGCCGACCCGGCAGGTCGTCGAGCAGCTCACGGCCGTGGGCGACTGGTGCGAGCTGCTGTTCGCCACGAACATCGTCTTCGAGCAGCTGGTCGGGTCGCTGTTCCGCACCGAGCTGGTGATGCAGATCTCGGCACGCAACGGTGACTACATCACTCCGACGATCGTCGGTACCGGCGAGCACGACTACGACCGGGACCTGGGCTACACCCGAGCGTTGTTCCGGCTCCTGACCCAGGACGAGGAGCACGGCGCAGCGAACAAGGAGCTGTTCGGCTCGTGGCTCAGCACCTGGGTCCCCAGGTGCTTGGAGGCCGCCTATGCCCTGCAGCCGATCTGGTCGCAGCCGGCAGACAAGCACGTCACCTTCGCGACCAGCCTGGCCAACGCCAGCTCGAAGTTCGCATCGCTGCTCGAGGACCTCGGGCTCGACATCCCCCAGGAGCTGAACCAGTGAGCATGCAATTCGGATCCGACGTGGAGTTCTCCAACATGTGCGGCGTCACGCTGATGAACACGCCGATCGGGCGGGCCGTCGCTGAGGTGATGGGCGAGAAGGACGGGGTCGAGCTGACCGAGTACCCGTCCATGATCCGGGTCGACGGCCCCACGCTCCTGGAGTTCGACTACGACGAGCTCACCGACGCGCTGGGCACGGACTTCGATGGCTCGACGTTCGAGGAGATCAGCTCCACGCACTACGGGCGGATGGTCCACCTGGACGACAAGACCATGTTGTTCGCCAGCCCCGAAGATGCGGCCGAATACATCGGCTTCGACCTCAACGTCGCGACCTGAACCACCACGAGCGTCCCGTCCGGGACCCGGGTCTGTGGTTCCGGGCGGGACTTCTGACAGACCACTCACGCACCAGAAGCGAGGCATGAGATGTACAGCAAAGATGGCGAAGACTATTTCATCGTCGACAGTCACGTTCACCTGTGGGACGGGCGCAAGGAGAACCAGAAGAACATCCACGGCCAGGAGTTCATCGACTGCTTCTTCGACTACCACACCAACCTGAGCCCGGACTCCGAGAAGTGGAGCTACGAGGAGTACGTCTACTACGGCGGCGAGCGCCTGATGAAGGACCTCTTCGAGGACGGGTACGTCGATCACGCCATCTTCCAGTCCACGATGCTGATGGAGTTCTACAAGCGTGGGTTCTCCTGCTCGGACGAGAGCTGGGCCCTGACCCAGAAGTATCCGGAGAAGCTCACCTACAACCACTCCTTCGACCCCCGCAACGGCGAGGCGGGACTGAAGCAGCTCGAGGCCGACGCCGAGCGGTTCAACCTGCGGGGCATCAAGCTGTACACGGCCGAGTGGTTCGGTGACTCGCGCGGATACAAGCTGAGCGACCCTGGCTGCCGGACCTACCTCGAGAAGTGCCTCGAGCTGGGCATCACGAACATCCACGTGCACAAGGGCCCCACGCTCAAGCCGCTGGACCGCGACGCGTTCGACGTCGCCGACGTGGACGCCGTCGCCTCGGACTACCTGGACCTGAACTTCATCGTCGAGCACTGTGGCCTGCCCCGGTTGGAGGACTTCTGCTGGATCGCCACCCAGGAGTCGAACGTGTACGCCGGCCTCTCGGTCGTGATGCCGTTCATCCACACCCGGCCGCGCTACTTCGCCGAGGTGATCGGCGAGCTCCTCTACTGGGTGGGGGAGGACAAGATGACCTTCTCCAGCGACTACGCGCTGTGGACCCCCAAGTGGTTGATCGAGAAGTTCGTGGACTTCCAGATCCCCGAGGACCTCAGCGACTATGCGCCGATCACGACCGCGCAGCGCAAGAAGATCCTCGGCCTCAACGCCGCTGCGCTCTATGACATCGACGTTCCCGAGCACCTGCGGCTGCCGACCACCGCCGGCGTTGCCGAGACGGAGGTGGCTCCCGGGGCCAAGCAGGCCGTCGCGTCATGATCGTCGCGACGATGTCCCTCGAGGCAGAGGTGCTCGCTGCCCTGTCGACGGTCCTCGACCCCGAGCTCGACGAGCCCATCACCGATCTCGGCTTCGTGCGCTCCATCGAGATCGACGAGCACGGTGTGTCGGTGCACGTACGTCTGCCGACGTCCTTCTGTTCCCCCAACTTCGCCTACCTGATGGTGTCCGATGCTCGTGACGCGCTGCGGCGTGTGGAGGACATCGGGCGGGTCCATGTGTTCCTGGACGACCACCACGACTCCGAGAAGATCAACGCCGGGATGGCCGCGGATGCCGGCTTCCGCGGGACCTTCGGGGTCGAGGCCGAGGACAGCCTCGACGAGCTTCGACTGATCTTCCAGCGCAAGGCGCACACCGCTGCGATGGAGCGCTGCATCGAGGACCGGTTGAAGAACTCCGGCCTCGCTGTGTCCGACATCTACCGCTTGCGGTTGCGCAACCTCCCTGGCGGTCAGTTCAAGGAGGCGCTGCTGCGCAGGCGAGCCACCCTGGGGCTGGACATCGCTCCCGATTCGTCGGTGTTCGTCGATGAGCTCGGGGTGCCGGTGCCGCCTGATGACATCCCGCTCAGGCTGCGCTTCGCGAAGTCGGTCCGGATCTCCATCGAGGGGAACTCCCACTTCTGCCGGGGGCTGCTGGCCACCCGCTACGAGGACGAGGAAGACCTGGCGACCCGCATCACCAACACCCGGCTCGTGACGAGGAGTGCTTCATGAGGGCGGTTCAGGTTGTCGGCTACCACACGAAGATGCAGATGACAGAGGTGCCGGACCCCCAGGTGGAAGGGCCCCTCGACGTGGTGGTGAGGATCGGCGGCGCAGGAGTGTGTCGTACCGACCTCCATGTCCTGGAAGGTCAGTGGGAGGCCAAGTCGGGAGTCGAGCTCCCCTACACGATCGGGCACGAGAACGCCGGCTGGGTCCATGCCGTCGGCGACGCCGTCAGCAACGTGGTGGTGGGGGACAAGGTGATCCTGCACCCGTTGATGACCTGCGGGCTGTGCCGCGCCTGCCGGTTCGGTGACGACGTGCACTGCGAGAACAGCAAGTTCCCCGGCATCGACACCGACGGCGGGTACGCCGAGTACCTGCTCACCAACGCACGCAGCGTCGTCAGGATCGACGACTCGCTGGAACCGGCCGGCGTCGCCGCACTGGCCGACGCCGGCCTGACCGCCTACCACGCAGTGGCCAAGGCTGCTCGGGCCACCCGACCCGGGGACGTCTGCGTGATGATCGGGGCCGGCGGCCTGGGCCACATCGGCATCCAGGTCATGAAGGCGATCTCGGCGGCGACGATCATCGTCGTGGATCGCAACCAGGCGGCCCTCGACCTGGCCCTGGAGATCGGCGCCGACCACGTGGTGCTCGCTGATGGACGTCATGTGGCCCAGGTGCTCGAACACACCGGCGGCAACGGCGCTGAGGCCGTCGTCGACTTCGTCGGCGAGGGCGGTGCGACCGCCGAGGGCATCGCGATGCTGCGCCGGGCCGGGAGCTACTACGTCGTCGGCTACGGCGAGAACATCGACGTGCCGACCATCGACGTGATCTCCACCGAGATCAACTTCATCGGCAACCTCGTCGGTTCCTACAACGACCTGCAGGAGCTCATGGTCCTGGCGGCCAGGGGCGACGTCCGGCTGCACACCACGACCTACCCGCTCGCGGACTTCCAGCGAGCGCTCGACGATCTCGACAACGGACGGGTCCGGGGCCGGGCGATCCTCGTCCCCTGAGGCACGGCAACACCCATCAACAGACCATCGATTGCTACGTGAAGGGTTGTTCGACATGGCTAAGGAACTGAGGTTCAACGAGGAAGCACGGCGGCTGCTGGAGTCCGGGGTCAACGCCCTGGCTGATGCGGTCAAGGTGACGCTGGGGCCGAAGGGTCGCAACGCGGTGCTGGAGAAGCTCACCGGCCCCCCCACCATCACCAACGACGGAGTGACGATCGCGAAGGAGATCCAGCTCCGCGAGCCCTTCGCCAACATGGGGGCCCAGCTGGTCAAGGAAGTCGCCATGAAGACCAACGGCGTGGTCGGTGACGGCACGACCACCGCCACGGTGCTGGCGCAGGCGATGGTGCGCGAGGGCATGGCCGCCGTGACCGCCGGCGCCAACCCGATGCGGGTGCGCCGCGGCATCGAACGGACGATCCCCGTCCTGGTCAAGACGCTCGCGGAGTCGGCCGTCGACGTGTCGGGACAGGACGACCTGGAGCGAGTCGCGTCCCTGGCTGCCAGCGACGACGACGCGATCGGGCGCGTCATCGCCGAGGCGGTCGCCCGGGTGGGACGAAACGGCATCGTCACCACCGAGGAGTCCGAGACGCTGGGACTCTCGGTGGACGTCGTGGACGGCATCGAGTTCGGCCACGGCTACATCTCCGGATACATGGTCACCGACCAGGAGAAGATGGAGACGGTCTACCAGAACCCGGTGATCCTGCTGACCAACAAGAAGATCACGCAGGTCCAGGACATCATGCCCACCCTCGAGGTCGCCAAGCGCGCCGAGCGACCGCTGGTCGTCCTGGCGGAGGACGTCGACGGTCCGGCGCTGCAGCTGCTGGTCGGCGGGAACATGCACAACACCATGTCCTCGGTGGTGGTGCGAGCGCCCGGCTTCGGCCATCGCCGCATCGCGGAGCTGCAGGACCTCGCGGTGGCACTCGGCGGTCAGGTGATCGCGAAGGACACCGGCCTGGAGCTGAGCGAGGTCACGCGCGAGCAGCTCGGCTCGTGTGATCGCATCACGATCACCGACAGCGACACCACCATGGTGGGAGGGCACGGCGACAAGGACCTCGTCGAGATCCGCATCGCGCAGCTGGAGACGCAGTTCGAGCGTGCCCGCCTGGACGCGGATCAGGACAGCCTGCAGCTGAGGCTGGCTCGGCTGGCCGGCACCGTGGCGGTCATCAAGGTCGGTGGCGCCACGAACGTGGAGCTGCGGGAACGGATGCTGCGTGTCGACGACGCACTCTCTGCCACTCGCGCCGCGCTGGAGGAAGGAGTGGTGGCAGGCGGGGGCGCCGCACTGGTCCACGCCCAGGAGGCCGTGTCCCGGGTCGAGCTCAGCGGCGACGACGCGGTCGGGCGCGAGATCGTCCGGCTAGCACTGGAGGAGCCGCTCCGGTGGATCGCGATCAACGCCGGCTACGACGGTGACGAGGTGGTGGCGGCGGTCGCAGGAATGCCGACGTCGCACGGCTTCGACGCACTCACGGGCGAGTACGTCGACATGCTCGAGGCGGGGATCATCGACCCGTTCAAGGTGACGCGGGCGGCCCTGGAGAGTGCAGCCTCCATCGCTGCTCTCCTGATCACCACCGAGACGGCCGTGGTCGAGGAAGTGTTCGGGAACCCGGGAGCCATCATGGCTCCCGGGTTCGGCGACCTCGCCGAGGGCATGGTTCGCCCCTCGAACATCTACTGAGGGGGTGCGAGCAATGGGCAACGGGTTGCAGCTGATGGCCATCGGTGCATTGCTCGTGGGGAGCCTGCTGCTGCGCAACGCAGCAGCAGGCCACCTCACCCCTGGGATGGTGCCCGCCTGTCTGGAGGGGCGGCTGCGTCTCACCAACCGGATGGCGCCGTGGATGTTGGCCGGCGCGTCGGCGGCGGTCCTGGCGGGATCGGTACTCACCCTGGTGTCTCAGATTGCGACACGACAGTGAGACGCATCACCCTAGGCTCCGCCGCATGACGAGGACCAGCATCCATGTGCAGGTCCCCCTCCCCTCCGAGGACGAGCGGAGGGGGAACGGACAGGACCACGAGGACCCGGCAGGCACACGCCGACGTCTTCTGGTGGAGACCTTCTTGCACCGAGTCCTCGGACTCACGTGCGAGGAGATACCCGAGGAGGTCACCATGCTCGAGCGCAACCTCAGCCACGGGGTGGAGGAGCTGATCGACGCGGCTCTCGGCTTCCCGCGACATGATCATCACGGTCGCGCCATTCCCGCAGCGCCGATGGGCAGCGAGCCGATCGGCAGCGCTCGGGCTGGCCGCGGGGGCTGTGCCGCAGCGGTGGAGTCATGACCCTGGACGAGCTGCCGCGTCGGGGATGTGCAGTGGTGACCAGTCTGGAAGCCACGGGCGCAGAACGGCGGCGGCTCATGGATCTCGGGGTCCTCCCGGGTGTGGAGGTCCG
The DNA here is from genome assembly GCF_001653335.1 of Nocardioides dokdonensis FR1436. NCBI lineage: Bacteria > Bacillati > Actinomycetota > Actinomycetes > Propionibacteriales > Nocardioidaceae > Nocardioides > Nocardioides dokdonensis. The sequence continues at coordinate 2,184,083 of NZ_CP015079.1, forward strand.
CTCAGAGACCAGGAGCCCCCTCCGAGACCCGACCGCCTACCGGGTGCGCGGCACCCTCATCGCCCTGCGGCGCTCGCAGGCACGGGGCATCCACATCGTCCTGCAGGACGAGCGATGAGGGTCGACCTCCCGATGCTGGAGGCCGGGACCGGAGCGGTGGACCACGCGTGTGGGGGATGTGCCCTCAACGGGGTCTCGAACCTCAAGAAGTTCGGCCTCGCGACGAGTGGGTGCGACGTCGTCGTCGCACTGGCCGGCAACCCCAACACGGGGAAGAGCACTGTCTTCAACGCCTTGACCGGGTTGCGGCAGCACGTCGGCAACTGGCCGGGCACCACGGTCGCGCGAGCCGAAGGCGCGTACGGCTTCAATGAGCGGTCCTTCAAGGTCGTCGACCTGCCGGGCACCTACTCACTGCTTGCCGGGAGCCGTGACGAGGAGGTCTCGCGGGACTTCCTCCTCTTCGGGGAGCCCGATGCGACGGTGGTCGTGGTCGACGCGACCCGACTCGAGCGCAACCTCAACCTGGTCCTGCAGATCTTGCAGGTCACCGATCGAGTGGTTGTGGCCCTCAACCTGATGGATGAGGCCAGGCGGCACCGCACGGAGATCGACCTCCGACACCTGACCCGCGCGCTCGGCGTGCCGGTGGTGCCGATGGTGGCTCGTCGCGGTGAGGGTCTCCCTGAGCTGATGGCGGCGATCGCGGAGACGGTCGGCGCCTCCCCGAGAAGGCGCCGCCGGCGCGAGCAACGGTTCGAGCCGGTCGTCTCCCGTGCCATCGACGAGCTGGCGGGCCACCTGGTCGCCGGGTTCCCAGGACTCGCCAACGCACGATGGGTGGCGCTGCGTCTGCTCGAGGGTGACCCTGGCATGGAGCGTGCCGTCCGGAACGGGACGCTGGGCGAGCTGGCCCAGCAGCAGGCGAGAAGAGCGGCCTCATGAGCGGCCTCGTGAGCAGTCCGGTCCTCGAGGCGGCAGCGAGGCTGCGCCACACCATGCCCGACGACTTGAGCGAGGGCGTGGTGACCTCGATATTCGACGATGCTGCCGCCATCGCTCGCAGCAGTGTCTCGACGGACTCCCCGGAGGACGGCTCGCGGAGGCCGACCGTGGATCAGGTGCTCGACCGTGCCCTGACCCACCCGGTGTGGGGCTTCGTCGTGATGGGGGTGCTGTTCTACGGGGTCTTCTGGTTCACCATCGCAGGTGCTGCGGTGCCCTCGGACCTGCTCTTCGTGGGGCTGGTGGATCATGGGCACACCTGGCTGCGCAGCGGCTTCGAGGCGGTCGGTGCCCCGTGGTGGGTCACCGGGCTCCTCGTGGACGGGGTGTACCTGGGGACCGCCTGGGTGGTGGCGGTGATGCTTCCCCCGATGGCGATCTTCTTCCCGCTCTTCACGTTGCTCGAGGACTTCGGCTACCTGCCACGGGTCGCCTTCAACCTCGATCGGCTCTTCGCTGGCGCCGGTGCGCATGGCAAGCAGTCGCTGACCATGATGATGGGCTACGGCTGCAACGCCGCCGGGGTGACGGCTACTCGCATCATCGACAGCCCCCGCGAACGGTTGATCGCGATCATCACGAACAACTTCAGCGTCTGCAACGGGCGGTGGCCCACTCTCATCCTGATGGGCACGATCTTCATCGGCTCGATGGCGCCCCCGGCCCTCGCCGGGCTGTTGGCCGCCGGAAGCGTCGTGCTCGTGGCTCTGGTCGGGATCGCCACGACGATCGTCGTCTCGTGGTTCCTCTCGCACACGATCCTGCGTGGCGAGACATCGGTGTACTCCCTGGAGCTCCCGCCCTACCGGAGACCGCAGGTGTGGCGCACGATCTACACCAGCATGGTGGACCGCACCTTCAAGGTGCTGAAGAGGGCCCTGGTGATGGCGGCCCCGGCGGGCGCGGTGATCTGGCTCCTCGGCAACGTCGAGATCAGCAGCACCAGTCTCGCCATGTACCTCGTCGACGCACTGGAACCGGCGGGCTGGGTGCTGGGCCTCAACGGTGTGATCCTGCTGGCCTACCTCGTGGCGATCCCCGCCAACGAGATCGTCATACCCACGATCCTCATGCTCACCTTGACGTTGCACGCTGCGCCGGGCACCGCAGCGGGGGTGATGCTCGACATGTCCGACCTGGAGGCGAGCACGGTGCTCGTCGGTGTCGGCGGCTGGACCCTGCTGACGGCGGTCAACCTGATGCTGTTCTGTCTGCTGCACAACCCCTGCAGCACCACGGTGCTGACCATCTGGCGGGAGACAGGGTCCGTCAGGTGGACCACCTTCGCCACGTTGATGCCGCTCGCGCTGGGTGGCCTCGTCACCGCCGGCACCGCGGTGGTCTGGCGCATGTTCTAGCTGTGAGCCCGGCCGGGTCGGACAGCCCGGTGGGTGGTCTCCGCGGGTCGAGAGAGGTGCAGCAGTCGCCGACCCACCAGGACGGCGAAGACCGACCACGGCGCCAGCGACACCACCGCGAGCACCAGGCCGACCTGCCCGAAGGTGGCAGGGACGACCATGAGGACGGCGCTGGCCAGGCCCCACGCTCCCGTGGCGCGGCTGAAGACCGCGGATCGCAGCATGAGGACGCTCAGGATCAGCAGGGTGGCGAAGCCGAGGTAGTAGTAGACGACGTACCCGGTGCCCTGCCAGGTGGCGAGCATGCCGTCGCCCGTGGCCAGCAGCGCCGTCCGTTCCGCTTCGTCGGCATCGGCGTACGTGGTGGCGAGCGTCAGCATCTCCACGGGGCGTGTGGAGGACATGAAGGCAGCCGTGCCGACGACGGCGAACGCGAGCGCGACCACCACCGCTGACCGGCTGACCCGCCACAGTGCGAGACCCAGGGCGACGTAGACCAGGAACGTCAGGGTGTTCGACACGATGAAGAGCAGGTCGAGCGAGACCAGACCCAGGACCGGGTGGTCCAGCAGCAGGGCGTAGAACCCCGCGGTCGAGGTCGGCGGGGGCCAGAGCAGGTACCGGCCGACCTCCACGACGATCATCGCCACGACCGCGAAGGCGCACCAGCCGCCGGTGACGAGGAGCCCGCGCCACTGCGGTGCATCCGTGTGAGGAGTCACCCGGTCGTCAGCCATCACCCCAGCCTTCGTCCCGCTGCCCGAGCACGCCAGGGACCTTGGTCATCTGCACCGACTGCCCGGGCAGGACCTGCCGGGACCGCCGTCGGGGGACTCGGTTCGCGCCGAATTGACCCACGGCAGGACGGGGCCTAAGTTTCTCGTCGTTGCCCCGGCAGCCGCCCGCAAGGGAAGGCCGCAGGAGCAGCCACCTTCGGCCAGCCGGCCGGAACTTCCAGCAGCAGGACCCGCTGGGAGTTCTCTCGGCGCGCCGTGGGTGAGGAACTCGTCGGAGACGGGGTTCCGCCCAGCTCACCGAGTTGACGCGGACTACCACAACCGGTAAGTTTCTGCAGGTTGCCCCGCCGCTGGAGCCGAGAGGTTGCAGGACGGTGTGCGTCTGATTCTTGAGAACTCAACAGTGTGTCATAGTCGACGAATTAGTTTGTTATGCCCCGTCGATCACCGAAGCCCTTTTGGGGTGGGTGTGGTTGATGGTTTCTTTGGTAAGACGATGATTCTGGCAATTGTCAGTTTTGTTCTCTTGTCGGGGGCATCTCTTTTTGCTGCATCGGCCCTCAAGGGGGAAGGTGTGGTGTTGTTTTTCAACGGAGAGTTTGATCCTGGCTCAGGACGAACGCTGGCGGCGTGCTTAACACATGCAAGTCGAGCGGTAAGGCCCTTCGGGGTACACGAGCGGCGAACGGGTGAGTAACACGTGAGTAATCTGCCCCTCACTTCGGGATAAGCCTCGGAAACGGGGTCTAATACCGGATACGACACAGACCTGCATGGGTTCTGTGTGGAAAGTTTTTCGGTGGGGGATGTGCTCGCGGCCTATCAGCTTGTTGGTGGGGTAATGGCCTACCAAGGCTTCGACGGGTAGCCGGCCTGAGAGGGTGACCGGCCACACTGGGACTGAGACACGGCCCAGACTCCTACGGGAGGCAGCAGTGGGGAATATTGGACAATGGGCGGAAGCCTGATCCAGCAACGCCGCGTGAGGGATGACTGCCTTCGGGTTGTAAACCTCTTTCAGTGGGGACGAAGCGCAAGTGACGGTACCCACAGAAGAAGCACCGGCCAACTACGTGCCAGCAGCCGCGGTAATACGTAGGGTGCGAGCGTTGTCCGGAATTATTGGGCGTAAAGGGCTCGTAGGCGGTTTGTCGCGTCGGGAGTGAAAACA